>NZ_DASZBA010000154.1:0-81043 GCF_035944575.1 Noviherbaspirillum sp.
GGGAACGATCGAGTTCGGCAGGGATCGGGTAAGGCACGGCCGCCCTGCCCCAGATAAGCTGCACCAGTTCGACCAGCACATACGACAGGCCGAAGGTAAACAGCAATTCGGGAATATGTCCGAATTTGTGCACCGAACGCAGGCCATAGCGTTCGACAACCGCGCCTATGACGCCGACCAGAAGTGGCGCCACCACGAGTGCGGGCCAGAAGCCGATCGTGGTACTGATTGCGTACGCGAAGTAAGCGCCGAGCATGTAGAAACTGGCATGCGCGAAATTCAGCACACCCATCATGCTGAAAATAAGCGTCAGACCCGACGAAAGCATGAACAGCAAGAGCCCATAGCTCAAACCGTTAAGCAAAGTAATTAGCGTGAACTCCACGTAGTGCCCCTATTCGGAATATTCTTGTACGACCGTACTTTTTTGAACGAAAAAAAAGCAGCGCGACACCCTCCCGGTGTCACGCCGCACATTTGGTACTGATTAACCGCCAGGACGCTTCATCTGGCAGGACGTCGGCTGGGCTGCAACGTAGGTATCAAGTTTGACGTCGGTCTTCCAGCCGTAGCCGGTGTTTTCCTGGTCGAACTTCACATCCTTGCCGTTCACCTTGGTCCATGTGGAGATATACAAAGGCTGCTGCAACTGGTGATCCGTCTTGCGCATCTCGACTTCGCCGTTCAGGCTCTTGTACTTCATGCCTTCCAGGGCAGGTGCCACCTTGACCGGATCGGTTGATTTGGCCGTCTTGAATGCCTGGGCCAGCATGCCAACCGCGGTGTAAGTCGCCATCGCATAATAATCGTCGTTGTACTTCTTCTTGAAGCTTTCGACGAGTTCCTGTCCGACAAACTTCTCGTTGTTGACGTTCCAGTAGCCGACCGACTTCACCTTGCCTTCGCCGGCCGCGCCCATTGCGGTAGGAACGCCGGTGGTCGCGCCGTAATACGTGTAGAAGTTGGCTTCCAGTCCCGCATCCTTCGCGGCCTTGATCAGCAACGCCAGATCGGCACCCCAGTTGCCGGTAATCACCGTATCCGCCCCGGATTGCTTGATCTTCGCAACATAGGGAGAAAAGTCCTTGACCTGCCCGATCGGATGAAGGTCATCGCCGACGATCTGGATATCCGGACGCTTGCGCTTCAGATAGTCCTTTGCGGCACGAGTAACCTGATGCCCGAACGCATAGTTCTGGCCAATGATGTAGACCTTCTTGATATTCTGGTTCTGCTGCATGTAGGTCGTCATCGCCTCCATCTTCTGATCCGAGTTGGCATCGAAGCGGAAGTGCCAGTAACTGCACTTGCTGTTGGTCAGATCGGGATCGACCGCCGCATAGTTGATGAAGATGACTTCCTTGCCGGGATTGCGCTCGTTATGCTTGTTGACCGCATCCAGGATCGCGGCTGCCGCACCGGAACCATTGCCTTGAATGAGATAGCGATAGCCCTGGTCGATCGCCGTCTTTACTTGCGTCAAGGATTCTTGCGGGCTGGCCTTGTTATCGAAGCCGACGACTTCAAAGGTATGTTCGCCGCCCCACTTCTCCTTGTTGGCCAATTCGGCTACGTGTTGCCAGCTTCTGAGAATGTTTTGGCCGACTGGTGCGAAGGGGCCTGAGAGAGGATCGATGAACGCCATTTTGACGTTTTCCGCCTGTGCGCCAGCCGAGGAGAAAGCAGCTGCCACCGACAGGGCCATTACGAGTGGACGTAACTTGAGTGTCATTTGTCTCTTCCTTATAGATATTGAGTTTATAGAATATCGGCGGTTGTACCCGCTGTAAAGCTAAGACACGTTACGCGCTCGATTTGCGCGATGATGGTGCATTTCACGCAGGCCGAACCTTCTGGCTTCCAGGCAATTCGGCATGCGGGGAATGCTTGATCACGAAATCGGCACGGTGCTTCACACCATGGCGACGCCTACCTGCTTCAACGTTCAGGGGCGTGGATTAGATGACATCGATTATCTCCGCGGGGACGATGCGGCAAACTATCTGCCGCATCGTCGTCAAGCGGCTTACTTGGACGGACGCTTCATCTGGCAGGAGGTCGGCTGCGACGCGACGTAGCTATCGATCTTCTGATCGTTGCTCCAGCCGTAACCGGTGTTCTCCTGATCGTACTTGACCTTCTTGCCGTCGACCTTGGTCCAGGTCGAGATGTAGAGCGGCTGCTGCAACTGGTGGTCCGCTGCACGCATTTCCACGTCACCATTGATGGCCTTGACCTTCATGCCTTCCATGGCAAAGGCGATCTTGACCGGATCGACGGAATTCGTGTCTTTGGCTGCCTTACCTACCATCTGCATGATGGTATAGATATCGCTGACATAGAAGTCGTCGTTGTACTTTTTCTTGAACGCTTCGACGATTTCCTTGCCGGCGAATGTCTCGTTGTTCGGTATCCAGTATGCAACCTGCTTGACCAATCCTTCGGTCGCGCCACCCATCGCCGTCGGAACGCCGGTTGTGCCGCCGTAATAGGTGTAGAACTTCGCGGTCAGGCCGGCATCCTTGGCGGCCTTCACGAGCAACGCAAGGTCGGCGCCCCAGTTGCCGGTAATGACCGAATCGGCACCCGAAGCCTTGATCTTTGCGACGTAAGGCGCGAAATCTTTCACTTGCGCGATCGGATGCAGGTCATCGCCCACGATCTGGACGTCAGGACGCTTGCGCTTCAGGTAATCCTTCGCTGCACGCGTCACCTGGTGGCCGTGTGCATAGTTCTGACCGATGATGTAGACCTTCTTGATGTTCTGGTCCTTCGCCATGTAGGAGGTCAGCGCCTCCATCTTCATATCGGAGTTGGCGTCGAAGCGGAAGTGCCAGAAGCTGCACTTGCTGTTGGTGAGATCCGGATCGATCGCGGAATAATTCAGAAAAACAATTTCCTTGCCCGGGTTACGTTCGTTGTGCTTGTTGACCGCGTCGATCAATGCGGCTGCGACGCCGGATCCGTTGCCCTGGGCGATGAAGCGATAACCCTGATCGATGACGGTCTTCAGCTGGTTCAGCGATTCCTGCGGGCTGCCCTTGCCGTCGAAAGCCTGCACGTCGAATGTGTGGTTACCGGCCCATTTCTGCTGGTTCGCCATTTCCGTGAACATACGGAATGTATTCAACTGGTTCTGTCCAATCGGAGCAAATGCGCCCGACATGGTTTCGATCATCGCAATCTTGATCGTATCTGCGTGCGCGGCCGGAGCAGCAAAGGCGGCTGCAACCGAGCATGCCAGAACCAAGGGGCGAATCATTTTCATCATCTGTCTCTTCCTTTTATGTGGATACTGAAATAAACACTGGCCGTCGGCCTGTTGGTGTTGCTGTGAAATTCGAATGCAAGAAGTTATGCCGTAGGCAGTTTGTACTCCTTGAACTGCTCCCTTATCCTGTTTTTGAGGATCTTGCCGGTGGCGCCGATCGGCAGCGCATCGACAAAGGTTACGTCGTCCGGCGTCCACCATTTTGCGATTTTGCCGTCGTAGAACTTGATGAGTTCTTCCTTGGTCACTTCGACGCCCGGCTTCTTGACCACGACCAGCAGCGGGCGCTCGTCCCACTTCGGATGGAAGATGCCGATGCAGGCAGCCTGCTGAACAGCAGGGTGTGCCATCGCGATGTTTTCAAGGTCGATGGTGCCGATCCATTCGCCGCCGGATTTGATGACATCCTTGCTGCGGTCGGTGATCTGCATGTAGCCTTCGGGGCTGATGGTGGCAACGTCGCCGGTCGGGAACCAGCCGTTTTCCAGCACGTCGCCGCCTTCATTCTTGAAATAACTGCTGATGATCCATGGCCCCTTCACGTACAGGTTGCCATATGTCTTGCCGTCCCACGGCAGTTCCTTGCCGGCATCGTCGACGATCTTCATGTCGACACCGTAGATCGCGTGCCCCTGCTTCTCCAGCACCGCTTGCTGCTCTTCGTCGGACAGCTTCAGATGGCGGCTTTGCAGCGTGCACGCCGTACCGAGAGGCGACATCTCCGTCATGCCCCATGCATGCACCACTTCGATGCCGTACTGGTGGCGGAAGGTTTTCATCATCGCAGGCGGACAGGCGGACCCGCCGATCACGGTGCGCTTGAAACTGGAGAACTTGAGGTTGTTCTGGCCGACATAGGTCAGCAGGCCGAGCCACACGGTGGGAACACCGGCGGAAAAGGTGACCTGCTCCTGCTCGAACAACTCGAACAAGGACTTGCCGTCGAGCGCCGGGCCCGGAAATACCATCTTTGCGCCGGTGAGCGGCACGGAATACGGCAGGCCCCATGCATTCACATGGAACATCGGCACTACTGGCAATACCGCATCTCGTGCGGACACGTTGAGTGCGTCGGGCATCGTCGATGCATAGGAATGCAGGATCGTGGAGCGATGGGAATACAGCGCGCCCTTCGGATTGCCGGTCGTGCCCGACGTATAGCACAAGCTCGACGCGGAATTCTCATCGAACAGCGGCCATTCATAATCTGCCGAGTTTTTCTCGATCAAATCTTCATAGCACATCAGGTTGGGAACCTTGGTTTCCTGCGGCATGCGATCGCGGTCGCACATCATCACGAAGCCTTTTACCGTCTTGCAGTGGGCGGCAAATGCTTCCACCAGCGGAAGGAAGGTCATGTCGAAGAACAGGTATTGATCTTCGGCATGATTGACGATGTATGCAATCTGTTCGGGATGCAGGCGCGGGTTGATGGTATGCATGACTGCGCCGGAACCTGAAATCGCGTAGTACAGCTCCATGTGCCGGTAGCCGTTCCATGCCAGGGTGGCGACGCGGTCGCCCATCTTTACGCCGAAGCCGCCGAGTGCGTTCGCCATCTGGCGCGAACGGCGGTGGCAATCGCGGTAGGTATAGCGGTGAATGTCACCTTCCACGCGCCGTGAAACTATTTCATTCGCACCGAAATATCGGTCGGCATGTTGGATGATGCTGGAGATGAGCAAAGGCTGGCTCATCATCTGCCCCATCAGGGGGCTCATCGGATACTGCGCCATCATGTCTCCTGTCGTTATACGAGCGTCTAACAAAATGCCTCTGGCAGACGCGTGCCTGCCAGAGAACGCTACGCTGGCGTTCAATCATTTTGTTAGACGCCCATTAGAATGGTTTTTCTAATCAAGGCATGATTTTTGAACGACCGTACTAAACCGTCAACGACTTTCGATGGTGCGCCGCATCAATGTCACCTACGCGACTTTTTCCTCCGTAACCGCTTTGTAGATTGAATTTTTGGGTCGCGCCATTACGCGGCGCAGCATGGGCTCGAAAAACGATAAGGGCAAGGTGTCGTAATCGGGGTCAAACGCCGGCGCATCATACTTTTCGCAAAACTCGAGTGTGATGTCATACAGTTTCTGCCCCGCAAACTGTTCGCGCAGATTTCGGTCCATGCCGAGATGATGGAAGAAGTAATAGCCCTGGAAGATGCCGTGCTTTTCCACCATGGTGAAATTCTCTTCGCTGACGAAGGGCTTGAGGATCGACGCAGCGATGTCCGGGTGATTGAAGCTGCCGAGCGTATCGCCGATGTCGTGCAGCAGCGCACAGATCACATATTCCTCGTCGCGTCCGTCGCGGAAGGCCCGGGTCGCGGTCTGCAGGCTGTGGGTAAGGCGATCGACGGCGAAGCCGCCGCAGTCGCCTTCCAGCAGCCGAAGATGGGCCAGCACCCGGTCCGGCAGCGCAGCGGCATAAGGTTTGAATTCCCTGGAAATGATTTTCCAGTCTTCGGCGGTGCTCTGCTGCATGTCGCGGAAGGTGGCTTTCTCTTGCATGAATGTCTCCGTCGTTATTGTAGGGATCAGGTCCGGTAGGATGGATCGAGGCGATCAAGGCGACGCAACAGTGCGGGCCATGCCAGCATGCCGCCCTGCGACTTGGTGACCTTTTTCGCCGACTGCTGCGCGCCGTTGATGATCGCCGCCGGAATCGGGATCAGTTCCCCGCCGCCTGCCTGGGCGCGGATCTGGATCATGCATGCTGCTTCGAAGATATACATATTGACGAAGGCATCCGCGATGGTCTTGCCGATGGTCAACAATCCGTGATTGCGCAGCATCAGATAGTTCTTGTCGCCCAGATCCGCGACGAGGCGCGGCTTTTCTTCGTCGTTCAGCGCCACGCCCTCATAATCGTGATAGGCAAGACTCGACAACACGAAGATCGACTGCTGCGACAGCGGCAGAACGCCGTTTTTCTGTGCCGACACCGCCACGCCGTTGATGCTGTGAACATGCAATACGCACTGCGCATCATGCCGTACGGCATGGATTGCGGAGTGAATCGTAAAGCCGGCGGGATTGACCGGGAATGGCGAGTCCTCCACCTTGTTGCCATTGATGTCGATCTTGACCAGCGACGACGCGGTGATCTCGTCGAACATCATGCCGTAGGGATTGATCAGGAACTGGTCCTCGGTGCCCGGCACGCGCGCGGTGATATGCGTGAACACCAGGTCGCTCCAGCCAAAGTCCGCCACCAGGCGGTAGCAGGCGGCGAGGTCAACACGGGCTTGCCATTCCTCCGGGGAAACCCGGTCCTGGATCGAGGGGATTTGGAGTTTTTCAGGGGCGTTCATATCGGGTTTCCTCTTCTCTGTCAAAATACGGGTTGCATACGAGGCGACGCGGCGCACGCGTTCGCATAGGGTCAGTATCCATATAGTCCATTGCGGAAGACTGTCAATTTTTTTACATTTGCCATGACAAACAGGGTCACTCCCGACATCGATAAGATCGCGCTGCTGCGCTCGTCATGGCTGGCCAATTTTCCGGATGACATCATCGCGGAGGCCGCCGCCGCCGGAAGCCTGCGCGCGGTGAAGGACGGCACGCTGCTGCATGCGCGGGGGGCGGCATGCGACGGGTTTTACACGATTGCCAGCGGTTCGGTGCGCTTCTCGCGCACGACCGCCGACGGCTATGCGACCACCATCGCGGTGCTGGAAGCACCGAACTGGTTCGGCGAACTGTCGATTTTCGATGGCCTGCCGCGAACACATGACGGTCGAGCATCCGGACCCACAGTCGTTCTATTCCATGCGAAGTCGGATTTCAAGCGCTTGCTGGCCAAGCATCCGATCATTTATGAACGTTTCGCCCGCATGCTGAGCCTGCGCCTGCGAGCGACATTCGACCTCGTCGAAGAGGCGGCGATCGCGCCGCTGGCGCAGCGCCTGGCAAGAAGGCTGCTCGAACTCGCGCAGTTCGAGCCGTCGGCCATGAACGCCGCCACGACTTCCCGCGGACGCGAAGTGCCGCTCACCCAGGAGGAACTCGGCCACCTGCTCGGCAAATCCCGTCAGAGCATCGCCAAGCTTCTGCGCACCTGGGAACAGGCCGGCCTGGTGCAAACCAAGTATGGCCGCGTTTCCATCAAGAAGGCGGACGAACTGACTCGCCTCGCCTATCCGGAACGTATCTCGCTGCCCCGGTTCAAAGTGAGACTTGACGCACGGCCCAGTGCTACCAGCGTCCCACCAAGCAAGGAACCGACATGAATGCACCCGGCCTGCCGAACGGCAGTTTTCGCACCGACACGTTACCGTTTCTCAACTCGTTTGCCGGGTTGCCTCCAGCGTTTTATACGCGGCTCATGCCGACACCGGTGCCGTCCCCATATCTGGTCTGTGCAAGTGAATCCGCGGCGGCACTCATTGATTTCGACACGCGCGAATTTAACAATCCGCTTTTCGTTGAAACATTCGCCGGCAATCGGGTGCCCGAGGGGTCGGCTCCGCTTGCGGCGGTTTACTCCGGCCATCAGTTCGGCGTATGGGCAGGCCAGCTCGGCGATGGCCGCGCGCTTCTGCTTGGGGACGTTCCCGCCCCGGGCACTCCGCACCCCGGCGCACTGGAATTGCAACTGAAGGGCGCCGGCATGACGCCCTACTCCCGCATGGGTGACGGCCGCGCGGTGCTGCGCTCATCCATCCGCGAGTTCCTTTGCTCCGAAGCGATGGCCGCGCTCGGCATTCCAACCTCACGCGCGCTATGCGTCATCGGCTCCGATATGCGCGTGCTGCGCGAAACGCCGGAGACCAGTGCCATCGCTACGCGCATGGCACCGACCTTCATCCGGTTCGGCTCGTTCGAGCATTGGTTCTACAACGACCGCAAGGACGAGCTGCAGACACTCGCCGACTACACCATCGATCGCTGCTATCCTGAGCTGCGCGATGCCGCCAATCCCTATGAAGCGTTCCTTGCCGAAGTCACCCGCCGCACCGCGCGCCTGATGGCGCAGTGGCAGGCGGTCGGATTCATGCACGGCGTCATGAATACCGACAATATGTCGATCCTCGGGCTGACTATCGATTACGGCCCCTTCGGGTTCATGGAAGCGTTCGACGCCCGGCATATCTGCAACCATACCGACCAGCAGGGGCGATATTCCTACCAGATGCAGCCAGGTATCGGCCAATGGAATTGCTACGCACTCGGCCAGGCACTCTTGCCGCTGATCGGTGACGTCGATATCACGCAGGCGGCGCTGGAAGTCTACAAGCCGGAATACCAGCAACATTTCGACCGGCTGCTGCATCAAAAACTCGGATTGCGTTCCTCGCAGCCCGATGATGACAAGTTGTTTGACGCCATGTTCGGTCTGATGCAGAACAACCATGTCGATTTCACGCTGTTCTTCCGCCGCCTCGGCAGTCTTGCCCTCGACAATACGTCCGCCGACGAGCCGCTGCGGGATCTGTTCATCGACCGTCCCGCATTCGATGCCTGGGCAACACAGTACCGCGCACGGCTGCGGCAGGAAAACAGCGACGATGTCCAACGCAAAATTGCGATGAACGCGGTCAACCCAAAATATGTGCTCCGAAACTACCTGGCACAGGTCGCCATCCAGAAAGCACAGGACAAGGATTTTTCCGAGACCGAGCGCCTTTTGAAGCTGCTCGAAAAACCCTTCGACGAGCAGCCGGAAAACGAAGCCTATGCCGCCCTTCCGCCCGACTGGGCAAGCCACCTTGAAGTGAGTTGTTCCTCATGACAGAAAAAATCCGCAAGAGCGACGAAGAATGGAAATCCCTGCTGGACCCGATCCAGTACCAGGTAACCCGCCATGCAGGCACCGAGCGCGCATTCACCGGCCGCTACTGGGATCATCATGAGCATGGCATTTATACTTGTGTTTGCTGCAACACCCCGTTATTCGAGTCCGATGCCAAGTTCGACTCCGGTTGCGGCTGGCCCAGCTACTTCGAGCCGCTCAATCCCGACAACGTAGTCGAGCGCATCGACCGCAGCCATGGCATGATACGCACCGAAATCCTGTGCAATGTGTGCGACGCGCATCTCGGGCATGTCTTTCCGGATGGCCCGCCCCCCACGGGATTGCGTTATTGCATCAACTCCGCGTCGCTGCGCTTCGATCCACTACCTGTGAAAGACGACAATCCGGTATGAAGTTCCTGTTTGATCTGTTCCCCGTCATCCTGTTTTTCGGCGTATTCAAATGGGGGGAAGGCAATCCCGCCGCTGCGCAGTCCGTTGTGCAGGAAGACCTTGCGGGCATCGTTTCGGGTGGCGTGGCGGCACTGGATCAGGCGCCGATCATGCTCGCCACCGCCGTTGCAATTCTTGCGACACTGGGACAGATCGGCTACCTTTTGCTGCGCCGGAAGAAGGTTGACGGCATGCTCTGGGTCTCGCTGGCGATCATCACCGTCTTTGGGGGCGCGACGATCTACTTCCATAACGAGACCTTTATTAAATGGAAGCCGACGGTGCTCTATTGGATCTTCGGTGCCGCGTTGCTGATTAGTCAAGCATTGTTCAGGAAAAACCTGATCCGTCTGATGATGGAAAAGCAGATCATGCTGCCCGACCCGTTATGGCAGCGCCTTAATCTGGTCTGGGCCGGCTTTTTTGCTGTCATGGGTGTGCTGAACCTCTACGTCGCCTACTCGTTCTCGACCGCAATATGGGTGAATTTCAAGCTGTTCGGCTTCACTGGACTGATGTTCGCGTTCATCATTGCGCAGAGCATGTTTCTTTCCAAGCATATCAAGGACCCAAGTTGAGCGACCGCCTCGAAAAAATACGTTCCCGGCTGGTTGCAACTTTTTCACCGCTTGAATGTCAATTGGCCGATGAGTCCCACCTGCATGCCGGTCATCCGGGTGCTGCAACGGGTGGCGGCCACTATCGACTACATCTGATATCAGCTCGTTTTGAGGGCCTGAACCGCGTTGCGCGACATCGGCTGGTGTATGATTGCCTGCGCGACATGATGCAGGCCGAAATCCACGCGCTTGCCATCAATGCATTGGCACCGTCCGAAATTCAAAAAAAACAGGACGTGGCTGACTGACTTCGCCAGGCGTCACCGATATTCAACCTGTAGTAAGCTCTGCCAGGATGACTGTTTAACCCGTATAGAGACTGACACTCAATCTTCTACACTTAATTAATTACGCATTAGGACCGAACAATGACTTTACAACCCGCTCGCCTGTTGATGATTCTTCTTGCCGCCGCAGCGTTTCCGGCCATGGCGCAGAACCTTGCCGTCGTCAACGGCAAGCCAGTTCCTTCTTCACGTGCAGATGCGCTGATCAAGCAGCTTTCGACGCAAGGACAGCAGGACTCGCCGCAGCTTCGCAACATGGTCAAGGAAGAACTGATCAACCGTGAAATCCTGATTCAGGAAGCCGACAAGCGGGGCCTCAGCAATAGCCCGGATGTAAAGAATCAGGTGGAGATTGCCCGTCAGTCGATCGTTATCCGCGCGCTCGTCGCCGATTACCTCAAGAAGAACCCGGTCAGCGACGCTGAAGTCCAGGCCGAGTACGACAAGTTCAAGGCCCAGGCTGGCGACAAGGAATACCGTGCGCGCCACATCCTGGTTGAAAAGGAAGAGGATGCCAAGGGCATCATCGCGAAGCTGAAAGGCGGCGCCAAATTTGAAGATCTGGCGAAGCAATCGAAAGACCCCGGTTCGGCTGCCAACGGCGGCGACCTTGACTGGGCTTCTCCCGCGTCGTTCGTAAAGCCATTCTCGGATGCGATGACCGGTTTGCAAAAAGGCCAGATCACCGAAACTCCCGTCAAGACGCAGTTCGGTTTTCACGTGATCAAACTGGAAGACGTCCGCGCCGCCAAGATTCCGGCAATGGACGAAGTCAAACCGCAGATCGCCGAATCGCTGCAGCAGAAGAAGCTGCAAGCGTTCCAGCAGCAGCTGCGCGAAAAAGCGAAGATCCAGTAATCGCTGTTCCGCCAAGCGAAAGGGCGCTTTTCGACAAGCGCCCTTTTTGTTTGCAAACGCGGGTCGCCGCGGCTGCTCAAGTTGAATGAGCGGGATTTCAGGTAGTAAAATTCTGTTGACCTCGCCGAGCCCAGGCGGCTCGAATTGTCTCCAAGCGCTTACTCAATAAACACGATGGATTTATCACCCCCTGCCTCCGCATTGGACGCAATGCGGAAAGCAACCAGCGACCTGCATCAGGGCCTCGAACAGTCCCTGCTGGTGGCTGCTCCCGGCGCAGGACAATCCGAATATCTTTCTTATGCTGCCGCCCTGCTCGGCTGGATGGCCCCGTTTGAAGAACAGCTCTGGAACGCGCCATGGCCTGAAAACATGCGCGCCGCCGAACGTGGCGGAAAATCCCAATGGATCGAAGAGGATCTGCGCGCCGCGGGCATGAACGATGCCGCAATCGAGGATCTTCCGGCAAGCGGTTTCGCACCCCGCCTCGATACGCTCGCCGCGCGGATCGGCACCGCCTATGTCATCGAAGGTGCGCAACTGGGCACACAAGTCCTGCGAAAAAAGCTGTCCAATTCCCTGTCTTCCTGGTCGCCGCGCTGGCTGCTCGGATACGGCCCGCAGACCGCGGACAAATGGCGCAGCTTTGTCGCTTGTGCCGAGGCACATCTGAATGACGAGGCATCACGACACGAGGCGGCGATGGCGGCGCGGGATGCGTTTGCTTCGTTGTCGTCATGGTTCAAGCTGCGGGGCGCCGCTTGAGAAGGCACACGCCGACCGTGCGTTGCGTTCGATGTATTTGGTGTGAGGGCCAGTTCGAAACCGGCTATTTTTTATGGTGCAATCAATGAGCAATTCTCCCATTGACGATTCAGCGGTGGATATCGCCTTGTGCGACCGGGAGCCGATTCATATCCCCGGCAGCATCCAGCCACACGGTTTTTTGGTCGGCGTTCGGCGGGAAGATCTTTCGATATTGCAAGCCAGCAGCAATATCTATCTGTTTAGTAGCGGCGTTCCCGTTGAAGAATTGATCGGCAAGGATATCGCCGCGCTCACCGGCAGGAATAACCGCGAACAGCTCCTTACCTGGATCACTGCCGAGAATATCGAGTCGCGCATCTGCTATCTCGGCACCATGACGTTGGCGCACAGCGGGTCGTTTGACGTCCTTGCCCATGTCTCCGACGGTTTGCTGATCCTTGAATTCGAGCCGACATCGCGCCAGTCCGGTGCCGATTTCCGGCTGCTCTACCCTGTCGTGGGCAAGTTCATTTCGAGCATCAGCGATGCGGACTCCGTCCAGACGATGAGTCAGCTTGCAGTCGACCAGATCAAGTCGCTTACCGGTTTCGGCAGGGTGCTGCTGTATCGCTTCGATGCACATGGCCATGGCCATGTGTTGACCGAAGCGAAGGACGAAGCTTACCACTCCTACCTGCATCAGCGCTTCCCCGCTTCCGACGTTCCGCGCCAGGCGCGCGAGCTATATCTGGCCAATCACATCAGGCTGATTGCCGATGCCAACTATGTTCCGGCGCCATTGGTGCCCGCCGCCAATCCGCTTACCGGCGGGCCGACCAACCTCGCATTCTCGGCACTGCGCAGCGTATCGCCGGTGCATGTGCGCTACATGAAGAATATGGGGACGCTGGCATCGATGTCGATTTCGCTGGTGGTAAAGGGCGAGCTGTGGGGCTTAATCTCCTGTCATCATGTCGAACCCCGATTCGTGCCTTTCGAGGTCAGGGCCGCGTGCGAGCAGCTCGGCCAGCTGCTCGCACTGCGCATTGAAGCGCGCGAGGACATCGTCGAGTACAACGCCCGGCTGGATCTGCGAAGAATGGTCGTCGATATGCTTTCGGCGCTGAGCCAGGGAGCGGATTTCATCGATAACATGACGTCGATTTCCCATGAGCTGCTGCGTTTCGGCAGCGCCTCGGGTGCGGCGCTGGTATTCGAGGGCAGGATCATGCGCTATGGCGACGCGCCGTCGAAGGAGCAGATCCGGCAGCTGGTGGAATGGCTGGGAACGAACCTGACTGGCGATATTTTCCAGACTGACAGCCTGACACGGCACTATCCGCAGGGCGAGCGCATCAAGACGAAGGCGAGCGGCGTTCTTGCCTTGCCGATCTCGCAGATTCACCGGCACTACCTGATCTGGTTCCGGCCCGAGGTCATCCAGACGGTGGAATGGGCCGGCAATCCGACCGCAGCGGCAAAGGCCGCCGATGTCGAGAACCCCGGGCGGCTCAATCCCCGCAACAGTTTCGCCGTCTGGCGTGAAACGGTACATGCGACATCGCTGCCGTGGCGCAACACTGAAATCGAAACCGCGCTGGAGTTCCGAACCGCCGTACTCGGCATCGTCCTGAAGCGCGCCGAAGCGATGGCCGAGCTGGCGGAAGAACTCGGGCGGGCGAACAAGGAACTGGAATCGTTCTCCTATTCGGTGTCCCATGACTTGCGCGCGCCGCTTCGGCATATCGTCGGATTCACCGATCTGCTTCAGGAATTCGACGGCAAGCAGTTATCGGAACGCAGCAATCGCTTCCTGAAGAACATCAAGGATTCTGCGCGGTTCGCAGGCAAGCTGGTGGATGATCTTCTGAGCTTTTCCCAAATGGGACGAGCCGGACTCCGGGTCCAGTCTGCGGACATGAATGAGCTGGTGAAGGCCGCCATGGACCGCGTCATGCAGGAAGCACAAGGCGCCCGGGTGAGCTGGCAGATTTCGCCGTTTCCGGTCATCCAGGCCGATCCGACATTCTTGCAGCTCGCACTCTACAACCTGCTTTCAAATGCGGTGAAGTACTCGCGTACCCGCGACACCCCCGTCATTTCCATGTCACACGAGAATAGTGAAATAGAAGATATTTTTCACATCCGCGACAATGGCGTCGGCTTCAGCATGGAGTATGCGCACAAGCTGTTCGGCGTATTCCAGCGCCTGCATCGCATGGAAGAATTCGAAGGTACCGGTATCGGCCTCGCCAACGTCAAACGGATCATAGAGCGGCATGGTGGACGCGTATGGGCCGAAGGCGTCCCCGACGGCGGCGCCGTTTTTTCTTTTTCGCTGCCAAAGCAGCGGCCCCTGACTGAAGAGGATGGATATGCTTAAACCGATTCTGCTGGTTGAAGACAATCCCAACGATCTTGAATTGACGTTGATCGCACTGGAAAAAAGCCAGCTTGCCAATGAAGTGGTCGTGGTGCGGGACGGCGCGGAAGCGCTGGATTATTTGAGCATGCAGGGCGTCTGGGCGAAACGCCAGGAGGGCAATCCGGCGGTGCTTCTGCTGGACCTGAAATTGCCCAAGGTCGACGGACTGGAAGTGCTGCGCCACATCCGCTCCACGCCGTCGCTGAAAAGCCTGCCGGTGGTGATGCTGACATCGTCAAAGGAGGAACAGGATCTTCTGCGAAGCTACGAGCTGGGCGTAAATGCCTATGTGGTCAAGCCGGTCGACTTCCAGGAGTTCGTGAAAGCGATCGCCGACCTTGGTATTTTCTGGGCGGTTTTGAACGAACCGCCGCCGGGTTCAATGCGCTTCATGCGCCGTTCCTGATTTTGTTACACCGTCGGGCGGCATGCGCTGCGCCTGAAGAAGGGGCAAGGCACTGCGGCAAAACATCGCCGGGGCTGCCCCATCATCCTCTACTCTGCCGATCCACCACTCTCCTTCACATCCGAATCGCCGCAAAGTAACTGGCGGATCTTCCGTGCAAGGCTTTCCTCGGAATAGGGTTTTCTAAGCAGGCTGACCCCCGGATCGAGCCTGCCCTTGTGAACGATGCCGTTTTCCGTATAACCGGAGGTAAACAGCACCTGGACACCCGGCAGCAGCACCTGGGCCCGCTGTGCAAGCTCGACGCTATTGAGTGGGCCGGGCATGACGACATCGGTGAAGATCAGGTCGACTTTCTCGCCCCCCTCCAGCAGGGTGAGCGCGACATGCGCATTTTCCGCCTGCAATACCTGGTAGCCGAGCGACGACAGGAGTTCCGCCGTTGCAACCCGCACATCAGGCTCGTCTTCCACAACCAGAATCCGCTCCCGTCCACCTGTCATCGGGCGGATGACCATCGGCTGCGGCTCACGCAGCGGCCCGCAGGCCTTTGGCAGCAACGCCCTGATCGTCGTGCCCGCCCCCGGAACACTATCGATTTCGATATGGCCGCCGGTCTGCTTGATGAAGCCGTATGCCATGCTCAGGCCCAGCCCGGTACCCTGCCCGTTCGGCTTGGTGGTGAAAAATGGCTCGAATGCCCGCTCCACCACCTCGGGCGGCATGCCTTCACCGTTGTCGATGACGGAAAGGGATAGGAATTCGCTGTTATCGAGTCCGAGCGCCGCGGCTTCCTGCTGATCGAGCGTCACGTTGGCGACCTCGATCCTGAGCCGGCCTTTTTCGCCCATCGCATCACGCGCATTGATCGCGAGGTTCAGGATCACATTTTCCAGCTGGCTTGCATCGACCAGCGTGTTCCATGCGTCCTGCGGCACCGCCAGTTCGATTTCAACCCCGCTGCCCACGGCGCGACGGAGCATGTCGTCCATGCTGCGCAATAGCGCACCGATGTGAATGACCGTTGGCTGCAACGGCTGGCGGCGGCCGAAGGCAAGCAGCTGGGCCGCGAGCCGCGCGCCGCGCGCAACACCTTGCGATGCGGCGGCAATGCGGCGCTGGGCAGCCTCGTTGTCCGCGGTATCGTATTTCAGAAGCTGCAGATTGCCGCCGATGATCTGCAGCACATTATTGAAATCATGGGCGACGCCACCGGTCAGCTTGCCGACCGCCTCCATCTTTTGCGCATGGTGAAGAGCCGCCTGGCTTTCCTCGAGCTGGCGCGTACGCTCAAGCAGCGCCGCCTGGCTTTCGTGCAGTGACACGAATGCGTCATCGCGCTCCCGGTGCGCAAGGTAGGCGCTGGAGTGATAGCGCACCCGGGCAGCCAGTTCGAGCTTGTTCGGCCATTTGACGAGATAGTCGTTGGCACCTTCCGCAAATCCCTGGACTTTCTGTTCCGGACCATCTTCTGACGATAACAGGATGATTGGAATATCTTCGGTTTCCGCTTCGGCACGGAACTGCCGGATCAGACGGAAGCCATCGATCAACGGCATCATCAGGTCGACCAGTACAACGGTCGGCTTGAACTCGGCGGCAGCGGCCTGCGCCTGGCGCGCATCGGAAACGTACCGGAGGGAGATGTCCGCCGCATCGCCAAGCATATGGCGGATCAGTTCGGCGGCAAGACTGTCATCATCAATAAGGAGGACGCGGGAAGGAGTTTTTTTGATCAACATCGGTGGCAGCACATTCTTCGGGCTTGAATCAGGGGACCTGCAAATGCCGAACGTGCTCTTGTATGATCAAAAGTAACGTTCCCGGTATAACTTGTCATCAACCGAGGAAAAATGCTAACCCGATGCAACAAGCGGCTATGCGAGGCAGGAATTTTATTCATTTTTCCTATGCCCCGCCACCCCCTATCAGCATTCGCAATGCCATCAGGAATCAACTCATGAGATTGATCAACCTACCCACACCCTGGCGTTCCGGAACATGCGCATCCACGGAGAACATTCCCCCCACGAAGCCGGGTGCCAGGACTGCTGGACGGAACGGAACACGCGTTCGGCGTGCGGCATCAGCACGGTGAAGCGGCCGTCCGGCGTGGTCACCGATGCAATCCCTTGCGGCGAACCGTTGGGATTGTAGGGGTAGGCTTCCGTCACCTGCCCCTTGTTATCGATGTAACGCATTGCCGTAATGGCCGACGAGGCATTGCCGGTCTGCGAGAAATCCGCATACCCCTCGCCATGGGCGATGGCGATCGCGGTTTGCGTACCGGCCATCCCCTGCATGAAGATCGATGGGGAATCGGCGATCTCGACCATTGAAAACCGAGCCTCGAACTGCTCGGATTTGTTCCGGGTGAATTTCGGCCAGTCGTGCGCACCGGGGATGATCGACTTCAGGTTACTCATCATCTGGCAGCCATTGCAGATGCCCAGTGCAAACGTGTCGGTGCGATTGAAGAAGACAGAGAACTGTTCTGCCAGCTTGCTGTTGAACAGAATCGTCTTGGCCCATCCTTCACCGGCGCCCAGCACATCGCCGTAGGAGAATCCGCCCACTGCGATCACACCTTTGAAATCGTCTAACTTCGCCCGTCCCGCAATCAGGTCGCTCATGTGTACGTCGACCGACACGAAGCCGGACTTGTGCATCACGTAAGCGGTTTCGACGTGGGAATTGACGCCCTGCTCACGCAGGATCGCAACTTTCGGTTTGACGCCGGTGGCGATGAAAGGCGCCGCCACATCCTGCTGCGGATCGAAAGTCAGTTTCGGCGTGATGCCGGGATCGGCGGCATCGAGGATGCGGTCGTATTCGGCATCCGCGCATGCCGGGTTGTCCCGCAGGCGCGCGATGCGCCAGCTGGTTTCGCTCCAGGCGCGCTGCAGCTCGATGCGCGGCTGCTTGTAGATGACCTTGGCATCACGCATGAATTCGATGACATCGTTCTGATTCGGCTTCCCGATGATGTGGCTGCATGCGCCGAGATCATAGGAGCGCAGGACGTTCATCACATCGGATTTGTGCTCGGCGCGGACCTGGATTACCGCGCCCAGCTCCTCGCTGAACAAGGCGCGCAGCGTCAGTTCATTGCGGCGCTCGCCGACCTGTGTCGCCCAGTTCTTGGAATCGCCCCAGTCGTCGACATGCTCCCCTTCGAGGGTCAGGATATCGAGATTGACGGAGACGCCGCAACGTCCCGCGAATGCCATTTCACACAGCGTGGCGAACAGGCCGCCGTCGGAACGGTCGTGGTAGGCAAGAAGCTTGTGCTCGACATTGAGCTGCTGGATGGCAGAGAAGAACGCTTTCAGATCCTCCGGCCGGTCGAGGTCCGGTGTACGGTCGCCGAGCTGCTGGATGACCTGCGCAAGCGCCGAGGCGCCCATGCGGTTCTTGCCACGCCCGAGATCGATCAGGATCAGCACCGTGTCGGCCGGCTCCTTGCACAGCTGCGGCGTCAGCGAGCGGCGCACATCGTCCACCGGCGCGAACGCCGACACGATGAGCGACACCGGCGCGGTTACGGATTTGCTTTCTCCGTTGTCCTGCCAGGTCGTGCGCATCGACAGCGAATCCTTGCCGACCGGGATGCTGATTCCCAGGGCCGGGCACAGCTCCATGCCGACCGCCTTCACGGTATCGAACAATGCCGCGTCCTGTCCCGGCTGACCGCATGCCGCCATCCAGTTGGCCGACAGCTTGACGTTGGACAGGTCGACGATCGAGGCGGCGGCGATATTGGTGATTGCCTCGCCGACCGCCATGCGGCCGGATGCCGGCGCATCGATGACCGCCAGCGGCGTGCGTTCGCCCATTGCCATCGCCTCGCCGCGATAACCTTCGAGGCTCATCGCGGTGACGGCGCAGTCCGCAACCGGCACCTGCCACGGCCCAACCATCTGGTCACGCACCGACATGGCGCCGACGGTCCGGTCGCCGATGGTGATCAGGAAGGATTTGTCGGCCACTGCCGGCAGGCGCAGCACGTGCGTCGCAACCTCGTCGAGAGCAATGCCGGTCAGGTTCACCGGCGGGAAGTCGTTCTTCACATGCACGACATCGCGATGCATCTTCGGTGGCTTGCCGAGCAAAACCTCCATTGGCATGTCGACCGGGTTGTTGCCATGCTGCGGATCGACGACCTTCAGCTGGCGTTCCTCGGTCGCCGTGCCGACGACGGCAAACAGGCAGCGCTCGCGTTCGCACAAGTAGCGGAACAATTCCAGGCTTTCCGGCGCGATCGCAAGCACGTAGCGCTCCTGCGACTCGTTGCTCCAGATTTCCTTCGGCGACATGCCGGTCTCTTCGAGCGGCACCTTGCGCAGGTCGAAGATCGCGCCGCGTTTGGCGTCGTTGGTAATTTCGGGGAAGGCGTTCGACAGGCCGCCGGCGCCGACATCGTGAATCGACAGGATGGGATTGTCGTCGCCCATCGCCCAGCAGGCATTGATGACTTCCTGGGCTCGCCGCTCCATTTCCGGGTTTCCCCGCTGGACGGAGTCGAAGTCGAGGTCGGCGGTATTGGCGCCCGTTGCCATCGACGATGCGGCGCTGCCGCCCATGCCGATACGCATGCCGGGACCGCCCAGCTGGATGAGCAGGCTGCCGACCGGCAGATCGTGCTTTTTCGTATGCTTGGCGGAGATGTTGCCGAGGCCGCCCGCGATCATGATCGGCTTGTGGTAGCCATACACAGTGCCGTTCGCTTTTTGCTCGTAGGTGCGGAAATAGCCGGCAAGGTTGGGACGGCCGAATTCGTTGTTGAACGCCGCGCCGCCGATGGGGCCGTCGATCATGATCTGCAGCGGCGACGCGATCCGCTCCGGCTTGCCGTAGATGCCGGCCTGACCGCGCGCCAGCTCGCGCGCTTCGGCGGACTTGGTCACGTCGAGCGCGTTTTCCCAGGGCTGCACCGCATGCGGAATCATCAGGTTGGAAACAGTGAACCCGGTCAGGCCGGCCTTGGGCTTGGCACCGCGCCCGGTCGCGCCTTCGTCGCGGATCTCGCCGCCGGCGCCGGTGGAGGCGCCGGGAAAAGGCGAAATGGCCGTCGGGTGATTGTGGGTTTCCACCTTCATCAGGATGTGGGTCAGCTCTTCCGAGTCCTGGTACACATTGCCCGATTTCGCGCCGCGCGGATAGAAACGCGATACCGTCGCGCCTTCGATGATGGAGGAATTGTCGCTGTAGGCGACCACCGTGCCTTGCGGGTGCAACTGATGGGTATTGCGGATCATCGCGAACAGCGATTTTTCCTGGCGCTGCCCGTCGATCGTCCAGTCGGCATTGAAGATCTTGTGGCGGCAGTGCTCGCTGTTGGCCTGGGCGAACATCATCAGTTCGACATCGGTCGGATTCCGTGCGGCCTGAGTAAATGCATTGACAAGATAATCGATCTCATCGTCCGACAACGCCAGGCCGAGTTCCGTATTGGCTTCGACCAGCGCATTCTTTCCGCCCGCCAGGACATCGACGAACGCCAGCGGGCGCGCTTCGAGTTCGTTGAACAGCGCAGCGGCATCGTTCGCGCCGCGCAGGACCGTCTCGGTCATGCGGTCGTGCAACAGCGCGGCGACGGCCTGGACCGCCGCGTCCGGCAGCTTTTTCTTGCCTCCCAACAGACCGGATTTCATGGCTATCCGGTAGGCAACGCCGCGCTCGATACGACGGATATGCGCCATGCCGCAGTTGTGGGCAATGTCGGTCGCCTTGCTTGCCCATGGAGATATCGTGCCGAAGCGCGGGATGACAATGAATTCATCGCCCTCTTCGCTGCCGGTGAACGGTTCGCCATAGGTGAGCATGGCGTTCAGGCGGCCCGTATCGTCAGCGTCCAGCGGCCTGGAGGCGTCGATGAAATGGAGAAAGCGACCGGTGACGCCGACAATGCCGGGTTCGATTGCTTGCAGTTGGGATAGGAGACGTTGGGTACGGAAGGCAGACAGGGCGGAGGAGCCCGGCAGAATCAGCATGGCGGCAAGAGGAAAGAAGCAGCGTGGCCGGCACAGGCAGCCCGGCTGCGGGTTGACTCGGAAACCGCGATTATACCGCGACGCCGCATCATGGCGTCTTGCCAACGGCGCGCCCCATGCCGCCAGTTGGTAACGCCGGCAACTACGGCAGGCGTGCTGTGCTATCGTTTTCTTCCTTTCTGCACACAAGCCATTCGAATGACAAATCCGATTTCGACTCCCATAACCAATCTGGCATCAATTTCCCGTGCTCCGCTGATCGAGCAATGTATCGCGCACGCGGAAACCGCCACCGCGGTGTTCACCCGTCTTTATCCCGAAGCCGCCCGCGTGGCCGCCTCCCATGCGGATGCGATGCATGCGGCGGGCGTCCGGCTTTCTCCGCTGGCCGGATTGCCGGTGTCCGTCAAAGACCTGTTCGATGTCGCCGGCGAGACGACGCTTGCCGGTTCGGTGGTGCTGAAGGAGCGCCTGCCTGCACAATCCGATGCCCCCGTCGTCGCCAGGCTGAGGCAGGCAGGGGCGGCGATTCTCGGAAAGACCAACATGACCGAGTTCGCTTTCTCGGGCGTCGGCCTGAATCCGCATTACGGCACGCCTGCCAATCCTGCCGATACCACGCTTGCGCGCATCCCGGGAGGCTCCTCCTCCGGCGCGGCCGTCTCGGTCGCGGCCGGTCTCTGCGTCGCGGGGCTCGGCTCGGATACGGGCGGTTCGATCCGCATACCGGCCGCCTTGTGCGGCATTGTCGGCTTCAAACCGACTGCGCGCCGCGTGCCATCCGCCGGCGCAATCCCGCTCTCGACGACGCTGGATACCATATGCGCCATGACGCGTTCCGTCGCTGACTGCGTCACGGTCGACGATGTGATTGCGGACGATACGCTGTCTGTTCGCGAGATTCCACTGCGGGGCCTGCGGCTGATGGTTCCTTCCACCGTCGTGCTGGACACACTGGAACCGCACGTCGCGGCATCGTTTTCGTCCGCCCTGTCGCGTCTGTCGGCCGCGGGTGCGGCCATCATCGAGACACCGCTTGCGCCTCTGACGGAAGCAGCCGAACTCAATCGTTTCTCCGGCGCGGAATCGTACACATGGCATCGCGACGTTCTGGCTGCGCGGGAATCGGATTACGACGCTCGCGTTGCAAAGCGCATCAAGACCGGCATCGCGATGAGCGCCGCCGATTATATTGACCTGCATCGCAGGCGGCGTGACTGGATCGCGCGCATGGAGCAGGCGCTTGCGCCCTACGATGCGCTGATCATGCCGACAGTGCCGGTCGTCGCGCCGGAGATGGCGCCGCTGGAGGTCTCCGAGGAAACGTTTTTCCATTTCAATGGATTGCTGTTGCGCAACACTTCCACCATCAATCTGCTGGACGGCTGCGCGATATCGATGCCCTGCCATGCGCAAGGAACATTGCCTGTCGGACTGTCCGTTGCGGGCCCGGCGATGTCGGACGCGCGCATCCTTGCGGTCGCACTCGCGATTGAACGCGCGCTGACTACACCATGATCGCCGGCATTGGTATCTCCCCGAAAGGCAAGGCACGATGAAATGTGCAAAAACTTCTATACTTTGGCACAGCCCCACCGACATCCACCTCACCTTCGGAGACAACAAATGCCAAATAAGAACATGATGAAATTGTTGGCTGTGATTTTCGCCAGCGTCGCGGTATCCGCATGCAGCGGCCCGCAGCAGCAAACGCAAGCCGGCGCCGGTCCGGCCGCCGCCTCCACTGCAGCGCAGGGCGGGAAGACGCAGGTGCAATGGCTGGGACAAGCCGCCACCAAGATCACCACGCCGGGCGGAAAGGTGATCGTTATCGATCCCTGGCTGACCAGCAACCCGAAAACGCCGCCGCAGTACAAGGATCTTGCGGCGCTCGGCAAGGTGGATCTGATCCTCGTGACCCATGCTCATTTCGACCACTATGCCGACGCGCCGGCGCTCGCGAAGATGCATAACGTTCCTGTGTACGGTCCGGCAGGCATGAACCAGTCGATGATCACGCTCGGCATCCTGCCTCCGGCGTTATCCCAGCGCTTCGGCAAGGGCGGCACCATCATGCCTTTCGGCCCCGGTGGCGTGCGGATCACGGCCACCCGCGCCGAGCACAGCTCCGAACTGGTATGGCGCAATCCAGCGACGGACAAGGATGAAACCCACGTCGGCGGGGAGCCGGTCGGCTTCATTATCGAGCTGGAAAACGGCTTCAAGATTTATCACATGGGCGACACCGGACTATTCGGCGATATGAAATTCATCGGCGAGTATTACAAGCCCGACCTCGTCATGATTCCCATCGGCGGCCACTTCGTGATGGACCCAAAAGATGCAGCGGTCGCCACCAGGGATTTCCTGAAACCGAAGTTCGCCATCCCGATCCACTACGGCACCACTCCCGTGCTCAAGGGCACGCCGCAGGAATACACCACCGCACTGGGCAACGCGCCGGTCAAGGTACTGTCGATGCAACCGGGCGACAGCATGGCGTTCTGACGGTTTTTAATTGGAGAGTCAGGACGGCGCAGGCGGCGTCCACCCGAACACTTCGGCGAGCGCCTGCCGGTATTCTTCCGAGCCGACGCGCATGCTGTTATTATGGGTTCCGCCCTCGACCAGCAGCAAGCGCTTCTCACCCGAAGCGGCATCGAACAACTCCTGGCTGAAACGTGCCGGCACAAAACGGTCCCGGGTGCCGTGCACGAAGAGCATCGGCATGCGCACGTCGTCAATCTTGTCGATCGAGTCGAATTTCTGCGACATCAGCAGCTGCAGCGGCAACCATTCCGATGTCAGCGCGCGTGCAATGTCGGCCAGCGAAGTGAACGACGATTCCACGATCAGGCCGCGAGCCTGCGGCTGATCCGACTTGCTCAGCTCTGCCGCGAGATCCACGGCAATTGCGCCGCCGAGCGAATGGCCGTAGATGAACCTGCGCGCCGAATCCGGCTGAAGGCTGGCCATCTGTTTCCAGGCGACGCGCGCATCTTCGTACACCGTCTCTTCCGAGGGCAGGCCGCCGTCACTTTGGCCAAAGCCCCGGTAATCGATCGCCAGCACCGAAAAGCCGAAGTCATGCAACTGTTCGATGCGAAATGCCTGGCCGGTCAGGTTCCAGCGCGACCCGTGCAAATACAGCACGGCAGGCGCGTCCGGAGAGTCGGCGGGCCACCACCAGGTATGGATGTTTTCAGTCTTTCCCTTATTGTCGACCTGCAGGACCGATTCGGTCACGCCCTCGGGAAGACCGCCGTACCAGCTTGCGGTGCCGGCGGCGATGCGGAAGGTCAGCTCCCGCTCTTTCTGTGCAAGATGGCTGCAACCGGGACCGGCCAGCGCAACACCGAGGCCTGCAATCACGGCTAGCCGGATGCCGCGACGACGCACCCATTGCAGGGCAGATGAAACGAATGGTTGATTTGGCATGTAAAACGAAGAAGTGCAGTTACGAATCGGATATCGGCAAAGGATTATCGTTGCTCATTCTGCGAGCATCGACAAACTTTCTTCAGATCCGAAAATCGCCAAAACGTTCTGCCTTGAGCGAAGTAATGGGCGCGCCTCAGCCGCCGTACCCATAGATTTCCTGCATCCGCTTCTTCTCCTCTTCATCCTCCCGCGACGGCGGCGGAGGCGGATTGCCGAAGATCGGTGAACCGCCGAAAAGGCGTTCCCAGAAACCCTTCGGCCTCTCGATGCCCACCGACTCCACCGCATTTGCTTTCAGATATTCCTGGTACATCCAGTCGCCATTCGCCTGAACCAAGCCGGCCGGCACCGGCATTTGTACCTCGGGTTTCCCGCGCAGCGCGGTACGCATGTAATTGATCCAGATCGGCAGCGCCAGCGTGCTGCCGAATTCGCGATTCCCCAGCGAACGCGGATTATCGAACCCCATCCACGCAACCGCGACGATGTTGCCGCCGTAACCGGCGAACCAACCATCGAGCGCGTCGTTGGTGGTGCCGGTTTTTCCTGCCAAGTCATTCCTGCGCAGCTTCTGACTGGCGGAGTAGGCGGTGCCCGACCTGACCACGTCGCGCAGCATGCTGTCGACCACGAAGGCGTTGCGCGGATCGAGAACGCGGGCCGCCTGATCGCCTGCGCGCACCGGCACCGCCTCGGAAAGCAGATTGCCGCGCGCGTCGACGACCTTGCTGATCAGGTAAGGCGACGTCAGATAGCCGCCGTTGGCGAAGGCGGTGTACGCGCCGGCCATCTGCAACGGCGTGACCGCACCGGTCCCGAGCGTCATGGTCAGGTTGCCGGGATGCCGTTCGGCGTCGAAGCCGAAACGGGTGATGTAGTCGAGCGCATATTGCGGCGTGATGGTTTGCAGGATGCGGATGGAGACGAGGTTCTTCGAGCGCGTCAGGCCGGTGCGCATCGTGACCGGACCATCGAAGCTGCCGTCGTCGTTCTGCGGCTCCCAGGCCGGCGATCCGTTATTGCTTTCGATCGCCAGCGGTGCATCGTTGATCATGGTGGACGGCGACAGCCCCTTCTCCAGCGCTGCCGAATAAATGAACGGCTTGAAGGTCGATCCCGGCTGCCGCCATGCCTGCGTGACGTGGTCGAATTGGTTGATGCCGAAATCGAATCCACCGACCATGGCGCGGAAAGCACCGTCCTGGGCATCAAGCGCCACGAATGCAGCGGCGACTTCAGGCAGTTGGGTGATGGACCATTTTTCCTTTGAATCCTGCACGATCCGGATGATCGAGCCGGGACGAAGCCGGATCTTGTCGCGCGCCTTCGCCGCCAATGCAGATGCGGCGAAGCGCAAACCTTCTCCGGTTATCGTGATTTCCTCGCCGGACAGCATCGCCGCCCTCACCTGCTTGGGCGTCGCCGACAATACGACCGCGGAACGCAGATCATCGCTGTCGGGATGCTGGAGCAGCGTCTCGTCGATTACCTGCTGCCGCTCTTCGGCATCGCCGGGCAAATCGACGAAGGCCTCCGGTCCCCGATAGCCATGGCGCCTGTCATAGTCGAGCACGCCTCGACGCACGGCTTCATAAGCAGCATCCTGGTCCGCCTTCGTCAGCGTCGTATAGACCGAGATGCCGCGGGTATAGGTTTCCTCCTTGTACTGCGCGAACATCAGTTGGCGCACCAGTTCGGCGGCGTGTTCCGCATAGGTGCCGAAGCGCTTTCCGCTGGGGACCACCTTGATCGGTTCCTCGCTTGCCTTCGCATGCTGCGCTTCGGTGATGTAGCCGAGATCCCGCATGCGCTTGAGCACCTGCCGTTGCCGTTGTTTGGCGCGCTTCGGATTGACGACCGGATTGGCGGCGCCCGGCGCCTGCGGCAGACCGGCAAGCATCGCGGTTTCGGCCACGGTCAGCTGGTCCAGCGTCTTGCCGAAGTACACGCGTGCCGCCGTGCCGAACCCATAGGATCGGTTGCCCAGGTAGATCTGGTTCATGTACAGCTCCAGGATCTGGTCCTTCGTCAGCTTCTGCTCGATGCGATAGGCGAGCATGATTTCCTGCAGCTTGCGGGTATAGGTCTTTTTCCGGGTGAGGAAGAAGGTGCGTGCCACCTGCATCGTGATGGTGGATGCGCCCTGTGACCGGGCGCTGCGCAGATTGGCGATGCCGGCGCGTACGATACCGACCAGATCGACTCCGCCATGTTCATAGAACCGGTCGTCCTCGATGGCGATAACCGCCTGCTGCATCGATTTCGGAATATCGGCGATGGCTACGAATTCGCGGCGTTCATCGCCGAATTCGCCGATCAGTACGTTATCGGCGGTGTAGACGCGCAGCGGCTCCTTCGGACGGTAGTCAGCCAATGCATCGACCGACGGCAGGGTCGGCGCCAGTCCGATGAGCGCATACGCCAGCAACGCGGCAATGGCAATACCGAAGACAGCGCCAAGGGCGAGCACCCCATGCAGAATACGCCGGCCGACCGACAGCGTGGACCAGCGGGTGAGGTAATTCGAGATCAGTTTATTTACGCGCACTGCGATTTCCTGTGACGTTGCCGCGACAGGGCGACTTTAGCAGTCGGCGCGGCGCGGCGGCTTGCGGCATTCGGGATTCGATGCCGGCATTGCGCCGCGCCGCCGAAGTACGGCCGTTTAATAGCGATAGGCGCGGTCGTTTTCGATGCGAACGCGGCTGCCGACTTGCAGGTCCGCGACATTGTCCTGCACGATGGTGCGGTAGGCGCCATTGTCGAGACGCACGCCGATCTGGTAGGTATTGCGGGAACCGGTGTTATTGCGCTGTTCCATCTGATGCCCCACCACTGCGCCACCGACCGCGCCGGCAACGGTAGCCGCTTTCCTGCCGGTACCACCGCCGACCTGATTGCCCAGCAATCCGCCCACTACGCCACCGACCACCGCGCCAACCCCGACTCCACCGTTATTGCCGGCTTCGGCCTGGTTCATATAGATGGAATCGACGATGCCGACCGTGCTTGCGCTCGGCCGGCTGGGGTAAGTCTGCTGTGGATAGGTTTGCTGAGGGTATGTTTGTTGCGGATAGGCCTGCTGCGGGTACTGCGAGACCGGCACGCTGGAGTAGTTGGGTGTTGCACATCCGCTGAGGGCGAGGCTTACGAGCACCACGGCGGACAGGATGGTTTTGGATTGTTTCATGACAGCTCCCATTGACGATTGAGCTTATTAAACGCGCTGGGAGACGGGCAAGCCACTGTCATTCGGTAAAGATTGCAACAAGTTGTTTCATCTTGCGGGCTGCGCGCCGCCGACTTGTGAATATTCAAGCGCATTGTCGGTCAGCCAGCGCTGTGACAACTCGCTTTCATGCTGGTTCGGATGGAAATCCGGCCGGATGTAGTCGCGCCACGGCTGGAATGTCTGGCGGATCAGGCCGCGACGGCCAAACAGATAGGTGGCTGCGCTTCTCCATGTGCGCCATTGCCATAGCGTACCGTCATCCTTGAGGTTCTTTACCGTCTGCCGGATCGTATCCCCAAGAAATACCAGCGTGATTCGCTTGAACCATTTGATCCGCCATTCATGATTGCCGCCTAATGCCTGGTACAGATCGAATGCGGTGCTTTTATGCTCCGATTCCTCGGCGCTGTGCCACAACCACATGGTTTTGAGCCGAGGCTCGCATCCGTCGAGCAAATCATGATGGCGCAGCATCCATTCGGCGAGGATGGCGGTGAAGTGTTCATTTGCGGCGGTAATTGCCAGCCAGTGACGTGAATCGACGCCTTCCATCAGTTTCAGGCGGGCTTGCGCACGCGGCCCCCATTCATTCTTCAAACCCTGCTTTTCCAGATGCGTATTGAACAGGCTGTGTATGCGCCGGTGGGTTGCTTCCTGCCCGATGAATCCCTGAACTTCAGCTGCGAAACGTTCCTGCTTTTCAGGCGGCAACGCCTTGAAGCCATTTCGTACCGAGTCGATGAAGAATTGTTCGCCTACCGGAAAACTCATGGATAACGCGTTGAATAGTGCCGTGCGGAATGCATCGCCACCACACCAATGGCGCGCGAAAGGAGTCTCCAAGTCAATCAACAGCCGGCGTACTACGAGGGTGGTCATTCAAAAGCTCCATCTGAACAGTGTTTCATTAACGATAAACCAATGAACCGGAGGTGTAAATACATGCCGTCAAATTAGAGTCTCTCCACCATTGTGCATTCGATTTTCCAATATATTCGCTATTTTCTTGCTTTTCCGGATATGGAGTATAAAATCTCCACAAAAGGAGAATCTTGAAATGAACCTTGCCTTTGCTTATCCCCGCAGCCGCTTCGAACCGGCGGTCTTTGTCGATCTCAATGACAAATCGGAAAGAGAACGGCTCTCCAAATCCGCACTAAAGGGATTCTTCAAACTGGCCGAAGCATGGAAGCTTCGCGATGAAGATGCCCGCGAATTGCTGGGCGGCCTATCCAGCAGCGCCTTCTACGAATGGAAAAAAAATCCGGACCGGTTGCTCGAGGTAGACCGAATCACGCGCATTTCCTATCTGATCGGCATCTACAAGGCACTGCATATCATCTATGGCAAAAAACTGGCGGATGAATGGGTCACTCTACCCAATAAAAACGTCATCTTCGCCGGCCGTACACCTTTGGCCTATATGCAGGCGGGAGGCCTGATTGCAATGCAAACCGTGCGCAAACTGCTCGATGCGCGGCGCGGCGGTTTATGACCTCGGCCTTCCTGCCTGATCAACCCGCGATTACGCTACTCCGCCAGTTCGACACCTGCCGCCTGATTCCGTCGCGTTTCGTCGATACCGAGGATTCGGTCCTTGCGCCGCTTTCCGAGAATGCAGACCATCTGCGCGACCTGTTCGATCTGGACAACGCCACCAATGAACGTTTGCTCGGCGAGCATGGCGGATTGCCGGGAATCGGCATCGACGAACTGGTGTTCGGGGTGCCGAACTTTCGCATCATCAATGCCGCATTCACTTATCCCCGTCCTGAAGGAAGCCGGTTCAATAACGGCGACCGCGGCGCATGGTACTGCGCCTTCGAAATCGAAACCGCGCTGGCCGAAGTCATTTTCCACAAGACGGTCGAGTACCAGGAAATCGACCGCTTTGACGATTGCGTGACTTATCAGACCCTGCTCGCCGATTTCACCAGTGAATTTCATGACCTGCGCGGCTCGAACGCATTCCTGCCCTGCCTGGACCCGAACAGTTATATCGCGTCACAGCAACTTGCGGTGCAACTGCTGGAAGAGGGATCGCTCGGGATCATCTATCCCAGCGTGCGGCGCCCGGGCGGCACCAATCTCGCATGTTTCCGCCCTGCCCTGGTCGGCAACGTGCGGCGCGGCATCGCATACGACCTGATCTGGTCAGGCACACCCAAACCCGAGGTCCGGCCATTACGGCGTTAGTCAGGAATCGACCTGACTTTCCCTGCCGAGCGTCGTCAGCACATGTCGCGTCATGTTGAGCGCAAGTTCATGCTCACCGATGAAGACCTTGCCGGCGCTTTCCTTATTAAGCAGGCGCGCCTCCTCTTCACTGTGCGTACGCACCACGTTCTCGATTGATGGATTGAGCGCACGGGCGATCTCGATCATCTTGCGTACCTGAAAGGTTTCGGGTGTCGCGATCACCAGCATGCGTGCCCGTGCGATATGCGCCTGGATCAGCACGGCCGGTTCGGCTGCATTGCCCGCCACGGCGGGCACGCCTTCCTTGCGCAGGTGCTCGACGATGTCACGGTTCTGTTCAACCACCACGTAGTCGACACCGCATTGGGCCAGCGCCGCTGCGATACGCCGCCCGACCCGTCCGTAGCCGACCAGCACGATTTGCCCTGTAAGCTTGCTTTGGTCGACGGTGAATGGCAGTTCGGACAATGGATCGGTGCCCCGCTCGAACTTGCCTGCCAGCGGAGAGCGGGCGCGCAGCCAGGCCTGCAATGGATCGATCGCCTTGAAAATCAGCGGATTGGCTGCGATGGAGATGATCGCGCCGGCGAGAATGAGACTCTGTCCTTCGGTCGACAGCAGACCGAGCGACACGCCAAGCGCGGCCAGGATGAAGGAAAATTCCCCGATCTGGGCAAGGCTGGCGGAGACCGTAAGCGCCGTATTTACCGGATAGCGCAGGATGATCACCAGCAGGAAGGCGGCAAGCGACTTGCCGAAAATCACGATCGCCACGACAGCCAGCACCTGCATCGGCATCTGGACCAGCACCGCCGGATCGAACAGCATGCCGACGGAGACAAAGAACAGCACCGAAAACGCATCACGCAGCGGCAGCGATTCTTCCGCCGCGCGATGGCTGAGTTCCGACTCGCGCATCACCATGCCGGCGAAGAAAGCGCCCAGTGCGAACGACACGCCGAACAGTTCGGATGAACCATAGGCGATGCCGACCGCGGCAGCGATCACGCACAGCGTAAACAGCTCACGCGATCCGGTGCGCGCCACCTGCCAGAGCATCCAGGGAAACAGCCTGCGCCCGACTACCAGCATGAAACCGATGAATGCCGCCACCTGGCCGAAGGTAATGGCCAGCGTCTGCCAGAGCGGCGCTCCGTGTCCTGCGCCTTCGCCCTTGAGCCATTCCGCCAGCGGTGGCAACAGCACCAGCACCAATACCGTGACAAGATCTTCGACAACCAGCCAGCCGACAGCGATGCGGCCATTGACGGACTCCAGCAGCCCCCTGCCCTCGAGTGCACGCAGCAGGACCACCGTGCTGGCAACCGACAGCGCCAATCCGAACACCAGTCCGGCACCGATGGGCCAACCCCATAGCTGGGAAAGCCCCATGCCGAGGCCGGTGGCGACGATGATCTGGATCATCGCGCCGGGCAAAGCGATTCCTTTTACTTCGAGAAGATCCTTGAGCGAAAAATGCAGACCGACGCCGAACATCAATAACATGACCCCTATTTCAGCAAGCTGTGCCGCCAGCTCCACGTCCGCGACGAACCCCGGCGTGGCCGGGCCAATTGCGATACCTGCGGCAAGATAGCCGACCAGAGCCGGCAGCTTCAGGCGAACAGCGACCATGCCGAAGACGAGGCCGAAACCTAGAGCAGCGGCAATGGTGGTGATCAGGGTGATGTTATGGGGCATTCGGTCGGAGTTTCCTTTCTGATATCAACACAGGCGGCGATAAAGCGGAATTGCCGGAAAGTTAAAAGGGACAGATTTTAACAGCCGACGTACCCCTGACTTCCCTTGGAAACCCGGCAATGGAACTGGTATTGCCCAGATGGTCTAACTGACAACCGATCCGGATGGCAAATTACAACTTACAACCATGGCGCTAGTCACCATCAGCGAAGCGGCAAAGCTTGTCCGCAAGAATCGCACTACCATTTACCGCGACATCGAACGCGGACGTTTGAGCAAAACTGTTTCGCCCGAAGGCGAGACGAAGATCGACACTTCCGAATTGCTCCGGGCTTATGGACGCCTTCACCAGGAAGCGGAAGGCGACGAACCGTCGCGCGACAAGATACAGATCGCGTTACTCGAAGAAAAAAACCGCTCGCTGGAACGCGCGCTTGCGCTGGAAGCGGAATTGCGGCGCGTAAAGGATCAGGTCACCAATGAATTGCGGGCCAGGCTCGCCGACAAGGACAGCGTGATCAAGGTACTGGAAAGCAAAGTGCTTTTTCTCGAGTACGACAAACAGGTTGAAGCCTCTTCCGAACCGGAACAGGGTGAGCTTATGAAGACGCCACGGCCTCCCGATCCGGGTCACAGGAAAAAAAGCTGGTGGTCACGGCTGATCGGCAGGTAGCCGGGTGCCGGCAACCCACCTTACCTTGTCATGCTGCTTTTTACATGACCGGCGGACAGACCGCCTCGATCGCATTCTGCAATTGATCCAATCCGTAAGGCTTGGGCAGCAAGGTAAATTTGAAACTGGTCTTGTCGGTAACCAGGTAATTGAAACCGGAGGCGAAGATCACCTTGATGCCCGGTGTGGTTTTCACGGCGATTTCTGCGAAATCGATGCCGGACATGCCGGGCAACTGGATATCCGCAAACAGAATGTCAAAATGCCGGGTCTTGAGCGGTTCGTCCGCCTCTTCCGCACTGCTTACGCAATGAGGATGGTGGCCGAGCAGACCAAGCATCTGGCAGAGCATTTCCTGGGTACTTTTGTCGTCTTCGACGACGAGAATATGAAACGATGAATTTGACGAACTAGTGGTCATTGACAGGATTTCGATTGAACAATCGGCATGTGGCTGCAAAATGCCGGCATCGGAATGCCGAGATGACCGCAGACTAACGGTACGTTTTCCACTTAACTACGCAGGCTTTAATTTCCACATGGAAAAATCTGCTTTCACGAGGCGCAATTTTCGCCCGATTCCGTAACAACGACAAGACACTTTTGTTTGATTTTCGGAAACGGCTGATTTTTATCAATGTCCTGTGTTTTTTGATGAATTCGGGTTGGTGCCACTTCCGTTTCTATGCCAGCAACTCGTCAACCATGGAATAGCCTTTCACGAATCCCGCTTCAACGGCAGCTTCTTCTGACGGATAGTCTCCATCGTCGCCCGAACGGTCCGACAGTTCGCTGGCACTCCCCGCATCTTCGCCGGGCTGGGCGATGCGAACGCTAAAGTCCCAGCTTCCGTCGGCGCGTGGCAGTGCGGTGACATGCACGTCCATGCCCTTGTACGACTCGGTATGCCAATCCTGTCCATCATTCATGCTGCGCTCCTGTATAAGGTGTCGTTAAGGTGTCCCGCCATGGTAGCGTCGTACCGCCGGCGGGCATTGACCCCGCTCAGCCTGATGTTTCCTCGGACGCGTTGCGTGCAGCCGCGCCGGCGCTGCGCCGCCGGGCGAAGTCGATGAAATAAGTCAGGCTTCCGGGGTTGGCCATCGCATCCGGATTGGCCACCTGCTCGACCGCCATGCCCAGCAGCAGCTTCTTGACCGGCAATTCCATCTTCTTGCCGGTGAGCGTGCGCGGCACCTCCCCTACCGCAAACACGTCGTTGGGGACATGGCGTGCCGATAGCGCGCTGCGGATGCTGTCATTGATGCGCTTTACGAGTCCGTCGTCCAGAACGACGCCGGGGCGCAGTACGACGAAGAGTGGCATATAGGATTCGCGGCCGAGATATTCGAGATCGACCACGAGGCTGTCGAGCACTTCGGGCAGGCTTTCCACCACGCGGTAGATCTCGCTGGTGCCCATGCGGATGCCGTAACGGTTGATGGTGGTATCGGAGCGGCCGTAAATCACCGCACCGCCGCGCGGCGTGATGCGCAGCCAGTCGCCGTGGCGCCACCAGCCGGGATAGGTGTCGAAGTAGCTTTCGTGGTAACGCTTCCCGTCCGGATCGTTCCAGAAGTACAGCGGCATCGATGGCATCGGCTTGGTGACGACCAGCTCGCCGACTTCATCGGTCAGCGGCCGGCCTTGATCATCCATCGCGTACACCGCGATGCCGAGGCCGCGGCACTGCATTTCGCCCGCATACAGCGGCAAGGTGGGGCAGCCGCCGACGAATGACGCTGCAATGTCGGTCCCGCCGCTGATCGACGCGAGCAGGATGTTTTGCCCGAGCTGCTCATATATCCAGGAGAATGCTTCCGCCGGCAGCGGCGAGCCGGTCGAGCCAATGGTCCTGAGGCGGCTGACATCGGCAAGTTTCGCCGGTTCGATGCCCGCTTTCATACAATTGGCATAGTACGCGGCGCCGGCACCGAAGACGGTGAGCTTCGCGGCGTCGGCGAATTTCCAGAGGGTGCCGAGATCGGGGTACCCAGGGTTTCCGTCGTAGATGCAGATGGTCGCGCCGACCAGCAATCCGGTCACCTGGCTGTTCCACATGATCCAGCCGGTGGTCGAGAACCAGAGGAAGCGGTCGGATTCGCCGATGTCGTTTTGCAGGCCGTGCCCCTTCAGGCTTTCCAGCAACGTGCCGCCCTGTCCGTGCACGATGGGCTTCGGCATGCCGGTGGTGCCCGACGAGTAGACCACCCACAGCGGATGGTCGAAGGGAAGCTGTTCGAAAACCGGGTCCAGGTCATGGCCCAGCAGGGATTGCCAGTCGTGTGCACCGGCAACCGGGCTGTCCGGGTTCAGGTAAGGCAGGGAGACGACGTGCTCCAGTGTAGGGAGCGACTTGATCAGCGTTGCCAGCACATCGCGCCGGTCGAAATCCTTGCCGCCATAACGGTAGCCGTCAACCGCAATCAGTACCTTCGGTGCGATCTGCCCGAACCGGTCCACCACGCTGGCCGTGCCCATATCGGGCGAACAGCTCGACCAGATCGCACCGATACTTGCACAGGCGTAGAACGCGACGACGGTTTCAGGGACGTTCGGAAGGTACGCGACCACCCTGTCGCCCGGACCAACGCCCATGCCGCGCAACGCGTGGGCCACGGATGCAATCTGGCGCCGCAATTCGCGCCACGACATCTCGGTCAGTGGACGCAGCTCGGATTGCGAGACGATTGCAGCCCTGTCCAGATCGTCCAGATGAAAACGGAAAAGCTGCTCGGCGAAATTCAGGCGCGCTCCTTCGAACCATTTCGCGCCGGGCATTTTTTCTTCATCCAGTACGCGGGTATATGGCGCGGAATGACGGATATCGAAATAACGCCAGATGGATGTCCAGAAGGCGGACAGGTCATCCACCGACCATTGCCACAAGGCGTGATAGTCGGCAAGCGCGAGATTGTGTTCGCGTCCAAGCCATTTGATGTAATCGTGGATCCGGCTTTGCGCAATGCGTTCGGGGCTTGGAGTCCAGAGTAGTTGCGGTGTGGGGCTCATGTTTTCGTCTCCGTTGGTTTTCGTATCTGGTACCACCCAATTTCTTGGTCTATTCATGACATATCAATTTACTGCGCAAGACACGTTCTCCCTGCAAGGAAGGAGGCGCTTGAACTTCAGGCACTGCGCGCCGGCAGTCGTCGGCTCATCCGTACCGACAGGATCAATATCCCTACTGCCCCGCTCAGCATCACCGCCGCCGTGCCCATCGCGCCGACAAGCAACCCCGCTGCGCCGACACCCGCCGACTGCCCGAGAAAAAAGCAGCACGCAAATGCCGAAACAGCCGCACCGCGCCGCTCGGGCGCCATCTGGGTTGCATTGGTTTGCAAGGTATTGTGCAGCATGTAAAAGCCGACGCCGGCGAACAGGCATCCGGGCACTCCCCACCACCAGGCAGGCGCGACGCCGATCACCGTCAGCGCCGCTGTAATGAACAGGCCGCCCCACAAGGCGAGGCCGCGCTCGCCGAGTCGCCTGACCAGCGTCGCGGACAGCATCGCAAACAGAAAGCCGCCGAGTCCGAACAACATCACCAATCCGCCGGCTGCCGTCAGCGACAAATCGAAGCGCACATGCATATGCGATGCAATGAAGGCGAAGGCGCCGTACAGGAACGCGCCTTCCAGGAAAACCGCCAGCAGCAGCGTGCGGGCCCAGGGCAGTGCCAGCACCTGCCCGAATTCGGAGGCCATGCGCTTCAGGCTGAAAGCCTGTTCACGACGCGAGATGCGTGCATGGGCCGGGAGGCGGCGGTTCAGCCAAAGCAGGGAAAGCGCTACCACGATGAAGACAACCGCCACGCCGAAGAACGGCATGCGCCAGTTCATGCGGTCCGCCGCCGCCCCGCCGACGAGCACCCCTGTTGCAAGGCCAAGAATCTGACCGATGAGGAAGCGGGCGAGAACCGGCTGCCGCCGCTGGTAAGGAACGACATCGCCGATCCATGCCATCGCCAATGGAATGATTGAAGCCGCTGTCGCGCCCGCCATCAACCGCGCGAGCAGCAGCATCGGAAAGCTCGGCGCCAATGCGCACAAGGTCGCAGTCACGGCGCATGCCGCGCTGCCGCATGCGACGATGAAGTACTTGCCGTAACGATCTCCGACCGGCCCGAAGAAGAGCTGGGACAATCCGTAAGCCACCGAGAAAAAAGTGATGACCAGCGACGCGTTGCCCAGCGAGACGCCGAACTCGCGCGCAAACAGCGGCAGCTGCGGATCGCATACCCGGAGGGAAATCCCGCTGGCGAACGCGGCAAGCGAAAGGAGCGGAACGGCGGCGGTCGGAATCGTTGGCAGCGGCTCGGTAATGGCTGCTTCAGGGGGCGTCATCAGGTAACCGGGCTTTCATTTCTTGGCGGGGACATTGGTGCATACCCGTCACTCTAGCCAAATTCCGCCGTTGCCGCTTGGACCGCTACGCCGGCTTGGCGACCATCAGGTAAAACACGATCACCAGCGCAAAAAACGCCGGTATGCCAAGCAATACCCAGATGCGCAGATAACGCCAGTAGATCGGTGGCAGCGGCTCATTGCGCTCCACTGCCTCCTGGGCAAAACGGCGCATGCGGATCTGCATCCACACGACCGGCAGCCAGCATGCGCCGGCGACGAAATACAGCACGATGGACCAGACGATCCAGCTGCTCGTCATTGGAAAGCCGGCAAGATGGATCAGGTAGAAACCGGTCAGCGGCTGGAGGATGATGGTCGGCGTGGTGAACAGCCAGTCGGCGAGCACGACGTAGCGCACTACGACAGCCGTGGCGCGCACATCCTTGCTTAGACTGGTGAACAGCATGTAGAACGCGGAACCCAGCCCGGTGCCGAACAGGAAGGTCGACGACAGGATATGCAGCCATTTCACGGTGACGTAGTCCATCACTTCTCCTCAAGTTGCAGCAGCATCCAGATGGCCGCGAGCATCGGCAGATTTTTCAACAGCGGCCCGTATGGATGCAACCAGAATTCCGGCAGCCTCCAGCTGATGATGGCGGTGTAGAACAGGATCGCCGCGAGCTGGGCCAGCCACAATAGGCGGCGACGGCGCATGACCAGCGTGGCGATGCCGAATCCGATATCCATCAATGCGGCGCCATACAACATGACGGGCGCGAGCATGCCGGTGATGCCGACCCGCGCAAGAAGAGCATAGCTCTCTTCGACCGGGTAAAGTCCGAGCGAGACGATGCCGGTGATGATCCATACCAGGGCAATGCTGACGCTGAGCATCGGCAGGAGCCAATCGAGCTGAGCACGCAGGCGAAACGATGGTACCTGTTCACGCCCGATGAACTCGGCGGCACTGCGCGGCGGCCTTCCAAGAATCTCCTGAATCGCCGACGCATCGGCAGTATTGCCGCGTTCAAGCATCTGCAGCGTTTCAGGATCGAGCAATCCACCAGGCAAGGCGCTTCCCAGTTTTGCTCCCATGCGAACCAGGGGCATTGGCATCGGCAGAAAGCGCGCCCTGCCCAAACCGATCGTTGTCCGCAGCGTGGACAGGTAGGTACGCAGCGTCATCGGTTGCGGACCGGCCACCGGCAGCGTACGGCTTCCCGTCGGAAGCGATTGTTCCGAAGCCAGGCAATCGACCAGCGCCCCGATGGCGGCAACGACATCACCCACGTGCACCGGCTGGATCATTTGACCGCCATTGCCGGGCAACGGAATCAAGGGGAGTGCCGCCATCGTCCCGAACAGCCGTGCGCTTGCGCCGTCCGCACCGAACACCAGCGAAGGCTGCACGATCACCGAGGCGAGCGGCAGTCCGGCGAGAAAATCGTCGGCGGCCTTCTTGCTGAGATGGTAGCAGCTGCGCGCATGTTCGTCGGCGCCGAGTGCGGATATCTGGATGACCAGCTTCACGCCGGCGGACGCACATGCTGTGAACAAGGCGCACGGCGCCTGCCGATGCAGGGCATCGAAGGTTTGCACGCCCTGCTCGCGAATGATGCCGACCGCATTGATGACCACGTCGACGCTCTTCAGTCGCGGCAGCCACACGGCGGGATCGGTATCGCGAAGGAAATCCGCCTGCAGGGCATTGCCGCGCAGTCGTTCATCGATGATGCCCCCGGGGTTGCGTACGGCGCATATCACCCGGTGCCGCGATACCAATGCTTCGGCGATGTGCCGTCCGATGAAACCGCTGGCGCCGGTCAGCAGTATGAGCAATCGATGATCCTTTCCGTGGCATGGGAACCGTCACCTGCGGTTCGCATCTGAATTCAAAAGTGCATGTCGGTACGACCCATCGCCCATGGGGCGAGTTCATTCGAGCTTATTCAACCTGATCAAGGAGTATGCATGAAGTCATGGACCCAAGCCTTGCGTGACGGCGCCATATCTGGCAGTGCAGGCAGCGCATTATCGACCGTGATGCTGTCCGCCTGCGGAGAGCAGGAAGCAGATGCGCCCCTTGCGCCGACCAACGCGATCAGCCACTGGGTATGGGGAGACAGGGCGCTCGCCCATGAAGAGGCGAGCATCCGCCATACACTGCTGGGCTACGCCATCCATCACGGCGCATCGACTTTATGGGCAGTCGTCTACGAAAAATGGTTTGGCGAGCATGCGGAAAACAAGGCGCTGACGCCGGCGGTCGCCGGCGGCTTTGCGGTCGCTGCCCTCGCCTGCTTCGTCGACTACCAGCTGACCCCGCGTCGCCTTCGTCCCGGATACGAGCATCATCTTTCCAAGCGCTCTCTCTTCCTCGTGTATGCATCTCTCGGTATCGCCTTGCCGATCCGCGGTTACCTCGCTGCTGACCAAGACAAATAGTGCACTGCAAAAGAAATGAATTTCCACGTGCATGTTTCATGCATTTTTGCATGAAGATGCTGTCAGTTAATTTTTGAACCATTTTAAAAAAGGAGATTCAGAATCGTTCCATTAACTGACTTGAAGGAAATATTTTGTCCACTTCAATTGCTCAACGTGTCTTCAAGGCATCCCTGTGTTGTGCTGCCGTGGTAACGGTTCTAAACGCTTCCGCTCAAGAAAGAAATTCCGGCGCTGCCAACATTTCCCCGTTTTCCAATTCACCCTCGCGTTCCGCCCCCGCTGCATCAGACTCCGCTGGCCCGTTTGGCCAAGATGCATCGGCATACACCCTTACTTTCTCCGATGAATTTGAAAACGGTTTCAATAGCAGCGTCTGGAACGAAGCTGCCGATGAAAATTACAGCAATGCAGTAACTAACTTCGCAGTCGAAGACGGCTCGCTGAAAATCTGGCCTGCACGCGGAAGGAACGGCGAGTTCTTCAACCGCATCATCGATACCAATGGAAAGTTTTATCAGCGCTACGGCTACTTCGAGATGGAAGCCAAGCTGCCGATAGGAAAAGGCACATGGCCGGCGTTCTGGCTGTTCAACTACATTAACGGCCAGAAACCCGAGATCGACATCATGGAGGCATATGGTGGCGGCTCGGCAAGCGGCTGGTCGGACGACAACTATCATCCGACCGGTTACGCTCCGGTGGTCTGGCGCGATACCAACGATCGTGCCGGATTCGCGCTCCTGTTCGGACTCGGCGACCTTTCCGCGGACTATCACAAGTACGCCGTGAAATGGGAACCGGGCAAGCAGACGTTCTACTTCGACGGCCGCGAGGTCTACTCGGTCAATGCCAACATCGACCATCCGCTCTACATCAAGCTCGACTTGCTCTACGGCAGTGCCGCAGGCAGACCTGATGCGAGCACGCCAACCGGCCCCGGCAATTCCTTCGACATCCGCTACGTGCGCGCCTGGCAGTTCAGATAAGCCGCCCGCCATGTCGTGAAATCCTATAGGGAACACGTCCCGTCCGGCCAGGGCGGGACGCATTGATGTATCGGTGATGATGTATTCACTTCGTTGATGCATTCACGCTGAAGGATCGAACTGATGGATCGGTTCGATGAAGATTCAGGAGCAGGCACGTCGTATTCTGTTGCGTTCGTGTCGTGCTCGCCATGACGCTTTGACTTTCGACAAGGAGCAATCACACCCGCATTTACAAAGCCGGCAGTCGTCCAATACTGGATTTGAGGAGGATCAAAAAATAAATCCCCAACACCAGACCGGAGACCACCCATGGCTACGCATGATCACCGCTCCCACGAGCGCGCGAATACATTCCTTACGCTTTCCCCCTCCCGCTCCTCCTTCCCGTTCCGTTCCCCCTTGCGATTGCGACCCCGATCCAGCCTGCTTGCCCTGGCAATCGCCGGCCTGCTGAGCGCCTGCGGCGGCCGCGACACAGGCCAGGCAAGTGCGGGCAGCTCCGTTGTCGCCAGCAGTCACCAGGCCGTACCTGTTCCGGAACTGAACACACTTACCGGCCCGACGAAAGAAGTCACTGTCACCTTCAGCGAAGGGACCAACATGGCCGCAACGGCTTCGCCGGATGGTCAGCACATTGCGTTCACCGCGCAGGGTGCGCTATGGGTTATTCCGGCAGCGGGCGGCAATGCAACACGGATCACCAGCTGGGAGCTTGAGCCGACCGCCCCGGTGTGGTCGCCCGACGGCAAAGTGATCGTATTCCAGAACTATGCGCCGACCGGCAACTACCACCTCTATATGATCGAGCCGAACGGAGCGAACGTCCGCGCGCTGACATCCGGGCCGCACGACGATCGCGAGCCTGCATGGTCGCCCGACGGTCTATCGCTGGTGTTTGCATCTGACAGAAGCAATGACGGCCAGTACAAGATCTGGCGCCTCTCGATGGAGGACAACACACTTACCCAGGTGACCAGAGGCCCAGGCGCGGAGAGCAATCCCGTCGTCAGCCCGGACGGAACGCAGGTTGCGTATGCCGACACCGGCAAGGTTTACAGGGCACCCATATCAGGAAATGGCGCTCCGGTTCTTGCCGGCGATGGAACATTTCCCGCATGGGCGCAGAACGGGACCGACCTGATTTACCAGAATGCAGCCAGGTCGCTGATCATCGGCGGGCGGGAAGCGGTCACGGGAGAGGATCTGTTTCCTTTCCCCGTACGCTCGATGGTCGGCGGCAAGCTGCTGTATACGTCGGACGGAAAAATACGGACACGCGATGCCAGCGGCGCCAACGTGAAGGATGTCCCGTTCACCGCAGCGATTACCGTCAAGCGGCCTACTTTCGAAAGATCGCGCGACCGCGGCTTCAACGATCTCGGCCAGCGCCAGGCAATGGGCATCAGCGCCCCGGCTCTCTCACCGGACGGAACACGTATCGTTTTTGTTGCACTCAATGATGTATGGGTAATGACCATCGGTGAAGCACCCGTGCGGCTGACCAATGACAAGGACCGTGACGGCAATCCGCAATGGACGCCGGATGGCAAAGCAGTGTATTTCTCGTCCGAAAAGGGAAATGCAGGCGCGCTGGCCGTGGATCAGGTTGATGTCGATTCGAAACGCAGGACAAGGCTTGCATCGATCACGGCAAAGTCCATGGTCACGCCAAAAATGTCTTCGACAGGGGACCGCATTGCTTATACAACTTTGTCGGGGCAATTGGAAATTTGGGATGTTGCTTCAAAAACTGCGCAGACAATTATTACTTCGGTGAGTACGCAGGTCAGTACGCCGTCTTGGACACCTGACGGTGCAAGGATCATGCTCGTCGACAATGAGCGCATCAACAACCGCTTCCGTGAAGGCTACAACAAGCTGCGCGTGATCGAAATCGGCAGCAAGCAAGCCACCTTCTACCCCGTCGCCACGCCCCCGCAGCAGATATCGGAACGCGATGAGGGTGCCGCCGCGCTGTCCCCGGACGGAAAGACAGTCGCCTTCATCATGGATTCGGTGCTGCATGTCATGCCGGTCAATCCGGATGGATCTCCTGCAGGTGCAGCCCGCGCCATCACGACCGAGGTAGCCGACCTGCCCTCATGGAGCGGCGATTCACAAACGATTCTGTATAAATCCGCCGGCAAGCTGAAGACCATACAGGCCGATGGCGGCGGTGCGCGTGAGGTACCGGTGAACCTGCCCTGGACCCAGGCCGTTCCGCAGGGAACGACGATCATCCGCGCCGGCGCGGTATGGGACGGTGTCAGTCCGCAGGTGAAGCAGGATATGGATATCGTCATCACCGGAAACCGCATCACCGCGATAAGGCCGCATCAGGAAGGTGCCGAGCGATCGGCCGACCGCTATATCGATGCGACCGGAATGACGGTGATGCCGGGTCTGTGGGATCCGCATATCCATCCCCTCACGCTATACCAGGGTGGCCAGTATGGCCAGATCGCGGCACTCATGCTTTCCTATGGGATCACGTCGACGCAGTCAGTCGCCGGTCCGCTCCATCAAAGCATCGAGATGCGCGAAGCGCTCGAAGCAGGCAACCTCAACGGTCCGCGCTTGTTCGTATCCCCGCCGCTATGGGAAGGCAACCGACTCTTCTATAACTTCGCCCGCACGCTGCGCACGCCGGAGATCGCCGACATGGAGATCGAGAAAGCCAAGGCGATGGGAACGGACTATATGAAGTCCTATGTTCGTGCGCCGATTCCGATCATGGTGAAGATTGCGCAGGGCGGGATCGACCTGGGCGTACATACCGGCACGCACATGCTGTCGCCGGGATCGGCAACCGGGCTGGGCGGAACCACCCACTTGTCGGCGACACAGCGCATGGGCTACGGCTGGTCGAAGTCGGTCGGGGGCTACACCTATCAGGATGCGGTGGATCTTCATGCCAAGAGTGACTTCCGGCTGGTCGACACGCTGTTCTCGTCAACGGCACTGGTCGGGCAGGACCCCGGCCTGATCGCCGGCGACCGTTTCCTGCTGGTCCCGCCCAACTTCGTGACCGGTCTGCAAACGGCACAAGCCCCGACGCCGACCCAGATGGCGACCATCCGCAGGGATGCCGAGCAATCGGCGAAGGTAATGCGGGCCGGTGGACTGCTCGCCTACGGTACCGACTCGCCGCTGGTGGCGCCGGGCATCGCGCTGCATACGAACCTGAGGGCGGCGGGCATGGTAATGAATAACCATGAGGCACTGCAGACGGTGACCATCAATGCGGCGAAGATGAGCCTGGTGGACAAGGACCTCGGATCGATCGAGGTGGGCAAGCTGGCGGACCTCGTCATGGTAAGAGGCAATCCGCTGGAAGATCTGAAGGCGGCGGCAAATGTTGAATACGTGATGAAAAACGGCTTCAACTATTCAATCGCCGAGATCGTCGAGCCCTTCAAGACCAGGGCGGCACTGGCGGCACGGAAGAAAGCCATCCTTGCCTACAAGAAGATGTGTGCGAAGGACCATGAGGCTTGCGGGCATGGGATACATGCGCATTGAGCTGGCTGGGTAATCAGTAGCCACCTGCGTTCGCAACATCATTGTCGGGCTCCGCCCCCTTCGAGGGGGCGGAGCAGTGATTCGGACAGCATGCTGTCCGCCTGAGAGGGAAACGGTTAGTTCCCTTTTTGCCGCTTCTTGCGTATAGGAAGTTTGTTAACGTCCTACTTCTTCCCGATCACCTGGGCATTCTGCGCTCCCAGTTCCGCACCCGTCTGCGGGTTGGCGGTAGGGTCCGACTTGGTACGCATCGCGGTCTTTTCGACCACCGCCATTTCGGCCGTCGTCAGCTTGACCGACGCTTCACCGCTGCCGCCATCCACGCCCGCGATCTCGGACGGATTGGACACGAACTGCCATTGGTCGCCCTGGTTCCACGAGCCGCGAAGATCGCCATCGCCTTGCGACATATTGAAATACACATTCGTGAAGCGCGGGTCGCCCTGCAGCTTACCGGGCGGGAAATTCGATTCAATCGAGTACAGCGCCTTCTCGAAGGATTTCTGGTGGGCGATTTCACGGGTCATCAGAAAGCCGAGTGCTTCTTTCACGCCCGGGTCGTCGGTGAGGTTGATCAGACGCTCGTAGACAATCTTCGCCCGTGCTTCGGCCGCAATATTTGACCGCAGGTCGGCGGTCGGCTCGCCGATGGAATCGATATACCCGGCATTCCAGAGTTGCCCGCCCGAATTGATGAGCGCCGGTCCGCCGCCGTAAAGCACCTGTGTAACATGGCTGTCATTCCCGGCGCCGTTGATCGAGCGATACAGCTCCGCCTCTTCCTCCACGCCTTCCGCCAGCCGGCCCTTCGCGCCCTTGTTCAGCATGGCGATGATCGAACCGATGACTTCGAGGTGGCTGAGTTCTTCGGTTGCGATGTCGTACAGCATGTCCTTGCGGCCTGGATCATCCTCTGCAACCGCTTGCGTGAAATAACGCATCGCCGCCGCCAGTTCGCCTTGCGGACCGCCGAACTGCTCGAGCATGAGATTGGCCAGTCCAGGATTGGATCCGCTTACACGTACCGTGTATTGCAATCGCTTGTTATGTACAAACATAAAGCTCTCCTATAGATGCCTTGTTGAAATTGAATGGTTTGATTCAACTCAAGGACCCTATGCAACGCAAGGCGTGTGCCTGCTGGCGATAAACCGCCAATATTCACTTCCCGTGGGTCCCGGCCCGACCGGAACCGACGCCGGACCCGCATTGTGGAACAGCTGTTTTGTAGCGAGGTCGGTTTCTGAGGTAAGAATTACACCGGTTTCACGAACGGCGCCCTGCAATACGCCCTGGAAAGTAGGATGGCGACGGCGTGCAGGACAAGGCATGGATTTCGCGTATACGAAACGGTCCGAATTGCCATGACAGGAAGTCCCATGAACGACAGCGGCTCGCACAGCAACAGCGAAACCCTTCAAATGCAGTTCAAGCCCATGCCATGGCAGCGCTGGGTGATTGTTGCGCTGATGCTCGGCGCGGTTGTCCTGGTGTTCGTGAACGCGCATCGCTACTTCGTCTCCTACGATTCACGGATCGCGGGAGCGCTTCAGGGCGGCGCATTGGCCGCCGCAGCAACTTTTCTCGGCACCGTACCGGTCCTGCTGTCGCAGAATTTTTCACAGCGCGCGTATGACACCATGCTGGGCTTCGGGGCCGGCGTGATGCTGGCGGCAAGCGCGTTTTCTCTGATTCTGCCGGCGCTGGAGTCCGCTTCTGAACAGGGGCACGGTTCCTGGGCTGCCAGCAGCATCGTCGGCATTGGCATCCTGATCGGCGCGGCCTGCCTGTTGCTGGTCGACCGGATCGTTCCGCACGAGCATTTCATCAAGGGTGTGGAAGGGCCGCAGGCACGGCTCATCAAGCGAACATGGCTTTTCGTGCTGGCGATTGCCCTGCACAATTTTCCTGAAGGCCTCGCAATCGGCGTCGCCTTTGCTGGACCAGACTTGGATGCCGCGCGCTCGCTTGCCACCGGCATCTCCATACAGGATGTGCCGGAAGGACTTGTGGTCGCGCTTGCATTACGCGGTGTCGGCTATGGACGGCTGACGTCGGCGGGACTCGGCGCGGCCTCGGGACTGGTCGAGCCAATTGCGGCTGTGTTCGGGGCGGCGCTGATCAGTGTGTCGACGGGCTTGTTGCCATGGGGACTCGCCATCGCCGCCGGTGCCATGTTGTTCGTCATCAGCCACGAGATCATCCCTGAGTCGCATCGCAAAGGGCACGAAGCGTTCGCCACTTGCGGTTTGATGCTCGGTTTCGTATTGATGATGCTGCTCGACACGGCCTTGTAAGCGCACATAAACGTTTCATTCGATCTTCGGCACGATATAACCAAGAAATCAAAATCGGCAGCATTGCGGTTCTGCAATGCAGAACCGCGTTCCAATTTCGTTGACTGTATTTAGCGTATACGTTAATTTCGCTCTGGAGCAGAGAGCAGAACCAACATCAACCGCATTGCCCCACTCCCCTTTTTTGCAGCAACGACTCCGGTCGGAACATATAAAACGAATCCATCACAGGAGACAGCAATGAGCTTTAACCGTCGTAAATTCAACCGCCTTTTGCTCGCAGGCACCGGCGCCGTCGTCGCCGCGCCCTTCGTGCGTGCCCAGGGCGCATGGCCGAACAAGCCAATGCGCGTGATCGTTCCTTATGCGCCGGGCGGCTTTACCGATGTCATGGCGCGCCTGGTTTCGCAGCATCTATCGACCCGCCTCGGACAGCCCGTGCTGGTCGAGAACAAACCCGGCGGCGGCAGCTTGATCGGCGTGGACGCGATCGCCAAGTCGCAGCCCGACGGCTATACCTTCGGCGTGGTGATCGCCGCTTACGCCGCCAACATGACGCTGTACCAGAAACTGCCGTATGCGCAGAAAGACTTGCAGCCGGTATCCCTGATCGGCGTCTCGCCGCTGGTAGCGGCGGTGAACAAAGATCTGCCCTACAAGACCGCGCAGCAAATGATTGCCTTCGCCAAGGCGAATCCCGGCAAGATCAGCTACGGCTCCTCCGGCAACGGCTCGGCCGTACACCTCAGCACCGAACTGTTGAAGATGCTGACCGGCACTTACATGCTGCATATTCCCTATCGAGGCGCGGCACCGGCGCTCAGCGACCTCATCGGCGGCCATATCCAGCTTTTCATGGATGCTGCCTCCGGACTCATTCAGCCGATCAAGACCGGCAAGGTTCAGGGTATCGGCGTGGCGAGCGACAAGCGGCTGCCCGCGCTGCCGGATGTGCCTACCTTCATCGAACAGGGCATCAAGGGATTCACCGGCAGCACCTGGGCAGGCATGCTTGCCCCGACAGGCACGCCGCCGGAAGTGATCAAGCGCGTCTCCGACGAGATCGCGCAGATCGTTAAGCTTCCGGATGTCGTCAGCCGTTTCGAGACCATGGGTGTTATCCCATCCGGCTCGGGGCCGCAGGAGTTCGACCGCTTTATCGAAGAAGAAATCAAGAAATGGGGCAACGTGATCAAGACCGCGAAAATCACCGCCGATTAATCGTCAGGCGGACCGGTTTTGAATGATGCGGCCGGAATTGCTGAAACAAAAAGGGGAATGCCGTGCAAGGCATTCCCCTTTTTCTATTTTCCGTCAGCGGCAGGTCAAGGAATATCATGGCCGCCGTGCCGCAGCATGATGTCCGATGCGCGGGAAGCCAGGCCGTCATCCCCGGCGTCGACAGTCAGGAGGATATTGCTCGGCTGGAGCGGGTCTGCGAAGTTGCGATCGTAGACGGTGCCCGGGTTCTCGCCATCCGGGTCGCCGTTCCCGACCGCGAAGTTGCCGGCCGTCGGGCCGGCTTCGCTCTGGATCGATTCGAGATGCACGCTGTCGGCGGAAAAGCCCGACGAAAGAAGTTCGTTGCGTGCATTCTCGGCATGCGAAAGCTCGTTATAGATTTTTGCGACGGGTCCGTTCATTGTGTCTCTCCAAAATCAAAGAAGACACGCCGATCCGCGTTCCGTTCACATCAGTCGAGCGGCACCGACCGATAACGCTGCACGTCGGCCGGACTCACGATCGATGCCTGGTTCCCCCATGCATTGCGTGTATAGGAAACCAATGCCGCAACCTCCTGGTCGTTGAGCAGCGAACCGAATGGCGGCATGCCGTATGGACGGGGATTGCCTTTGGTGCTGGGCGGATAGCCACCGTGCAGCACCATCCGGATCGGATTCACCGCGGAGCTCATTACCACCGCCCGATTGCCTGCAAGCGGCGGGAACCCCGGCGGCTCGCCCTGCCCGTTCGATTGATGGCACGCAACGCAATGTTCCTCGTACAGCTTCGCTCCCAAGCGGAGAAAGTCGCTGTCCTCCGGCGCCGCGCCGCGTTTTGGCGGCGACTCGGTTTGCGGAAGCGCCTTCAGATAAACAGCCATTGCGCGCACATCGCTGTCGCTCAGGTACTGCAGGCTTTCACGTACCACCTCCGCCATCGGACCGGACGCGGCGGCACGATCCGATACGCCGGTCTTCAGCAGGCTGACGATCTGCTGCGTTTCCCAATCGCCGAGCCACGCTTCGCCGGCGGAAGTCAGCGACGGCGCATACCAGTTCAATATCGGGATCAGGCCGCCGCCGAGCGGATCGTTTTCGCGTGTCGCGCCGAGTGCATTGCGTTCGGTGTGGCAAGCGCTGCAATGACCGAGTCCTTCTACAAGGTAGGCACCGCGATTCCATTCGACGCTCTGCGCCTGTTGCGGACGCTGCACTTCGGGACGGAAGTACAGCGCCCGCCAAGCCGCCAGCAGGATGCGCTGGTTGTAGGGAAAGCGCAGCTCGGGCGTGCGATTGGCCTGTGCCACCGGTTCGATCGTTTTCAGATACAAGTACATTGCATCCGAATCGGCGCGCGTCACCTTGCTGTAATTCGGATAGGGAAAGGCGGGATACAGCAGGCTGCCGTCGCGCGACTTCCCGTTATGCATCGCGCGCCAGAAATCGTCGGCGGTCCAGGCGCCGATGCCGGTGTCCGGATCGGGCGTCAGGTTGCTCGAATAGATCGTGCCAAACGGCGTCTGGATTCCTCTGCCGCCGGCATAGTCGGCGCCGCCGCGCGTGGTATGACAGGTCATGCAATTGCCGACCCGCGCGAGGTAGGCGCCGCGCGCGACCAGTTCCGGCGAAGCGACAGGCGACGGTGCGACGGCATCGGTTCTGTCTTCCGCCAGCCCCAGATACAAGGTCAGGCCAAGCAACGCCGCGACGAGAAGAACAAGGAATAGCGGGATGCGCTTCATTGTCATGACTCATTGCCTCCCGTAGCTGCCGCATGGGATCGGCAGTTTGACGCTGCCGAATGCGACCGGCGCATAATCCTTCGGGACCGGCTGCGTGGAGAGCCATGCGGATGCGGCGCTGATTTCATCGACCGTCAATTGCTTGGTGATCTGCGCCATGCAGTCCGGTGCCGCGGCGCGGCGGGCCCCGTCGCGCCATGCGCCGAACTGCGCATTGATGTAGTCACGGGGCAATCCGAGCAGACCGGGAATGCTGGGCGCCACGCCGGTCAGCGTATTGCCGTGACAGGCAATGCATGCAGGCATATTCCGGCCCGGGTCGCCTTCGAACACCAGCGCCCTTCCCTTCTGAAGAACCGCATCCGACACATTCACCGATTGCGGCGGTGGATACGGGGGATTTTGATTTGCGAAAAAGGTCGCCATCTCCATGAGGTAATCGTCTGACAGATGCTGGACCATGTAGGTCATCAGGGCGTACTGCTTGCGGCGGCCGTCACGAAAATTGACGAGCTGGTTGTACAGGTACCCGGCAGGCTTGCCGGCGATGCGCGGGTAATACCCGTCGCTTGCGGCCTTGCCTGCTTCGCCGTGGCATGCCATGCATGGGGCGACGCGTTTGGTCATGGGGTCCTGGGCGGATGCGGGGGTAGTTGGCAGGAACAGGGCTGCGGCGGCGAGAGTCAAGTATGGGATGGGATGCGGCATGGAGGTGGGACAGTAAATCGGTAAGGTGGTTGCAGGTTTGACAGGGCGATAGCTTAATGGGAAATGGGGGTTTGTGTTTGAGTGCGGCTTCTTTGGCGATGCGATTAGGGGTGCTGGTTCAAGAGACTTGCTGGAAACGGGCTTGGCGAGCGACTTGGACATGTCGTTTTTGGGCGGGGTTTTGCGAGGGGGAAATCCAAACCTGCGGCGTGTCTCCGGCAATCCATCAGCCTGTCATTCCCGTGAAGACGGGAATCCAGAGTTGCGGCGTGTCTCCGGTAATGCAACTCTTTCTGTTCTCCGAAGAGACTAACCGGGACTGGCCCCGGCGGGCCACCTTCTTTTTTTGCTTCGCCAAAAAAGAAGGCAAAAAAGGCGACCCCGTTATCGCCGCCCCTTCGGGGTGCCCAAAAGTGCCACGCTCAAAACGGGAAGTGAAACAAACTCGCCTGCGGCTCAGACAGGTTTCACTTCTATTTCCGTTTTGACCGCGTCACTTTTGGCGTCGCTAAAAGGGGAAGCGGCCAACCCCATCCCCACCCTGGCCCTCCCCTTGAGGGGAGGGAAATAACTGTTCTTTACTTTGCTGCTTGCTGTGACAACTTGGACTGTTCGTTTTACTTTCTAACTAAGCCAGCAAGGTAAAGGACAGGTCAGTTCCCTCCCTTTCAAAGGGAGGGCCAGGGTGGGAATGGTGTGCGCAGTTCTCCCCTGCTGGCGACGTCAAAAGCAGGCGTGCTGAAACGGATAAAGAAGCGAAATCTGTCTGAGCCGCAGGCGAGTTTATTTCGCTTCCCGTTTCAGTACGCCTGCTTTTGGGAACCCCGAAGGGGCGTCGACTGGCTTCGCTGGAGCAGTGCTCCAGCCCTTTCTTTGCTTCCTTTCTTTGGCGAAGCAAAGAAAGGAAGTGGCCCGCCGGGGCCAGTCCCGGCAAGTCTCTTCGAAGAGCCGCACGCATTGCATCATCGGAGACACTCCGTCGCTCTGGATTCCCGTCTTCACGGGAATGACAGGCTGATGGATTACCGGAGACACGCCGCAAGTCTGGATTTCCCCCTCGCAAAACCCCGCCCAAAAACGACATGCCGTACTGCGCCAAAGAGAAAAACACCCCCTACCCGTCAATATGCGCAATCAACGGCAAATGATCCGATGCCACCCGGGCCAACGGCGTCGCATGCACCTCCACATGCACCAGCCGATGCCGCGGGCTGATCCAGATCCGGTCCAGCGCAAACACTGGTAGCCGTGACGGAAAGGTCGCCGGCGCCGGTACCGCTTCGAAATGCGACTCCAGCCACCGCAACGTACGCCCCCACGCAAACCACTCGTTCACATCCCCCAGCAGAATCACCGGCATGCGATCGGTGTCGAAAGCCTGCAGCAAGGTGCGGATCTGCGCCCGCCGTTCCGCCGGGCGCAGTCCGAGATGGGTTGCGATGACGCGCAGCGGATGGCCATGGCAATCGATGTCGGCGTCGAGCGCGCCACGCGGTTCGCGGCTGCCGAAGGACAGGTCGATATTTCGGGTTGCAAGGATGGGGTAACGGCTCAGGACGGCGTTGCCGTAGCGGCGCTTTGGTCCGTTCTTCGTCGGGCCTTCGACGGCGGTAAAGCCGGTCGCCTGCTGCAGCATTTTCAGGACGTCGGGCCAGTCGGTGCCGCCGAGCGGCACTTCCTGCAGGGCGATGATGTCGGCACTGATCTCGCTCAGCACACCGGCCACCCGCTCCGGCGAGAACCGGCGGTCGGCGCCGACCGCACCGTGGATGTTGTAGGTGGCGATCGTCACCGGCCACGGATTCATATCCGGGGTGATGGCTTCTTCAACGGGCGTTAGCAGATTGGCGTCAGTGAATTTCATCGTGCCTCGACATTGTCTTTGCGGGAGAACAGGCGCTGCAGGCCGAATGCCGATCCGATCAGTAGCGCCGCGACCAGCGCCAGAACGGCGATCGTGCCAGGGCTGGGGTTGCGAATCGCTTCCGCAAGGTGATGAACGAAGGTGACGGTGATGATAATCCCCGGGGTCATGCCGAGCAGCGTGCCGAGCATGTAGTCACGGAAGCGGATATGCGATGCGCCGGCGATGACATTGACCACGGTGAACGGCGCAATCGGCAGCATGCGCACGACGACCATCGCGATGATGCCGCGGCGGGCGATGCGGCGGCTGAGGCGGTTGATGCGCGGCCCGACAAGCTGGTGCACCGTGTCGCGGCCCAGCCATCGCCCGAGTCCGTAGGTGACCATCGCGCTGAGCAGCGTGCCGCCGATCGCGTACAGGGCGCCGGCGACAGGACCGAACACGATGCCGGTGACGCCGATCAGTAAGGTGACCGGCACCATGACAAGGCCGGCGATCGCATAGCTGCAGATCACCGCGACCGGCGTGAACGGCAATGCTTCGAGGCTGCGCGCCAGCGACACCAGCGAAGCCAGGTTGATCCATTCGCTCAGCGGAGTCCAGCGCCATGCCACCGCAAACAAGGCCAGCACGACCGCCAGCGTGCCGAGGCCGATCATTCTGCGCGGCACCGGGCGGCGCGCATCCTCGGGCACGAACTGCTCCACCAGCTCATCCGGGTCAATCGGCCTTTCCGGATCGAACACAGCCTGCGGCGGGACCAGTGCTTCCAGTTCCGGCGTAGTGACCGGATCGAACGCCGCCATCGAACGGCCGGGCCGCCGCAGCGCATCCACGGTCGCGTGGAGGCTGCCGGTGCGGCCGATGGCGGCAGTTACCTCATCCGGCTCGGTCGCCAGATGCTCGGCAAGCAGGCGGTTGCGCATGTGGCTGATGGCAGCGCGAATGCGGGAACGCGTGTCTTCCCGACCACAGGCTTCGATGACCAAGTTGCATTCGGTGTCGAACGCCATAGAACGGTTGCTGAGATTGGCCGAGCCGATGGTGATCAGGTCATCATCCATCGTGAAGACCTTGCTGTGCACATTCAAGCAACTGTTCTCCTTCAGCCCCGGCAAGGTCGGACAATACATGCGGTAACGCCCGAGCGCATCGGCTTCCTTCAGGCGATGATGCACACGTGCACGCAGTACGCCCATGGTGGCCTGCTCCAGCCAGCCGCTCTGGTTGTGAGGGGAAACGATCATGACTTCCGGCGCCTGTTCCTGCGTCAATCGGGCAGATAGCGCATTGCAGATCAGGTCCGAGGTGAAATACTGGTTTTCGAAGAACAGATGATTCCTGGCACGGGCGATCGCATCCAGGTGCAGCTGCCGTATTTCAAAGACACCGACCTGCCCGTCAAACGCCGGCTCGGTCCTCGCGATGGCGACATCGATATCCGTCAGATCGGGGACGATCTGCGCCGGCCAGGGGTCGCGCGCGCGTTCGATCGTCGCGGTTACCGGCACCATGCCGGTAGCGCGCTGCCAGCGCTGGCGGGCGAGTTCGCCGAGCGCCCGGGCGACATCGCCGTCGACCATCGCCTGCACATCGTGGAAAGGGTCGTGCGGCTTGCCGTCGCTGTCGCAGCGCAGCGGCGAGTCGCAGGCATGCTCCGAGGTATCCCAGCGGGCACGTGTCAGATCCAGGCCACCGACGAAGGCGAGCTTGTCGTCGATCACCACGACTTTCTGATGATGCGATCCGCCGACCGGATGATGCCCGTCCATATGGAAGGCAAGCCGGTGATGCGTTCGCCACCCCAGTTTGTAGGCCGGCAGCCATTCGCGCTCCAGTGCATAGAGCATGGCGAAGTCCCAGTTCAGCACATAGGCGCGCAGGCCGGGTCGGGATTGCACCACCGCGTGCAGAAAGTCGCCGAGCGGTTCCGGGAAGCCGTCGTTGGCGCCTTCCGGCACGAGCCGGACGCGCGAATCGATATCCCAGCTGAGGATGAAAATGCTGTGGCGGGCGGCGCGAATGGCTTCGCGTACCGCACGGAAATAAACGTCGGCATCGACCAGCATGCTGAAACGCTCCGCATGCTCGATGCGCCAGCAATTGCGCCCGGGTTGCAGCAGGCGTGAAGAGGAGGATGTTGCAGCGGAGGACGTCCCTGTTACAGACATTCAGGCATAACCGAAAGAAATGTTGATATTTCTTCGACGCCCCGGCGCACGGATGGTTTCTGCCAAGTGCCGCGCAAAATCAACCGGATGGCGATTATCGGGCCGCCCCGACCAGTATGGCGACCCGGGCCGTCATGCCTGACGGTGAAACTTGCGCCGGCGCTAGTCCTTTTTCTGGCGCAAGCGGATCAGCCCTTCCTGCGCCACTGTTGCGACGAGGTCGCCGGCGCGGTTGTACACATAGGCCATGCACAAGCCCCGGCCGCCCGATGCGTTGGGGCTTTCCATCGCGAACAGCAACCATTCGTCCATGCGGAACGGACGGTGGAACCAGATGGTGTGATCCAGGCTGGCAATCTGCAGGCGCTTGTCGCCCATCACCACGCCATGCGGCTGCAGCGAGGTCCACAGCAAGCCATAGTCGGATACGTAGGCGAACAGCGCCTCATGCGTGAGAGGTTGATCGGGCAAGGCGATCGGTGCCTTCGTCCAGACCTGCTTGGTGGTCGCCCCCTGGTTGCCGCCGAAAATATCCCCTGCATGATCGGCGCGGAAATCGACGGGGACCGGCTGGTACGGCCGCGCAGTATTGGCGGCGCGTTCCTTCCAGGTCTGGAGATTGGACTTCAGCTGCTCAGGATCGGCGTGCCCCGGTGCCGTCTTCTGGTGCGACAAGCCCTCTTCTTCCGTCTGGAACGAGGCCGACATCACGAATATCCGGCGGCCCTCCTGGATCGCCACGACCCGGCGGGTGCTGAACGTGCCGCCGTCGCGCACCCGCTCGACTTCGTACTCGATCGGCAGGCGGTGGTTGCCCGGCAGGATGAAAAGAGAATGCAGTGAATGCGGACGGCGGCCTTCCACCGTCACGCTGGCCGCGTAAAGGGACTGGCCCAGCACCTGGCCGCCAAATACATTGGGACTGCCCATGAAGTGGCTCTGGCCGCGAAACCGGTCTTCGCCGGTCTGCTCCAGCGTCAGCAGACGCAGGATTTCCTCGGTATTGAAAAGTGTCGTATCTAGCATGTTGTTTTATTTGCAGCGTAATGAATCGGGCAACCGATCATAGTGCATTTCCGAAACGGAGAATGTCGCGTAGTTCACGTTTGACAGCACTTCGGCGGTCCTGAAGCCGCTTCGTATCTCGCTGCGCCGCCCGGCCGCGATCCGTGCCCGGCGGGCTGCACGCAACTAGTCGTCAAGCGCCTTCCACGGCTGCGTCTTCCGCCAGCCCGCAACCCAACCGCGAGGCATGGCGAGGCTAAACGCGCCGACATCCGCGACCAGCCCTTGCAGCATCGCCGGCATGATCTTCACGCCACGCGTAATCGCCGGCAGGCGGGAGGCGATTTCCTGCTGGACCGTCTCGGTGAGCCAGTCACCATGATGTGTCCAGACGCTGCCGCCGATAACGAACACCCGGGTGTCGAGCACTGCCGTCACGTTGTACAGGGCACGGCCGAAACGGCGCGCCGCTTCCAGCGCCAGTTCGCGCGCCTCCGGATCGCCCGCACGCGCCGCGTCGAAAACATCCTGCGTCGATTTGCCGAGGCGGTTGCCGAGATTGCGGCCGGAAATGAGGCCTTCCACATCACCGACATTGCCACACCCGCATTGCGCATCCGAGGTTTCGCTCATCAGCATGTGGCCGGCGTGACCGGCGTTGCCGCCTTTGCCCCGCAACAAATTTCCATCGACGCAAAGACCGAAACCGACGCCGGTGCTCCAGGTGACATAGACGCAATTCGGCTCATCCTGCAGGGCACCGAAGGTGCGTTCCGCGGCCAATGCGGCGACGCAATCGTTTTCGATCGGCACATGGGAAAATCGCTCGCTCAGTACCTGCTGCAGCGGGATCGCCTTCCAGTCATTCGGCAAGTCCGCCGCGCCTTCCTCGCCGCCGCAAATGTTCGGAGCTGCCAGTCCGATGCCACCATCAAGATCGACGAAGGGGCCACAGGAACTGACGCCGACCGAATTCAGCAAGGCGGGATCGACGCCCGCCCTTGCACAAGCGGCTTCCAGCAGTCCGATCGCCTGTTCGGGCAATGCGCGCACTGTGCCGCTTTTGGCTGTGGGAGCGGTGAGACGGGCAAGCGGGCCGCGTTCGTTGGCGATGCTGGCGGCGATTTTGGTGCCGCCGATATCGAGTGCGCCGATGATGGTGGGTTTGGGCATGGTGAGATTCAGCTAGCGATTGTGATGGGTGATCATTGTCGTTTCCTGCGAAAGAATACCGGCTCGCAAGCCGGCACGCACCCTGCCAGCGGAAATCCGGAGATGCAGCGCCCGCTTCGATAAGGAGCCGAATGCATTCCGGAGTCCCGCTGGATGAAATGATGAGGCTCCATTCTCTATTGCGCGCTGGAAATCCCGCGCCGAGCATCGTGCCGCATCAAGCCATCATCGCCCCTTGCACAGATTCCGGCAAGGCAAGCAACCATACCGGTCTCTGCAGGAATCGCGTTTGTCAGTGATTTGCCGCAGGCTTCCACCGCTTGGGATTTGTCGCCCCGAATGCACGCAGACGCGTAATCAACTCGTCCAGCAGTTGCGTCATGTCATCGAACCGCGGCAGGAAAAACTCCGCCGCGCTGTCGGGATTTTGCTCCACGCGCACCGACAGCAAATCCGGCCGACGCACGCGGAAAACATCTTCGTCGGTGACATCGTCGCCGGCATAAATCACTCCGCTTGCCCCGGTACGGCTAATGAGCTGTTGCAGTGCGCTGCCCTTGTCCGCCGCATCCGGCGGGAGCAGGTTGAAAACGAATTTGCCATCGACGATCCGCGGCGACGGCTGCAACTGCGTAAAGACCTGCTGGAGCCGGGCACTGGTCGTTGCCGGATCCGCCGCATTCCGGTAATGCACCGACAGCGAGTAGCGCTTGTTCTCAAGCATCACGCCGCTGCCGAATCCGTCCGCCGCGGCCAATGCGTCGCTGACCTGCTGTTGCCAGGTTCCGCACATGTCCTTATACGCTTGTGCCGATTGCTCCCAGCCGGGCATGCCTTCGATACCGTGATTGCCGATCAAATAGTCAGGCGAGAAAGACAGGCGTGATTGAATGTCTTCCAGCGAACGGCCTGTAATGATGGCGACCGGTGCGAGCGCGGCGAGTTCGTCGAGGCGGCGCACCATGTCGGAGGACAAGCGTGCCTGCGCCGGATCGCGCACGATCGGCGCAAGCGTGCCGTCGAAATCGAATGCGCATAGTAGACCGGGACTGACGATGCGATCGAGTCGCTCCAGCCCCTGTTCGGAAAACAGTGGGATCATGGTATTAAACGCTTGGCTCAAACGACGCGGCGCAGAGATTTCCGGCTATGCGAGCGGATCTTGGTGGTGATCCGTTCGCGGCGGCGCAGCCGGGAGGCGTCCAGCAGCATGCGGCCGGCCCAGCGGTAGATATTGAAATCCTTGACCAGCAGGCGCATGCTGCGCATCCGTTCCCGCTGCTCAACCTCCGGCATCGTCACCGCGCGGTATATGGCATCGGCGCTCTGTTCTATGTGATAAGGGTTGACGATCAATGCTTCGTGAAGTTCCCTCGCGGCACCGGTGAACTGGGAGAGCACCAGCACGCCACGCTCGTCATCGCGGGCAGCAATGAATTCCTTTGCGACAAGGTTCATGCCGTCATGCAGGCTGGTGACGAGGCATACGTCGGCCGCGCGGTAGTACCGGTTGACCTGATCGGTATCGTGATGTTCGGTCTTGAGGATGATGGGTTCGTAGCTGCCGCTCGAAAAGCGCTTATTAATCTTCTGCACCAGCGTTCGCACGCGGTTTTCGAAGTTCTGGTATTCGTCCAGGGAAGTACGGGTGGGTGCCGCGATCTGTACCATGGTGAACCGGCCGACCATGTCCGGATATTGTTCCAGCATTCTTTCCACTGCTTGGAAACGCTCGATGATGCCCTTGGTATAGTCAAGCCGGTCGACACCGACCCCCAGCAGCCGGTCGGCCGGCAGGCCAAGCTCGGAACGCACGGACTGCCTGCTGTCGGCAATGTCCGCATGGGCGCCGTCTTCCGGCCAGGCGATGGAGATCGGGTAGTTCTCCACCTGCGTCAGCTTGCCGCCATAGGAGACGGTCGAGGTTTCATGCTCGATGCGTGTTTCCAGATAGCGATCGACGGTTTCCAGAAAGTTCTTGCAATGGAACTGTGTATGGAAACCGAGGATCGTGCTTCCCAGAAGCCCTTCCAGGATCTCCTCCCGCCATGGACAGATGCCGAACGATTCAGGATTCGGCCAGGGAATATGCCAGAAAGTAATGATGGTTGCCTTTGGCAGTACGTCGCGCACCATGCGCGGCAGCAAGGCAAAGTGATAGTCCTGCACCAGCACCACCGGATCGTCGGTACGCGCTTCCTTGATCACCGCATCGGCGAAACGCTGGTTGACCGCCTCGTACTTCTCCCAGTCCGCAGAACGGAATACCGGGCGCACGTGCGCGATATGACACAGCGGCCATAGCCCCTCGTTCGCAAAGCCGTAGTAATAGCCCTCCTCTTCCTCTTTCGTCAGCCATACCCGGCGCAGGGTATAGCTCGGATGGGAGGGCGGCACCGGAACGCGATCGTTGCGATCGACCGACTCACGGTCGGCGCTGCCACTGCCGTGGGCAATCCAGGTGCCGGAACAGGCACGCATCACTGGCTCCACTGCGGTTACCAGGCCGCTGGCTGGGCGCCGGACCTCTACGCCGTTACGGGTATGCACATGCATATACGGTTCACGGTTCGACACGACCAGCACTTCGTCACCTGCCAGCTCCTCCCGCAGGAGTTGCCTCAGCTTGTCCGGTGTCCAGAGGTGCGTGACGTCGTCCCGGTTTCGGCGGTCGACATTGTATTCATACATCAGCGCGCGCAGGTCGACTTCGAGCGGACGGATCTCGGGGGGCGTCTGCGAAGGATTCGCCGGTGTCACCGCCACCACCTGCGGCAGGTTGCTGCGTTCAGCCAGTCCGCCACGAAGCATTCCCTTCACCGCGTCGATCCAGCTGCGCCAGCTCAGATGCGCCACCACCATCGTAATCAGCGAAATCACCACTGCCATCAATGCGAACAGTGCCAGTACATACTTCCGGGTGTCGGCATCGCGCCGGGCGATGAACCCCATGTCGTGCACCAGGATCAGCTTGCCAAGCTGCCCGGTATCGGAAATCAGCGGGCTTTCGGTGATGTGCAGCGGGCCTTGCGGCAATTTGATCGTGTGCTGACGAACACTGGAGTCCATCTCCGGTTTCCCGCAGCCGATCGAATCCGGGTAAGTGACAGTCTTGTACTCCAGGACGTTATTCGTATTGCAGAAAGCGAGGGCGTGGAGGCGCTCGTCCTGAATTGCGCGCTCAAACAATCGATTGATTTTCGCCGAGGCATTTTGCGGCACGTAATCGATCATCGGCTCCTGCAGCGTGGAGGCGAGCAGTTGCGAACGCACGTCGAGATCGCGAATCGACCATCGCAGGGTGAGGCTTTCAACCAGTGGCACGACTGCAAAAGCGAACAGGGCAAGCACAAGAGCGAGCGGAAGAATGATGCGTAGCGAGAAGCGGAATGACCTGAAGTGCATGACTTCTTTCTTTAATGACGGTCAGCAACAAATGCGAGATGTAACAGTCTGTGACTTGGAGAATTTCCGCAAGATGATGGTTCCGTTTGCCGCACCATGCTTTGTTGTTTCTCACTATCTCAGCGTGAAAGGAAAATCGGCGGCGTGTTCACCAGATGAACCCGCGTGGATACTCGTGAAGTTTTGCGGCGTCCGGCCGTATCACCGTTAGTAACGTCCCGATGAAACGCCGGCCGCAATCGGGCAACGCATCTCACGACGACTGGAACATTCTGATGGTTCGCGCATCAGAACTTTCTTTCCAATGCTTTAATGAGGACAACATGGACGCAAACTGGATTCTTTCCGCGAATGGTAGCCGGGCAAGATTTTTTTCCCAGGCGCGGATGTCGGAGCCGCTTGAAGAAATCAACGATATGGTGAATGAGGCGATCCGCTTGCGGACTGCGGAAACCGAGTCGGACAAGATCGGCCCGACCTCGGCGACGAAAAGTTCGCATAACACCGGCGCGCCGGTGCCGAACAAAGCTTACGAGCCCCACCAGACGCCCGACGAACATCAGATGGAGCTGTTTGCCAGGGACGTCGCGGAGTATTTACAGAAGGCGCACCAGGAGGGTCGTTTCCAGCAGCTGTCACTGGTGGCGTCCCCGCAGTTTCTCGGCATCCTGCGCAAAATGATCGGTCCGAATCTCGAGTCGCTGGTCAAACTGGAAATCAACAAGGACTATACGCAGGTCAGCCCGGAGCAATTACGCGAGCAGATACAGGCGCAAAAAGACAAGCAATAAACTTCTTAATAGGCACGTTGCCGCAACCACTTGTTGGCGATGAACTTCACGCCGCGCACCACTGGGCTGCCGGCGTGAAGCGTCTGCTTGTCGGGTTCGCCGAATACGTTCGTATTTGCGAAGAACACTGCATTGCCCTTGCGCGGCTGCACTTCGAGCCCGAGGCCGGGAAAGGCGGTACCGCCTCCCTGCTCGACATCGCTCAGATAAACCACGAAGGTCCCGACCCGTTGTCCGCCTTGCTCCATATGCTTGCGCGGCCCCGGCAGGTTCGGATCAAACCAGTCGAAATGCGGCCGGTACTCATTCCCTTTCTCATAGTGGACGACCTGAAGTCCTTCCGCATGGTCGACCGGCCAGTTGGCAAGCGCGCCAAGACGGGCATCGATACGGGCAATGAGCTCGGTTTCGCCGCGTGCCAGCATTGCGCCTCGGCTGGTGCGTTCGGCATGCACCTTGGTGGAACCGTCCTCGTCGCCGACCACCGGCGACCGTGTGAGCCGGCTTTGCGCATAGGCACACAGCGCATCGCATTCTTCGTCGCTCACGACATTGCCGAGCAGGACGATGCGCGGCGTCTTCAAGGTGAACAGGACTTGCACCGACCGGTCCAGCGCCTGGATGGTATTGGTTGATGTATTGATCTCCGGAACAGGCTGCCTTACCGCAACGCTCTCCCGGCTGCTGTTACGTGCCTCTTCGATTGCCGCCTGAGCAAGACGGTTATCAAAATGGCCGTCGCGCACCATGATCTCGCCCATGGCCAAGGGCTGGCAGCCGCGGGCAAGGTTTTCGAGAATCCAGCTTTGCCATTCCTTGGGCAGAGATGCAAGTACGGTATTTTCCATGATGATTCGCTATGCAAAAAAGTGTCGAGCAACGGTCAGATGGCGTCCGTCCTAAAGGTTCCGATTGGAAATAACGGAATATTAGACGATATGTTTTTGCGGTTTATGCTTTAAAACAATAAATCGTTATTTCAGCTTGTCGCTTCCGTTTGCATGCCGCGCAGCAAACTGAAATGGGGATTTCACTTCTTTGAGATATTAAATATCGACCTGGCATTAACGCATTTCACCAAGGGTTCTTTGACACAATTTGACATCGCTATCGATGCGCGAAACTTTTTAATCAATATCAACTCGCAACCTTGGCGTGACCAGCCGAAACGTCCAGACCCTGCTTCTTCCATCCATTAGCAAAGGCTGTTATTTGCCCGATGAGGAATCAGGCGTGGCGTCTGCGCTGTTTGTCACGGACTCGAAGTACCGCCTGCCACATGCCACCGCATTCCAGATGCGATGTAAAAGGAGCGCTCCATGATGAGTCTGAAGCGATGAACAAACAGCCGCAGTATTCCGCAGCCGACACCGGTCAGCCATCCGGCGCCCCGCTGACAATCGACGAAGCCGTGCCGCGCGAGGTTCTCGGACTGGGTCCGGCAATTGCGCTGATCGTCGGCGTCGTCATCGGCGCAGGCATCTTCAAAGCGCCCGCGATGGTGGCAGGCATGACGGGCGACGCAACATGGATGTTCGGCGCCTGGATTCTTGGCGGCATCATGTCTGTGATCGGCGCACTTTGCTACGCAGAGTTGGCCACCGCCTATTCCAGCGCAGGTGGCGACTACCACTTTCTTCGCCGCGCTTACGGCACTTCCATTTCCTTCCTGTTCGCCTGGGCTCGTTTCTCGGTAATCTCGACCGGCTCGATCGCCCTGCTCGGATTTGTATTCGGCGATTACATGAGCCAGGTACTGCCGCTGACGGCGCTCAGCCCCGCATGGGGTTCGGCGCTGTACGGTGCCGCGGCCATCGTCGTGCTTTCATTGGTCAATATTCGCGGCATCAAGGCAGGAACGTTGACCCAAAGCTGGCTGACGATGATCGAAGTCGGCGGACTTCTGCTGATTGTCGTGGCGGCGATTTTCCTCGTCGGCAACGGGACGGAAGCCGCCGCGCCCGCGCCGCAAACCTCCGGATCATCGGGAGGCGGCGGCTCCTTCGGACTGGCCATGGTATTCGTGCTGCTGACCTTCGGCGGCTGGAACGAAGCTGCCTACATCAGCGCGGAACTGAAAGATGCCCGGCGCAACATGGTGCGGGTACTGGTGACATCGATTCTCATCATCACCGTGCTCTACCTGATGGTGACCTGGGCCTACTGGAAAGGCCTTGGAATCGAAGGCATGGCCAAGTCGGAAGCGCTGGCAGCCGACCTGCTGCGCCTGGCATTCGGCTCGGCGGGCGAAAAAATCATTTCCGTGATGATCGCGATTGCTGCCGTAACGTCCATCAATGCCACGCTGATCGTCGGCGCCCGCACCAGCTACGCAGCCGGCCGCGACTGGCCGGTACTGTCCCTGCTCGGACGCTGGGACGCGGCGCGCGGCACGCCGGTCAACGCACTTTGGGTGCAATGCGCAGCGGCGCTGCTTCTGGTGGCGATCGGCGCCTGGACCGGTAGTGGATTCAAATCAATGGTGGAGTTCACCGCACCGGTGTTCTGGCTGTTCTTCCTCCTGTCAGGCATATCACTGTTCGTGCTGCGGGTACGGGAGCCGAACACCGAGCGGCCATTTAAAGTGCCGCTGTTCCCGCTGCTGCCGATATTGTTCTGCGCGATGTGTGCCTACATGCTGTGGTCCAGTCTTTCCTACGTGTACAGCCAGTCTCTCGGCGGCTTCAACGCAGCCTGGATCGGTGTTGCCGTGCTTGCGGTTGGCATCGTCTTCCTCATGCTGATCCGCGCGCCCCGGATTCCCCCCAAGCAGTCCGTCGTTTCCACCAAACCGTTAAGGAGAAACATATGAAAACCCGCACGCGCACCTTGCCGCGGCCCGCCTTCCTCTACGGGCTTGCGCTGTTTTTAATCACCCTGGTATTTTTCCTACCGGCCAAATCGGCGTTCTCGCAGGCCGAACCGGCACGCCGGCCGGACGTGCCCTACGTACCCACGCCGCAACCGGTGGTCGACAAGATGCTGGACATGGCGAAGGTAAAGAAAGGCGACGTGCTGTATGACCTGGGTTGCGGCGATGGCCGCATCGTGATCACGGCTGCCAAGGAACGCGGCGCGCGTGGTGTCGGCATCGACCTGAATCCGCAGCGCATCTCGGAAGCCGAAGCCAACGCCAAGGAAGCCGGCGTGACCGACCGCGTGAAATTCATGGAGGGCGATCTGTTCAAGGCGAACTTCGCCGATGCGACCGTCGTCACGCTGTACCTGCTGCCCGATGTCAACCAGCGCCTCCGCCCTCAGTTATGGAAACAATTGAAGGTCGGCACCCGCGTGGTGTCGCACGACTTCGATATGGGTGCCGAATGGCCGCCTGAGAAAGTCGAGAAGATCGGCAACAAGACCCTCTACTTCTGGACGATTACCGAGGCGAACAAGCGCGCCGCGACCTAAGCGCCGACGGTCCGCAAAATCTTCTGGCCGGCCTGCCGAACTTTTCAGGCAGGTGATTTTCAAAATGCTCATCCCCCCGACCGCCGATGACCATCGGCGGTTTCTTTAGAACACACAAGGCTGCGTCCGCATCCACCCGGAGAATTCCATGAGCGTCCCCCCGCACGTCATACACGGCCATGCACATGCGCCTGGCGTTCCACATGAGCACGGCCACGATCACGCGCATGATCATCCGCATGGGTGGCGGAGGTGGCTGTATGCCACCAATCACAAGGATATCGGCACGCTCTATCTATGGTTCTCATTGGCGATGCTGCTCACCGGCGGATTCATGGCGATGCTGATCCGCGCGGAACTGTTCCAGCCAGGCATCCAGCTTATCCAGCCGGAGTTCTATAACCAGATGGTGACGATGCATGGCCTCATCATGGTGTTTGGCGCCATCATGCCGGCCTTCGTGGGCTTCGCGAACTGGATGATTCCGCTGCAGGTCGGCGCATCCGATATGGCGTTTGCCCGGATGAATAACTTCTCGTTCTGGCTGCTGGTGCCGGCGGCGATCCTGCTGGTCGGCTCGTTCTTTACGGGCGGTGGTGCGACGGCATCCGGTTGGACACTGTATCCGCCGCTCTCGCTCCAGATGGGCGTCGGCATGGACATGGCGATCTTCGCCGTGCATATCATGGGTGCATCATCGATCATGGGATCGATCAACATCATCACCACCATCCTCAATATGCGCGCTCCCGGCATGACGCTGATGAAGATGCCGATCTTCTGCTGGACCTGGCTGATCACCGCTTACCTGCTGATCGCCGTCATGCCGGTGCTTGCTGCGGCGATCACGATGCTGCTGACGGACCGCCACTTCGGCACCACCTTCTTCAATGCCGCCGGTGGTGGCGACCCGGTGATGTTCCAGCATATCTTCTGGTTCTTCGGCCATCCCGAGGTCTACATCATGATTTTGCCGGCCTTCGGCATCGTGTCGCAAATCGTTCCGGCGTTTTCGCGCAAGCCGCTGTTCGGCTATGCGTCGATGGTCTATGCCGCCTCCGCGATCGCGATTCTGTCGTTCATCGTCTGGGCGCATCACATGTTTGCCACCGGCATGCCGATCACCAGCCAGCTCTTCTTCATGTACACCACGATGCTTGTCGCGGTTCCGACAGGCGTGAAGGTGTTCAACTGGATCGCGACCATGTGGAAGGGATCCCTGACGTTCGAGACGCCGATGCTGTGGTCGATCGGCTTCATTTTCGTCTTTTCCCTTGGCGGCTTCTCCGGCCTGATACTCGCGGTCGCGCCAATCGACATCCAGGTGCACGACACTTACTACGTCATCGCGCATTTCCACTACGTGCTGGTTGCCGGGTCGCTGTTCGCGATCTTCGCGGGCTATTACTACTGGGCGCCGAAATGGACCGGATACATGTATAACGAAACCCGTGGCAAGATTCATTTCTGGGCATCGATGGTCACGCTCAACATCACCTTCTTCCCGATGCACTTCCTGGGGCTCGCCGGCATGCCGCGACGCTACGTCGACTATCCCGCTCAGTTCACGGACTTCAACATGATTGCCTCCATCGGCGCATTTGGTTTCGGCCTGAGCCAGGTATATTTCCTGTTCGCCGTCGTGCTTCCCAACCTCAAAGGCGGCGAGCCGGCGCCGGCTCGCCCGTGGGAAGGAGCCGAAGGACTTGAGTGGACGGTGCCCAGCCCGGCCCCTTTTCATACCTTCGAAGTGCCGCCTACCGTCAAATAAAAACGGAGGCGGTTGCAAAACAAAAAAGCTGCACATGAAATGTTCATGTGCAGCTTTTTATTTAACGCGGATTGCTGATTACATCTGCAGCCGGCGGCAAATGTATGCTTGCATACGTTTATGCGCCATAACGCGAATTCAGCAACTCCGTTACTACAGCTCTGGTTTCTTCAAGGGTATCGGCGCCTTGCTTATGATCGAACACCATGGTGTGCTTCGACTCCCCAAGACGATTGCCATCCTGATCGGTAACCAGAATTACCGCCATCAACTTGTTGCCGTTCTCCACTTCCTGTATCTGAGCTTCCGCTTTCCATTTTCCCAAATTGCAATGTAGCGTTTGCATTTCTTCTCCGCTTTTCGATATATCGGAATCTCAACATGAGTGCGGCTTCCATAAAATCAAGCCATGAATTTTTCATTGGGAGCCGCCTGATTAATACATCGGAAAAGCTGGAAATATAGGAAGCGGCTGAGCCGGAACGACTCGCTGTGAGCCTCCCCTTTCAGGCATAAAACAAATAAGAAGGCCGCCAACGTGTAATCGCCGGCGGCCTTTTGCAATGCAGCAAATGCCGCGATTTGCTTACTATTTACTGCTTACTTGCTGGTGCCGCTGGAGCTTCCGCTGCCCGTTGTGCCGGAGCCACTGCCCGTACCCATCGAGGAGGATCCGGAAGTGCTTGGGCTGGAGCTGCTGCTCGAGCTTCCGGAACCGCCGGTCGATCCGCTGCCGGTGCTGCCGGTGCTTCCTGTGCTGCCAGAGGAGCTTGGCGACGAGCTGCTGCCCGAGGTACCGGACGAGCTTGGGGAGGATGAGCTGCTGCTGCCCGAAGTGCCGGAACCACTGGTGGAAGTATCAGTGCTGCTGGAGCCGGAGCTGCTTGGAGAGGTGCTGCTGGATGAACCGCCAGTGCCGGAAGTACCTGAGGAACCCGACGTACCGGAGGTGCTTGGGCTGGTAGCGCTGCTGCCCGACGTGCCGGAACCGCTGCTGCCGCCCATGCCCGAAGAGCCGCTGCTGCCGGAGGTGCTCGGGGAGCTTGCGCTGCTGCCCGATGTGCCCGAGCCGCTGCTGCCGCTCATGCCGGAACTGCCGCTGCTGCCTGACGAACCCGATCCGCTGCTGCCCGATGTACCGGAGGATCCACTGCTGCCGGAAGACATGCCGGAGCTGCCACCCGAGGATGTATCGCTGCTTGAGCCGCTGGTGCCGGAAGAACTCTTCTTGCTGCTGGAGCCGCTGGTGGCGGAATCAGTGCTGGATGAACCTGATGAGGATTGCGCGAACGACGGCCCTGCAACACCGATCATTGAAATAAGAATGGCGAGCGTCAACTTCTTCATATTGCCTCCTGAGACTTAATGAATGGATTTAGCTTCAGCAAATTGCCAAAGGTAGTCGTTAGACTTTAATTAACACGCAGGTTCGCCTATATACATTTTGTTACGATTCCTGGACCTTGATAGAGCACAAGGAGCAAGGGAATATGCGGGTGTCGCGTAACAAACTGGCCACAGTGATTTCGGCTGTTAACTTTTTCTACGGCGCAGTGGAAGCAATTTCGCGTGATGGCGTTTGCGGGATGAAGCGACGAGGCTGGATGAGGTTATTGGGCAGGGTTCCTATGCCCACTGCACTCGAAATGGGTGAAACGCAATATTTCCATCCCGGCGAATGTCCGAGTCGATCGTATTACTGATTCACTGCGTCAGCCTGCTGTACGGCTGCCGCAGTTGCCATGATGGATTGAGCGGCTCTGTCGAATAACGGCGCTCGTTCAACCGGACGCAGTTTGCCTTCCAGTAGAGATTGCAGCAACGATGCCGACGCATAGATCAGCAGCTGTCCGTCCGCCGACAATCGGAACAGATACAGGAGGCGGCGTGGGCTGATCCACACGAGGCGCGCCAATGTTTCGTTATCGCCGGCTGCGGACAAATACTTCATGCTCCCGCCAGGCTGCAGTTCGTTAAGAAAGTGGATACCTTCTTCCAGTGGCAGCAAGGCTTCGCGTTCGAGAAACAGGCTGGCAGTCACGCCATGCCTGCGCAAGAGGGGTTCCAGGATCGAAGCCGGCACGTCGCTTGTCTCACCCTCGATCCACAAGCCGTCTTTCCAGTCGATCACCAGAAGCGAGAAACGCCCGCGCAATTCTTCCAGTGTCGGCACACGCTGCGGGCGCGTTGCCGGTGACGGGCGCATGACTTGCATATGAAGACTTACCAGATGGTCGAGTGCTTGCTTCGCCTCCTCTTCCGGCAGCTGGATTGATTGCAGCCCGGCGCGCAGCCGTTTTGCCAGTTGCGGCAACAGCCGCATCAGCATGCTGTGTTCCTGCGGATTCTGCTTCTCCTGCACGCTCCAGATCAGGTCCGACACCATGTCTCTCGCTTCCTGATGGCTGATATCCGGATGCGGCCCGCCGGCGTCCGACTGCTCATGCAAAAAGGTCTGCACCAGCACGCGCGACCATATGCCGGTAATGAATTCCGCCACGCGTTGCTCCACCCTCAGGGGCATGATCAAGTCTTTCAGGGAACGCGCGACCCGGATTCCAAGAAGCGTCTGCCTTTCGGTTTCCTTCAACGCGTCGATGCACTGCGCACTACCATCTTCCGTGGACGGCAGATGTTTCTCGAGGAATTCCTCCAGGCCTTCCAGCGACTTGGCAAATACCCGCACATCGTCCTTGAACTCGGAAAGGATGCGGTACACGATCCGCCCTGCTTCCTTGCCGAAGATGCCACCGAAGCGCTCCGAAAGATCGGAGCCGATGGCGACCGTGCAAAGCCGGTTCAGCAGTTCACGCGCGGGGTGATGCAATTCCTGCAGAAGCTTCGGCTCAAGCAATGCCGCCTTGAGGAACGGGATCTGCAGACGGCTGAGCACGGTGCGCAGGGGCGTTGGAATCTTTTCATCGCCCAGTAAGAATTCGAACAGGACCGCCACGATATCGATCACCATCTGTTGCGATTCGTCGGCTTCGTTCGGTCCAAGCTGTTCCCGTAACTTGAACAGCTGATTTTGCTCCGGCGACAGTTGCTCATCGATCGACTTGCCTTCGACCACCATCGCTTGGTAACGGTCAAGCCGGACGAAAAGATCCTCCTGCACCACCGGCAATGCATCGGCAAACCCGCCCTCCGGGTCACTTTCATCGGCGGTCGCGCCGCTTGATCCACTCTTATCCGCTGCAATGCCTGCGCCGGCGGCACCGCCTGCGTTGCCCGCGCCGGATGGCGAAAACAGCCGGCGCATCATTTCCTGCAGGCTTGCCGGCTGCCCGCCTCCGATGAGGTCGTCCAGCTTCATCCCGTTCGCAAAGGAAGCATGTCCGAGCAGCGCGAAGAGATGCTGCATGCCGGAAAGCGCACTTGCGCTGACAGGGTCGACCGACGCTCCGGAACCGACATCCAACCCGCCGAAATAACGCTGGTTGGGTGTCATTTTCGACGGTTGGACCACCATGTTCGCCCGTATGCCGCTGGACTCGAAAGCACCGCGGATACTGGCGTAGTAATCCGGCAGATGACGGATGATTGCGATGGAAAAGTGATGGAACAGTACTTTGATGACGTTCTCATCGCTGGACACTTCCTTGACTGCGTCGTGCAGCGACCGCGCGATCAGATAAGGCCGGAAAGGATTTTCGCGCTCACGCGCTTCGGATTCGCCATGCATCTGGGCGACGATGACATTCAACCGGCCTATGCCTTCCATGTCGGCGTCGCGCATGCGGGTCAGCAGACGGTCCACCTCGATCTGCCGGTTGACCGTTTCGTCGTCGATCAGGGACAGGTCGTTTGCCGACAGCGACGACACGTCGGCGCGCAGGTCGGTGTACATGGTGCGCATCGCCCGGTTCAGCTGGGTCCGGAACAGGGTATCCATGCGTGCGAGGAAAGCCGGACCGCCGTCGCGCAGCACACGGCGCGCCACGGAGAGGCTTTTCTGGTCCACCATGGAGCGGGTGGCGGCCATGGCCTGCATGATGGTGTTGTCCGCGTCCTGCGCGGTACGCTCGATCATGTGCGAAAAACCGTACAGCGCCCGTTCCCGCGCCAGATCGAAAATTCGTGTGTACTCTGTGTCGGCCATAACGGCAATCAGCGTTGTCGCAGAAAAGTGTTGAAGACAGGCACGGTTATGTTATCCAAGATAGGCGACGCCGACAAACTCAACGTTGTTTCAACAAGGAAAGTTGCGTAGCATCAAGGTAACACCATTCTCCTTCCTTGAGTTGCAGCGAATCGAGGGTCAGATCGCCGATGGCGGTTCGCTGCAACGCACCACAATGGTTGCCGGCTGCCGCCAGCATGCGCTTCACCTGATGGTACTTGCCCTGCTCCAGTACGATTTCGATCCGATGGTCGTCCAGCCGGCGGCAGCTCACGGCAGCCAGCGGCGCCGGTTCGTCATGCAACTGCACGCCCGAGAGCAATTGCCGTATCAGATCGTCGGTGACCGGGTCGTGAGTCGTCGCCACGTACAGCTTGGGCACGTGCCGCTTCGGCGACGACTGCGCATGGATGAAGGCGCCGTCGTCCGACATCAGCAACAGTCCAGTGGTGTCATGATCGAGCCTCCCGACCGGCTGCACCTCGCGCCAGGTGAACTGTTCCGGCAGCAGCGTCAGCACGCCGGGATGGTGGCTGGGCTTCCTGGAACATTCGAAGTTGGGCGGCTTGTTCAGCGCCAGATAGACATGTTCGCGGTAGACCCACGGTTCGCCGAATACGGCGAAATGCAGGTCCGCGGTATCGAAATTCGTGCGGTAGTCATCGATGGGTTCTCCGGCGACAGTCACTTCACCGTCGGCGACCAGTTCCCGGCACCATTTCCGGCTGCCGAATCCCTGCGACTGGAGGATGCGATCCAAACTCATTTTGCTCATCGCAGCACTGTAGCAGAAGCCGTGACGATGGGTGACTGGCAAATGGAACGGCGTTATCATGTCGGCAAAAAGATCCCTTGCGTGCGACGATCCCGCCATGCCGCCCGAGCCCGATTCCCTTCTGGATACCGACAATGCCGCCTTCCTGCAGCGCGGCGTCTCGATCAGCGTGGGCGCCTGCGACGATGGCGGCCAGCCCTGCCTGGCCCGGGCAACCGGCTGCAAGGTAACGAACGACCTGCGCCGGGTAACCGTTTTCATTTCGGCTACCCAAGCGGCACAGGTGCTGGCCGGCATACGCGCCAACGGTGCCATCGCCGTGGTATTCAGCGAGCCCTCCACCCACCGTACCCTGCAACTCAAGGGCCGCGACGCAGCGGTCTCGGGATTGAACGGCGCCGATATGCGCATCGTGGAGCGTTATGCGGGTGCCTTCGCCCGCGAGCTTGCCCCTTTGGGCTTCGAAGAAGCCGTCATCCGCACCCTGCTTGCCTGCCCTCCGGCCGACCTGGTGGCATTGACCTTTACGCCATCCGAGGCCTACCTCCAGACGCCCGGCCCGCAAGCCGGCAAGCCGCTGAGGGCCGGCGCATGATGATCAAACTGGACGCAATCCGGGAATGCCTGGAGGGCGTGGTTCCCGGCATCATGGCCACTGCGGCGCCGGACGGCACACCGAACGTGGCCTACCTTTCGCAGATCCAGTTCGTCGACGGCGATCATGTCGCCCTCTCCTACCAGTTCTTCAACAAGACGCGGCAGAACATCCTGAGCAATCCCCGCGCGATGCTGACGGTCACCAATCCCGCGACGGCGGCACAGTACCGCCTGACGCTGGAATTCCTCCGCACCGAAACTTCCGGCCCCCTGTTCGAGAGCATGAAGGCGAAACTGGCCGGCATCGCCTCGCATACCGGCATGAGCGGCATTTTCAAGCTGCTAGGCGCCGATGTCTTCCGCGTCGTCCATATCCACCAGGTGCCCGGCGCATCGTTGCCGCCGCCCCCGAAGCAGCGCAACTTGATGGCGTCGCTGCGCCACAGCAGCGAACGGCTTTCGGCCTGCCAGGACCTGGACCGTCTGCTGAACGAAACCCTGGCTTGCCTGGACGAGCTATTCGGCATACGCCACACCATGGTTCTCATGATCGATGCGCCGGGCGAACGGCTCTACACCGTCGCCAGCCGTGGTTACGAGGCCTCGGGCATCGGCTCGGAAATTCCGCTTGGCAAGGGAGTGATCGGCGTGGCGGCGCGCGAGAAAACTCCGATCCGCATCGGCCACATGAATGCCGAGTATGCCTACAGCCGTGCCATCCGCGAGAACGCGCAGCATAGTGGTTGGGCCGATGCGCTCGAAACCGAGATTCCGTTGCCAGGCCTGCCGGAATCCCGCAGCCAGATGGCGGTGCCGATCGTCTTCGCCCAGAAACTTCTGGGCGTCCTGTACGTGGAAAGCCCGCAGGATCTGCGCTTCACCTATGACGACGAAGACGCACTGGTCACCCTTGCGCTGCAGCTTGGCCTCGCGATCCATCTACTGCAAAGTGCCGCCGAAGCCTGCGAGGAGGCACCGATGCCAGATATGTCAGGGCCTCCTGCCTTCGGCGCGCCGCTGGTCATCCGTCATTTCGCCGAAAACGATAGCGTTTTTCTCGGGGATGACTACCTGATCAAGGGTGTTGCAGGCTCGATTTTCTGGACATTGTTCCGCGACTTTGTCGACAAGAAGCGCAGCGAATTCACCAACCGGGAATTGCGTCTGGACACCCGCATACGGTTGCCGGACGTCAGCGACAATCTGGAAGCCCGCCTGATCCTCCTCAGTCGCCGCCTGGTCGAGCGCAATGCCGGCATCCGCCTTGAAAAGACCGGCCGCGGCCGTTTCCGCCTGAGCGTCGGCCGTCCGGTCGTGCTGGTTGACGAAGCCGGCTAGGCAAAAGATGCCCGTCTGAAATTTCTTCCTTACCCTTTCTTAAAACTTCATTCAAACAATCGTAAATAAATCTTAAGCCGGAAAACCGGTGATTTTCTTGCGTCGTTCGGATTTACACTCCGTCCTCACTTGAAACCGGCCGCAGACGCCGGTCGATGAATTCAACTTTCAAACGAGGACAACCATGATGCAAGCCAACCGCGACAGCAGTCCCGCCGCCCTGCTTGAATCGATGATGCTGATCCGTGCCTACGAAGAAAAGCTGGCCGCATTGCATGCCGCCGGCAACTTCCCCGGCACCTGCACGTCGGTCGGACAGGAAGCGTCAGCCGTCGGCGTCGTGCGCGCACTGCGCGCCGAAGACCGCATACTCACCAACCATCGCAGCGCCGGCCACCTTCTCGCCCGCGGCGCCGATCCGGGCCGGATGCTGGCCGAAGTCATGGGCCGCAGCACCGGCTACTGCAAGGGCAAGAGCGGTTCGCTGCATATCTCGGCAAAGGAACTGGGCGTCGTCCTGACCTCCACCATCGTCGGCGGCGAGCTGTCGCTTGCGACCGGCGTGGGACTGTCCATGTCGATGCTGGGCGAGCCGGGCATCGTTGCCTGCTTTTTCGGAGACGGTGCGGCGGGCGAAGGTATCTTTCACGAGTCGCTGAACCTAGCGGCAGTGTGGAACCTGCCGGTCCTGTACATCTGCGAAAACAACCAGTGGCAAGCCTTCGTGCACCGCAACGAAACCATGGTCGGCGACCATATCAGCGAGCGGGCGATGGGCTATGGCATCGCCAGCCGCACCGTGGACGGCAACGACGTCGAAGCGGTGTTCGCCGCAGCGACCGAGGCGGCGGCACAGGTGCGGGAGACCCGCAAGCCTTTTCTGCTCGAAACCTATACCTACCGGCTGCGCGGACATTTCGAGCCGGACGAGCAGGAGTATGTCGACCCGGGCGAGCTTGCCGCATGGCGTGCAAAAGACCCGATCGAGACGGCGCGAAAACGCCTGCACGACAGCGGCGTGCTGTCCGTCGCGGATCTGCTGCAGATGGAGCAGCGCATCGAGACTGCGATCGACAAGGCGCTGGCATTCGCCAATGCGTCCCCCTTCCCGGCGCTATCCGAACTCACCACCGACGTCTACGCATAGGAGCAGGCCATGCCACAAATCACAGTCAATGAAGCGATCGGCCAGGCGCTGGCCGAGGAAATGCGGCGCGACGAACGCGTCATGATGTTCGGCGAAGGCGTCGCCACCAAGCGGCAGGACCTGGTCGGCGAATTCGGCAAACTCCGGGTACGCAACACGCCGCTGGCGGAAGGCATCATCGCCGGTACCGCCGCCGGGGCGGCCGCAACCGGCCTGCGCCCGGTGGTCGACCTGCTGTTCGCTCCATTCCTCTGTTTTGCGATGGATGAAATCGTCAACAGTGCCGGCAAGCTGCGCTACATCTCGGGTGGCCAGTTCGAGTTTCCGATGGTGGTGATCGCGATGACCGGCGGCGGCTGGACCGTCGGCGCACAGCACAACCACAATCTGGAAGCCTGGTTCGTGCACAGTCCGGGCCTGAAAGTGGTGATGCCGTCCAACGCGGCCGACTTCAAGGGCCTGCTGAAATCGGCGATCCGCGACGACAACCCCGTCCTGTTCTTCGTCGACATGCCGCTCGGCTATGTGCCGGGGGAAGTCCCCGACGGCGAGCACCTGGTGCCGCTGGGGAAAGCCGCCGTCAGGCGTGCGGGAACCGACGTGACCATCATCTCCTACGCGAAGATGGTCGACACCTGCATGCAGGCGGCCGGACAACTTGCTTCAGTGGGTATCGATGCGGAAGTGATCGACCTGCGATCCCTGAAACCACTGGATGAGGAAGCGATATTGCGCTCCGCCCGCAAGACAGGCCGCGTACTGATCGTGCATGAAGCCAGCCGCATGTGCGGCGTCGGCGCGGAAGTGGCGGCCATCGTCTCCGAACAGGCCTTCGATGCCCTGAAGGCGCCGGTGCGGCGGCTGACCGGGCCGGATGCGCCCGTGGCCTCAAGCTATGTGCTGGAACAGGCTTTCATGCCGCAGGCGGATGCGGTCGTAAAAGCGGCGGCGGCGATGGTTGGGGAAGTGGCGGAGGCTACGTGAGTCCGCCTGCCGAAGTACATAAATAAATCAGGAACTACTCCTTGCGGAGGAAGAGTACCGTAGAAAAAGTGCTGCAAGATCATTCAACTACTGGAGAACACCATGCAACAAGTCACCCAACCCGCGCCGGCCTTTTCCTCCGTCGGCATCATCTGGATCAAACTTGCGATCGTCTACCTGATGATCGGCGTCGGCATCGGCATCGCGATGGGCGCAAGCGAAAACTTCACGCTGCGTCCCGTGCATGCGCACATCAACCTGCTCGGCTGGGCAACGATGGCCCTTGCCGGACTAATCTATAGCGTGTTTCCGCAAGCCGGCATGAGCAAACTCGCGAAGGTGCACTTCTGGCTGAACAACATCTCGCTTCCGGTCATGGCAATCGCCCTTTCCCTGCTGGTAAACGGGCACCGCGAGATCGTGCCGGTGCTGGCCGCATCGGAAATTGCCGCCGCACTCGGCATCATCGTGTTCGCGGCGAATATCTTCCTGAACCTGAAGAAGGCGTGAAAGCGAAGCGTCAGCGCACCAGCAGCACCGGCACTGACGTCCCGGCGAGCACCTTGGTGGCGGTCGAACCCATCACCAGGTTCTTGAGTGCGCCATGGCCATGCGAACCCATGACGATCAGGTCGATGGCGTTTTCGGCGACATAGGCTTGGATTTCGTCGTCGATCTCGCCGGTGCGATACCCCGAGTGCGTGCGGATGTTCTTATCGGTGAACAACTTCTCGACCGGGTCCAGCACCGCCGCCGATTCCTCGCGATAGTACTGTTCCACTTCATCGTGGCCGAGCACCGCGCGGGCGCGGCCGACGGGGATCGGCGCCTTTACATGCAGCAGGTGCAATTCGGGCTCGCCCTGGAACCAGTTCATGTGGGAAAGCAGATAATCGGCCGCCTTGGCTGTAAAGGGCGATCCGTCCACCGCGAGAAGTATTTTCATTTTCAATGTCCCTGGAAGATTGCCGGTATCCGGCACTGTCGTTAGACCGGTATTCAGAGACCTGCAAGGACTGCGGGTTCTGAAATCGGCCTAACGACTGTAACAAACAAGCCGGCAATTTTCTTGACATGGATCAAGCAGGCCCGAGTCGGCCGATGTCCATCACCGGCCGTGATGACCATGGTGATGGCGGCCATGTCCATGCCAGCCGCGGACGGATTCCTCGTCGAAGACCTTCTTCTGCGCCGGCGTCAGGATTGCATAGAACTCTTTCGTTGCCTCCACGCGTGCGGCCATCTTCTTTTGCATCTCCTGCATCATCGCCAGCCTGCGTTCCATCCGTTCAGGCGTGGTGAGATTCGCCATCTCCTCGCGGTTCGGACGTGCCGGATGGGCGCCGGGCTGCATCCGCTCGACATAGGCAGACCAGGCGGCTTCTTGTCCGGGCGTCAACTGCAGCTTCTTGTGCAGCTCGGCCATCCTTTCCGCCATGCGCTGCTTCATCTTTTCCATTTTCTGTTCATGGCTCATCCGCTTGCCGTTCTGGTCCGCCGGAACGTTCTGGGTCGTTTCCGGTGCGGCAGGGGTCGTCTGGGCGAAAGCGGATACGCCTCCGGCGAGGATGCCGAAGGCTGTCATGCCGCTGATCAATTGTTTGCGAAATCGGGTCATCTTCATTCCTTTTCATTCATGAGTGGATGTGCGCAGTTCGCACGCCATGGAGTATGTCCACCGGATGTATCGGCGGCTTGTCGCGCACCGGCCGATTTGTAGCCTCGCGTATCAGGCGGCAGCCTCTATGTATCATGCTGTATCAAATTCGCCGTGAGTAACACCCGGATACAAATCGACACCTTCGCCGCACGCTTGGTTGCCATAATAAACGCCATGGAAAATACACCCGCCATCCTGATCGTCGACGACGATCGCGACATCAGCATGCTCCTCGCCGAGTATCTGGAAAAGAACGGCTATCGGACCGCCACCGCCGGCGACGGCAAGGCAATGTGGAAGCGGCTCGATGAAATGCACATCGACCTGATCGTGCTCGACCTCAATCTGCCTGGCGACGACGGCCTGACGCTGTGCAGGAACCTCCGCGCGACGTCGAGCGTCCCGGTGATCATGCTGACTGCCCGGGGCGAGCCCGTCGACCGCATCCTCGGACTGGAAATGGGCGCGGACGACTACCTCCCGAAACCCTTCGAACCGCGCGAACTGTTCGCCCGCATCCGCAGTGTACTGCGCCGCACCCAGGCCCTGCCGCCCGGACAGGAGGTACCCCAGGTCCAGCATATGCAGTTTGCCGGCTGGACGATGGATTTCACCGCCCGTCATCTGATCAACCCGCAGGGCGTGGTCGTGGCGCTGTCGGGCGCGGAATACCGGTTGCTGAAAGTTTTCCTCGACCATGCGAACCGGGTGCTCAGCCGTGACCAGCTGCTCAACCTGACGCAGGGCCGCGATGCCGATCCTTTCGACCGCTCCATCGACCTGCAGATCAGCCGCCTGCGCCAAAAGCTCGGCGAGGATGCCCGCTCGCCGCAGATCATCAAGACGGTCCGCAATGAAGGCTACGTGCTTGCCACCGCGGTCGCCAAGCCGCAATGAAGGCTCTTTTCCAATCGATGACGAGCAGGATCGTCCTGATCCTGATCGGCGGCGTGCTGGCCGCTGCGTTGCTGACCCTTGGGCTGGCGCTCGGCGAACGTCAGCAGATGATTGCCCAATTCCGCGAATATCACGCCGTAGAGCGCGTTGCCCAGTTCGTGCTGTCGCTGGAAACGGTGCCGCCGGACCTGCGCACCCGCTATCTCGCGGCGGCGGCCGGCATCGGCATGCGGGCAGAACTTGCGCCGGGCACCGATACGCCAGCCGGGCAGCAGTCCGAACTGGCGGCCATGCTCGAGAAGCGGCTGGCGGGCGTACACACCGTGACCTCAAGCGCCATACAGCCCACAAATTGCGGCCCGACGCGGCGCAAGGGAGGGGAACACCGCGGCCGCTGCGAAGCACTGCTGGTGAAGCTGGAAAGCGGCGAGCAACTGCGCCTGACGGTGATACCGCCCCGGCCGCCGCCACTAGCTCCGCGCGGCGACTGGATGATGTATGGCGTCCTGTTCCTGATCAGCGTCGGCGTGCTCGCGGCCATCATCGCGCGCATGACGATGCAACCCCTCAAGCGGCTGGCCAAAGCAGCCACCGAACTCGGCGACGACATCGAACGCCCGCCGCTGCCGGAACGTGGCGCCACCGAAATACGGCAGGCTGCCGCCGCATTCAACGCGATGCAATCCCGCATCCGCCAGCACATTCAACAGCGCGCACACATCCTCGCCGCGATCACCCACGATCTCCAGACGCCCCTGACGAGACTGAGGCTGCGCCTGGAAAAAGTCGATGACCCGCAGCTGCGCGACAAGCTCATCGGCGATCTGCTGGCGATGCAAGGCATGGTGCGTGAAGGACTGGATCTGGCACGCAGCATGGACTCTGCCGAAAAGATGCAACTGCTCGACCTCGACTCGATGATTGACAGCGTTTGCACCGACGCTATCGATGCGGGCCAACCGGTCACGGTCAAGGGTACAACCGGCGTCTTCTTGCACGCCCGCCCGATCGCCCTACGCCGCTGCCTGACCAATTTGATCGACAACGCAGTGAAATACGGCGGCCATGCAGAGGTCGGCGCGACACGGGCGGGTTCGCTGGTAACGATTTCGGTGCGGGACGACGGCCCGGGCATTCCCGAAACCGAACTGGAAAACGTCTTTTCGCCCTTCTACCGCCTGGAGCAGTCACGCTCGCGCGAGACCGGCGGCACAGGATTGGGATTGACGATTGCGCGCAATATCGCGCAACAGCACAAGGGGAATTTAATACTGGCAAATTTGCCGGAAGGAGGACTGGAGGCAAATTTGAGATTGCCGTGTTAGCGTATTTTGAATTTAAGCTTTGACATAACATTCACCACGTATAAAACCTCTGTACTAAGTAATTCCAGTCGAAATGGCTTCGATTGAAAAATGCATGAGTATTTGGCACAACCAGAATCATGAAGTCAGACGACAGATTTAAGTACTAGATTTAAAGTTTTTCGATCGAGAGATCCTTTATTCTCAGATCGCTTTTACCCAAGAAAAAAGTGCGTACTTCAAGAATCTGTCCGCGATCCTCTACGGAGAAGTTTCCATCCACCGTCCCTTGACCCGACAAGGTACCGTATAGTGCGCCGGCATCAATCGTCCGAAGCATATTGGCTGAATCTTTCAGCACGACATCCCAGTTCCCGACAACGGCGGTTAAATCCATCGAGCTAGCGTAGCGTAGTGTGAAGCGATATTTGCCGCGCTCCAGAAAAAGATAAGGGCCATAGGAAAGATATCCAACCTGGCTCATGCTTGATGCAACTAATTGCGATTCTTGAAGTTGACCTATTTGCGTCGGCAAACTGTCTGCAGGAATGGTTATTTTATTCTTGTGCAAACTATGTATCGGCCGGGTGTGAGGGAGAACCGAGTTCCAGTAAGTGCCTTGGCGACCAGGTGTACATAAGATGAATTGCTGCCATTCGATACATTCGCCTTTTCTAGCAGCTATCTCAAATTCAATAGGAACGTTGAAAGCATGAGTCTTGACGTAGCTACTTAACGTTACATACAGCTCGTCCTTTTGAAAAGGCATATCAAACGTACGGTTACGGCGTTCACAGGTCTGATTCGGGCGAGTGGTATATGCGGTATTAAACAGGAGAGAGTTATATCCGGCGACGCGCTGAGCGATTAAGTAACTCTGCCAATCCGAGCTGCCACAACCATACTCGGGGAAAAAGTTAATCTTTTTTACGTCTGCAATGAGTGGCTTCCAATGATCAATTTCATTCGTAGCAGGCTTCGACGCTGCATGCGCGATCATCTTACGAAGGTGTTGGGTGTCAACCCATTGCACAACGAGCGCGATTGCCAACAAGCAGACTCTATACGACGTCACCTCTTTCAAAAGAATGCTAAGCGTTGCAAAGAGGATGAAATAGCCTGCAACCCAAAAGAAGCGGCCACTGCCTCTGAAAGTACCGATAACCCAGTCGAACAGCGAAGGCAGCGAGTAAGAGAAGACAATACTTTTCCCTACGTATATTGTGGTCGACAATGCATAAAGAGTGAAAAGCAGAAGAATCGCCGACAAAGTTGGATGCTTTTTAATGTTGGCAATAATCGACGCTCGCCCTTTAAAAATGGCGAATGGAAGAAGAAAAAGTAATCCAAGTCCAAAATAGTTGTATCCCTCGTATTGACCACCTGAACCATCGACTGTGCATGGAAACAAAGTTCCACCACATAACGGTGCCAATAAGTTCATTGAATAATAGTCAAATCCAGGAGCAGTCGTTTTCCCGTGCCCGGTATAGCCGAAGGCAAGAAGCACTCCCAATATTACGGCGACGGATGTAAGCAGGTGAAATAGTAATTTCAAGCGACTTTCGCCCATAGCTGCACGGTCGCCCAAAAAAGCCACGAAGAACGGATAACAGAAGGCTAATAGGTAAGGGTGAACGGTTAGTGCAATGACGCAAACAAGAATAAGAGCGCCAGACACCGTGTTGCTTGTCCCCTTCTTTTGGAAGCCGAGAAAATATAATCCGAGCGAAAATAGAATCACACTATGCGTCATCAACGCAGTGTGATTGAATCTCCATAGCAAGGCTGGCCAGAGCAGTCCAAACGTTACCGCGCTGATCGTCGCGACGAGGTGGCGATGACCAAGGGTCCGTATTAGAAAATTGGATGCCAATGCCTGCGAAACAAAAATTACGCCATGCCACAATCCAAAGTAGTGGAACCCAGCAGGAAGATAGTGTGAAAAGAACTTAAAAAGGATGGCTGGTAGCGGAATGCTGTCCATGAATGCGATGTTGACGCCTTCAGGATGATTCAATCTTTCCGTTTGCAACAGCGGGAAACGCCATTCGTCTTCGGCATAAAACAGCCAACCTGACACATGATTCGCAGGATCGGCTGTTTCAAAGAAACCTGAAACTCCAAGAAGAAAAGCTAACGGATAAATGCTTAAAACAAACGCGATGCCTAACAGGCTGGCAAATAGGTAAGAAGTTAAGGGAAATATTTCCTTGGTAGCCAATCCTGTGCAATCTTTAACCTTGCCGAGAAGATGTCTTTTAACTGACTGTACTGATAGAAATTCAGCATCCTGTGACATAGAATAATTCTGGGTTGCCAAAACCATTAATTATAATGTCAACAATTCTCCAATCCGAGCAAGTGCCTAGATAAAGTGCCTATATAGATTGGCGCCTTACAATTTACTTGACCGCCAATCGTGGAAGCCAATGCAGGGGCCTACAGCTTCCCCATCTTTTTCAACCGATGCGTCAAGCCCTCGACAATCTCCGTATGCTCATACTTCTTCGCAAAGTCAATCGCATTCATCCCCAGCTCATTCTTCAACGTAGGATCAGCCCCCTCATCCAATAGCAGCTTCACCGTCATGATATGCCCCGACCTCGCCGCCATCATCATCGGCGTCGTCTTGTTCGGCGCCTCGGCATCGATATAGGCATGCTTTTCAAGCAGCATGCTGACGATATCGTTATTCCCCACCGCCGCCGCATAATGCAGCGCCGTCCAACCCGTCTGATTCACTTCCGCGCCCCGCGCCAGCAGCATTTCCACCACCTGTTTATTTCCCTTGAACGCCGCGATCATCAACGCCGTATCGCCGTTCTTCGCGCGCACGTTCAGGTCGATGCCGCGTGCATCAAGCAGTACCTCGACAACCCGCATGGAATTGTCGCGCAGGGCCAGGATCAGGCCGGTATCGCCGCGTTCCGGTTCAATCAGGTTGGGGTCAAGACCTCGGGCAAGCAGCGACTTCAGCAGGCTGATGTTGTCGGTTTTCACCGCGGTGAAGAAGTCCTCATAAGCGCCGGCTCGCGCTGTGGATGGCACCAGGGCGGCCAGCGGCAGCGCAGTAAGGAGCCGCAACGAACGGCGCCGCAAAGCGCCTTTGCAGGAAGGGATTGTGGGAATAGGCATCACTCGGTCACCTGGCAATCTTGAATAGCTGAAAAAAGTTATCGGTAGTCTGCTGTGCGACCCGCTCCAGCGGCTCGCCCTTCAGGTCGGCGAGGAACTCGGCGACATGCCGCACGTAACCGGGCTCGTTCATCTTGCCGCGGTACGGCACGGGG
>NZ_DASZBA010000155.1:0-22345 GCF_035944575.1 Noviherbaspirillum sp.
CTGGGCAGCGACCAGTTCATTGCCATCCTGTCCGACGTCGAAACGGAACATGACATCTCACAGGCGGCTGTGCATCTGCTTGCCAGGCTGGGCGAGCCATATCGCATCGGCACGGAGGAATTGCGGGTGTCCCCGAGTATCGGGATCAGCATTTATCCGGAGAACGGCGACCATATCGACAAGCTGATCCGGATGTCCGAAGCCGCAATGCACCAGGCGAAGCTTCAGGGCGGCAATACGCACCAGTTCTTCGATGCCGGCATCGATACCGGCGAGAAAATCACGGTTGCACTCGAACAGAAGCTACGCCAGGGTCTGCGCGAGCAGGATTTCGAGCTGCTGTATCAGCCGATCATTGATACCAGCACGAAGCAAGTGGTCTCGGCGGAGGCGCTCATCCGGTGGCGGCAACAGGACGACGTGGCATTGACGCCGGATGCATTCATCGGTGTGGCGGAGTCCAGCGGTCTGATACACCAGCTCGGGGATTGGGTGATCAGGGAAGCCTGCCGCCAGCATGGCAAGTGGCGCCGCAGCGGCCTGCCGCCGATGCGCATTTCGATCAACGTATCGCCGCTGCAGTTTCGCGCACGCGATTTCCAGGCCCGGCTGAAGGATGCGATCGAGTATTCCGGGATCGATCCGGCCTGCGTCGAACTGGAGGTCACGGAAAGTACTGTCATGCAGCATGTGCAGGAGGCATCCAAAACCCTGGCGGCCCTGAAGAGCATGGGGTTTCACATTGCACTGGATGACTTTGGCACCGGTTATTCCAACCTGAGCTATCTGTCTCAATTCCCCATCGATCAACTCAAGGTCGACCGGCGGTTCATCCAGCAGATCGATACCGATTCCCGCTCGCTCGCCATCGCAGAGACCGTGATCGCGCTAGGGAAAAAGCTCGGTGCCGAGGTGGTCGCGGAAGGGATCGAGAGCGAGGAAGCGCTGGATATCCTCAAGCGATGCGGGTGCGGCCTGGGACAGGGCTACCTGATCAGCGAGCCGCTGCCACCGGACCGTTTCGTGGAATGGTACCGGCGCAACGATCCGCGCCAGTTCTATCACTAGGCCGTAGATCAGCGATACCCGCGCCGCTGCATTTTCCGCATGGCCAGCCGTGTTCGCTCGACGAGGAAGGAATTGCGCTGCGGGATCGGCCGCTGGGCGATGATGCGTATGGTGTGATCGTCGCCGAGAACCGTCAGTCGTTCCCGTGCGCGCGAAAAGGCGGTGTACAGGATCGCCCTGTGCACGAACGCCGGCGATCCATTGGTGCAGATGAAGATGACCTGCCGGTACTCCGATCCCTGAGCGGCATGCACGGTCATCGCATAGGCCAGTCCCAGGCTTTCGAGCGCCTTGCCCGGATACCGGATGGTGCGACCATCGTCGAGGTCGAGAAGCAGATACAGGATATTGGTGCCGCCGGCATCGGTGACACAGTCGGCGATGAAGCCGGTATCGCCGTTGACGACCTGCTCGAACTTCCTGGTCCCGTCCGGCATGGTCTGCTGCTCGAGCACGAGGTTCTTGCGAATGATGATGCGGTCTCCCATTTTCAGCACGCTGCCCGGGATACGGCCGCCGTCCGGGTTGATCTTCTGGCGCAGCACTTCATTGATATAGGTGGTGTTCCAGCCCGGAGTCTGGAGATCACCCTTGCGCCGCGGCATGAGCAGCCCGACCTTCTCGATGCCGCAGGATTCGATGGCGGCCAGATAAGTGCGGATCACGCGCGACAGCCCGATATCGTCCGGTGCCGGCAGACCATGCGAAAAATTGACATCCGCATGATCGACGCATTCCAGCTTGCCCCGCCCGCATTGCTGCACGATCTTCAGGATGCCGCCGTCGTTGCGGTGCGTCTGATCCAGCCGATGATGGTCGCCCGGAAGTTCGAGCAGGCTGTCAAGTATCCTGCCTGGTCCGACCGACGGCAGTTGGCCGGTATCTCCCAGAAAAATGATGTGACAGTCGGGCGGCAGTGCACTGATCAGCGCCCGCGTCAGCGCAAGGTCGTCCATCGAGGTTTCGTCCGCGACCACGATATCGGCGTCCAGCGGATTGTCTTCATTGTAGGTAAAGCCGTTATCCGTGACTTCCAGCAGACTATGGATGGTCGACGCGGACAGGCCGAACCGGCTAATACGGGCGGACAGAACCTTGGCCGCTTTCCCGGTGGGCGCGCAGAACAGGATTTTCCTGTCGCGAACGATGTGTACCAGAATCTCCATCAGCGCGGTCTTGCCACATCCGGGGCCGGCGGTCAGCGTATGCGTCAGGTGCGTCGAAGTCAGAATGCCGCGTAGGGCCTTGCGCTGGCTGTCGTCGAGACGGAAGCTTTCTCCCAGGCTGCGTTCGGCCGCGTCGATTTCATGATCGAGCAGCGTCTCATCCAGTTCGCAGATGGGTTGTGCGATGTGCAGGGCGCGCCGGGCAAGGTCGTTCGCCAGCGCCATTTCGCATTGGTAAAGATAGCGCGGGTAATACCGGCTGCCGTCGAGGATGATGGGTTCGCGGCCGGCTATCGCGGCAGCCATGGCTTTTTCGGGCGAAACATCCGCATCATAGGCAACGATGCGGTCGCTGATGTCCGCAAGCGTAAGGAAGGTGTGGCCGTTCTGTTCGCAGCCCTCCCTCAGCGCATGCGTGGCCAGCGCCGCGAGACGCGCATCATGAAAGCGCGGAAAGCCGATCTGGCGCAGGGCGATGTCATCGGCGGCGGCGAAGCCGTATCCATCCACGTCCCTGAGCGGCGCATACGGGTTGCGGGAAAACACCTTCCATGCCTCATCCACCGGATCGGCCGAGCAACGCGCGATTGCATGCAGCCATTCCGCGATCCGGCGAAGGATTGCATGGCGGATGCCGGTCGCGCCGATCCGCGTGGACAGGTCGCGATAGATCAGCGATTCAAAGTCGCAATCGTCGGCTACCTTGATTTTGCGTTTTGTGACCGTGGAGAAGTCGAGTGAAAGCGGGTTGGTGACGAGCAGGTTTCTCAGGTCGTCGAGGCGGTCGCTGTATTGCGCAACGATCTTTCTCGAGGTTACCTCGCCGCAGCCTTTGAAGTTGCGCCGCAGGTGGCGGATCAGCGCATCTTCGGAACAAGGAATATCGATGGAAGCGGCGGCGACGGCGATCTGTTTGCCGTACTTCACGTGATGGCCGATCCGGCCTTCGAGACGGTAGCGGTTGCCTTCGGTCAGGCCGACCAGCGCCTCCCCGACGCATTTGAGCAGCGAGCCGTCCTCGAGACGCACGTTGCCGTGGCCCCATTTTTCGTTGTAGATGGAGATGGACGAAAGAATGCCGACGACTTGGTCCATGGGAGCTGGGGAAGGGATTGGGAGGGTGGCGGATGTCTACGCAGTCCGGTTCCCACGGAAGAACGATAGAGAAATTCTTTTCAATCTACCGCTAGACGACTCCCTCCCCGTGCAACGGGAAGGGGGTATTTTACAAAGGACTTTTCAAGTTATCCGCATCAGAACGGAATCATGTCATCTTCAAGATCGAACTCGACACGATCCGACCGGGTCGACTGCTTGCCGCCCTTGCCTGAACCGGCATCGTCCGATTTATGCGTATCGCCATCCGCATCGGCATGGGTAGGTTTGCCACCCAACATGCGCATGTCGTCCGCGATGATTTCGACTGTGTACCGCTCGATATCATCCTTGCCGGTCCATTTGCGTGTCTGCAGGCGGCCTTCGACATACACCAGCGAACCTTTTTTCAGATACTGCCCGGCGATTTCCGCCAGCTTGCGGTACAGGATCACCCGGTGCCACTCGGTGCTTTCCTTTTTCTCGCCTGTATTCTTGTCCTTCCAGGTCTCGGTCGTTGCAATCACGAGCTGGGTAACCGGGTCGCCCGCGGCGGTCGAGCGCATTTCCGGACCGCGGCCGAGATAGCCGATCAGGGTGACTTTGTTGAGGGTTGTCATTGCAATCTCCTACTAGAGTTGGACCAAACGAGATGGATTATTGAATGTCCAGCCGCACGCCTTGCTCTGTGCGGGCGCCGGGCACCTCGATCCCGGCCTTCAAAGCCGCGGCAATGGCCTTTTTGTTCGGCATCGGCGGCGGTGCTTCATGTTGCGTCAGGTAGACGGACGGCAGATCCGTTTCCCGGTCAACCACCACCACGGGTGGATTCTTCTTCACGGTCAGCGAAAACAGCGCCGTCGTGACGCGGTCCCGGCGCGCCGTCTGCATCAGTTCGAGAATCAGCTTGCGGCCTCGTTCCGCGCCGCGCCGCAGGGCGGCATGTCGCGCTTCCAGGCTCTCGATGGTCTTTTCCACGCCGTTGGCGGCGGTTTCCATGTTGCGTACCATCTTCGCAAGATTTTCCAACCGCTCATCGAACGGCCCGGACATGCTTTCCAGCGTGTCCGCGATCAGTTGCTCGTCGTCGTGACGCTCGGCCAGCATTTCGGCCAGCCGCCGGTATTGCGCGGCAAGCTCGAATGCTTCAAAGACCGGGTTCATGCGGCGATTCCGAGAGCCGATTCGTTATGCGCTTCCAGCGCCGCCTTGCGCTCGTCCTTCAGTGCCGTCAATTCGGCGAGAGCGGACGGATCCGGCAATGCGGTTGCAGCGCGATACGCCGTCGAGAAGGCCTTGAACAGCTCATCCAGCGTATTGGCACCGGTGATCGATTCCTTCATCGCGGCTTTTTGCTCTTCCGGCATGGCGATCTTCTTTACCGGCACGTCCTCGCCGGAATCCAGCCAGCTCAGCAGCAGGCGGCCAGTATCGATTTCCGGCTTGAAGATCGAGCCGTCGAACAGGCGGGTACGGTCTTTCCCGGCAAACGCCATATGACGCACGTCCATCTCGAAGAAGGTCGTGAACTCATACTCGATACCATCGCGCATGATCGGCGCGAGTCCGATCTTGCGAACGATGTTCTTGCCGGTGCGCTCATCCTTCTCCTGCACATAATCCGTCTTCGCGCGCATGGTGGCGATGATGTGGCAGGGGCTTTGCAGCAGCGCTTCGACCAGCGCATTGTGCTCCGGCGTCACCTGGCGCCACGCCTGCCAGCTGTTGCCCGACTTGTCCGCAATTTTGCCCTGGCGGTCCAGCGAGCCGCCTTCACCGGTCCATGCATGGGTCAGGCTGTCGACGATGATGGTTGACACACCGGACTCCTCGAATGCACGGATCGCTTCGATATAACGTGCCGGTGTGTACGGCGGCGTGAGCGGCAGGACGTCATAACCGTCCGGCAAGAGATCGGCGTACAGGTCTCCGCTGCCGTGTTCGGTATCGATCAAGCCAATGCGTCCGCCGAGTCCGCCCGCGATCAGCAGGGCGGAATAGGTCTTGCCGCTACCGGCCGGGCCCGACATGCCGAGACGGAGCTTTGCACGACGACGTGTCGCGCGGTGGATTTCGAATGAAGCCATGGTGACTTTCTTCCTTTCTCTTTGCTCGTTTTCAATCTGTTCCTGCCGGCCGATCTGCTCATACCACTGCAAGCCGCCGTCATCGCATTCAGGTTGATAATCCATTCGGTTCTTTGCTACTAAAAAGGTCGCAAATAAGTTCGTAACAACTGCGCCGTGTCCGTACCGCGATTAATGCAGACTTCTGATGTTCAGGAGCGAAATAGCCTCTTCCGCAACCGGTGGAATCTCAACAGGCGGCAAAAGATTCTGGACATGCGCCGCGGACAAACGGCCTTTCCGGACCGCGTCATGCAGCACGCTTTCCCGCTTGCGGACATCGCTGCCAAGGGACGGCGTCCAGCGTACCGGATCGCGCCGGATTCGCGCTGCGACGACTGCCTTGACATAAGCCTCATCAAATGCGGCCCGTGCCGCGACCATATCGCCTTCGTCCAGATACCGCGCGGCGGCGCCCGAAGCCTGGGCCATTTCATCGGTCCAGACCACCGTGGTTTGTTCCGATTGCGGCATCAATGCCCATGCTTCCTCGGCAGTGGGGCGGCCGTCATCGATGTGCGCCAGGATGTCGGTCAGCTTCAACAAGCCATGCACTTCCATCCTGCAGCGCGCCAGGGCCGCGCGTACGGCGGCTTCGTCGAAGTCGCCAAGATCGGCGGCAAGCATCTTCGCCGCGGCGAACGATAGCGGATGCCCGCAGATTTCCGAACTCACCACGATCGATTCGACGATGGCACGTGATGGCGAGTCATCACGCATGCGGAATTCGAACGTATCGGAGTTGACAGGTTGGGGATAACGACTTTTCATCTTTTTCATCTGGTTTAAGCGACGCGTTCAAAAGGCACGTTCAGGTATTTCGCGACACCCGGAACATCGGACAACGCTGGAAACAGAACGAACCGCCGGGAGTCAGTGCATTCATCGATCGGTAGTGCGGCTACAGGGAAAAGACGCCTAAAAAGGTTGCTCGTCTTCAACAAAATACTGTGCCTCTCGGTTAAACTGTCCGGTCGTCAGCACAGGCACAACGCTGAACCGGGAGAACATACATATGGCTTTGAGCAGCAGCGAAATCCGACACAAGAACTTTCTCAAATTGTTCAATGACTTCATCGCCGAACATCCGGATCTGCCTCGGCGCGGAATGCTTAAGCTATTTGCCGAGCGTCTGGACCTCTCCGACCGTTATCTCAGCCACATCAAATGCATGCGGAAGAACATCGGCAACAACATCGCCCGCGGCATCGAGGAGCGCTTGAACCTGCCGCGCGGCTGGATGGACCAGGAACACGACAGCCTGAAGTCCCTGACAGATGAAAAGGAAAAGCTTTTCATCGAGACCGCCCTGACCCTTTTCCGCGCCCAACCAGGCAAAGCCCGCGAACTCATGATCGACTTGTTACGACAGCAACTGCAATCCGAAACACCTAGCCCCGCCGTGGACATGATTGCGGATTGATATCAATTCGCCTGACCCGGACTTACCAAATTTATTTGAAGCTGTGTATACGTACAGTGTATTTTAAATACATCGGCGTTATTTATCAATATCTTTTTGGTCGCAAATAAGATAAAAGAGACGAAATCCCAACTTGCGGTAAAGCATAAATGCGATTTGTTAAGTTATTGATTCAGCGATGTTTGTTTCAGCGTCATTATGTTCTTTAACTATGGTCCGTCTGCCTAATTTCAAGGCAGTAAAGCGACCAAGTTAGGTGTATTTACACTCTTTTTCATATTTCCAAAATTCAATAACAATGATTGCCTGGAAGTAATTTGGCCGTGACCCTGTATGTGAGTTATTTGAATGGCCCGCAAAACTGCGACGAAATAGCAACAATAAGTTACCGTGATAAGTGTTGCTTCGTGGTAATGTCACGGTGCGTTCGCCATTGATTTCTTTTTCGGTCATGCGCGTCACAACACGATGGAGACAGGGAGCCGATTTCGCGTTCATATAAAACCGGCGGGTGCTTCGCCCAGCCGAACGCAACGTCCCCCGCATTGACGGGTAAGCGGTAAATAAAAACGTAGAAGTGTGCCGTCAGCGCACTGAGGAACAGGTTTTTCGAGCCGATCGGAAAGCCAGAGGTGAGGTCATGGAAAGCTTAATCGCGCTTGCGTCGGATTTGTACTGGGAACAGGACAGCGGATGCCGATTCACGCAGCTGCGCAGTACGACCGCAGAGCTATCGCTGTCCATGGATGACCTCGATGCGGCAATGGGAAAGGCCCCCTGGGATATTGCCGGGCTCGCCATCGAAAACGCGGACTGGGCAGGCTTCCGGGAAGCCATGCAAGGGCATCAGTCCTTTCGTGAAGTTGTCTGGTCATGGCATAAGGGCAGCGACCGCGCGTGTTTCGTGAGCGTTTGCGGCGAGCCGTTGCGCGACCAGGACGGCAACTTTTCGGGATACCGCGGCATCATGCGCAATATCACGGAGCAACGGCGCCATGAGGATGAGCTGCGGCATTTCCGGCGCGCGATGGATATATCGGGTGATTCAATCTATTTCGTCGACCGCGAAACCATGCGGTTCACGTATGTCAACAACAATGCCTGCAATGTCTCCGGATACACGCGCGCCGAACTGCTGTCGATGGGACCGCAGGACCTGCTGCTTACGGACCGCAGCGAACTGGAGAAGGAGTACGACGAAATCATCGCCTGCGGCGGACGCCAGCGCGCCAGGGAATCCGTTGCCCGCAACCGCGACGGGTCCACTTATGTTTACGAATTGCAGCGGCGTCCTATTCGGATCGAGGACCGTTGGGTCATCATCAGCATTGCCCGGGATATCACCCGTCGCAAGGAAGCCGAAATCTCCGCGCTTCGATTCAGCCGCATGTATGCCGCCATCAATGGCACCAACGAAGCGATCCTGCATGCGACCACGCCGACCGAACTTTTTCAGCAGGTATGCGAGGTCGCTGTCAGCGGCGGACAGATCATCAATGCGTCCATCCTGCTGCCGGATCCCGAAACGGAGTGGGCCTGCGTGGCGGCGGTGGCTGGCGAAGGAGCCGATACCCTGCGCAGCATCCGCATCTCTTTTAATGCAAACAGGCCTGAAGGGCAGGGTCTGGTCGGAGCGGCGTTCCGGGATAAGAAAGCCCGTGTCAGCAACGACCTGGTAGGCGCAGCACGGGTGCAGCCATGGCGAACAACGGCGAACCAGGAAAGACTTGCATCCGGCGCGGCACTTCCCCTGATTCGCAATGGCCAATCGATCGGGGTGCTGTTGCTGTATTCCCGTGAAAAATACGCATTTGACGAGCAGGTTATCGAGTTGCTCGAGCGGATGGCGCAGAACATCATTTTCGCGCTCGGCAACTTTGATCGCGCCATCGAGAAGCAGCAAGCCGAGAATGCGCTACGACAGAACGAGGAAAAATATCGCGGCGTGCTCGAAAACATGAGCGACGGTTACTTCGAAGTGGACCTGAAAGGCAACTACACTTTTGTAAACACGGCCATGTGCAAGCTGCACATGGGGACGAAGGAGGAAGTGCTGGGCCTGAATTACCGCGACTATATGGACGCGGACACCGCCGCGTATGTACGCAAGGTGTACAACCAGGTTTTCCATAGCGGCGCACAGGCGGAACTGACCGAATACAAGGTATGGCGCCGTGACGGATCGGCCTGCGTTGCGCAGACGGCAATGCAGCTGATCATCGATAAAAACGGCGTGCCCTGCGGATTTCGGGGCGTTACTCGCGACAACACGGAACGCCGCGATGCGGAAGAGGCGCTGCGTGCAAGCGAGGAAAAATACCGTTCCATCCTTGAAAGCATCACGGACGCTTACTATGAGGTGGATCTCGCCGGCAATCTGGTTCTTTACAACGATGCCTTCTCCCGCATGACCGGCTACGGGCTGACCGAGATGATCGGATGGAATTACCGGAAATATCAGGCAAAAGAAGATTCGGCCTATGTTTTTACGCAATTCAACGAGGTTTATCGGACCGGCGTTGCGAAGAAGGGAATCGACTGGCGCCTGCTCCACAAAAACGGCGAAAAGGTGCTGTGCGAGGGATCGATCCATCTGATCCGGGATGCCTCAGGGGCCGCAACGGGCTTTCGGGGAATCCTGCGGGACGTCACCAAGCGCCGTGAAATGGAAACTGCCCTGCGCGATAGTGAAGAGCGGTTCCGCGACCTGACAGAGCTGTCATCTGACTGGTACTGGGAACAGGACGGCAGCTATCGTTTCATTCAGATTGACGGCGACGTCTTCGCGAAAAGCGGCATGCCGGCCGAAGAATATCTCGGCAAGACATTGTGGGAACTGCCCTTCGACAATCTTTCGCCCGAGCAATGGGCGGAACATCAGCGTCAACTCTCGGAAGGCGCTGCTTTCTATGAGCTGGTGCTGCGGACAGGCGGTGACCGGACACAACGCTATATCAGCGTGAGCGGATTGCCCGTAATCGGCCCGGAAGGCGGGTTGATCGGATACCGTGGTACCGGGAAGGACATTACCGAAAAGAAGACCGCGGAGGAGCGGATCCGGCATCTTGCCAGCCATGACATCCTGACCGGATTGCCCAACCGGATGATGTTCAATCAGATTCTCAGTCACACCGTGCAACAGGCCCGCAGGTACGGGCGGATGTTCGGTGTCATGTTCATCGACCTTGACCATTTCAAGGAAGTGAACGACACGTTCGGCCACGACGCCGGCGACATTCTGCTCAAGCACACCGCGACCCGTCTCACACAGAGCGTGCGAGGCAGCGATTTCGCCGCCCGGCTGGCCGGTGATGAGTTCGTTGTCATTGTCCATGAAATCCGTCATCCCGACGAATTGAGCGCGATCGCGCAGAAGGTGGTCGTGGCGCTCCGTGAACCGATCGTCCTTTCCGGCAGCGTGCATCACGTCACTGCCAGCGTCGGCATTTGCGTGTACCCTGATGACGGACAGGATGAGGAAGCGCTGATGAAACATGCCGACGCGGCGATGTACTGCGTAAAGCGCAGCAATAAAGATAACTTCCAGTTTTATTCCGAGCTCACCTGTTGATACCCGTCCCGTCAATACGGACATGTCACCCAGCCGGAGACCAGTGTGCATATCACCCATGAAGTATTCAATCAGCCGGAGCCGCTGACAAATATCAACCTGTTTGAATCAAACCAGGCCATGCTCGACGCGTTGAAGCTCAATGCGCCCGGGCTCGACACCGCCGCGCTCAACGCGCTCGGCGCGCTTGCGGGCAGCGCGGAAATGCAGAAACATGCAAGGCTTGCCAATGTGTACCCGCCGCAGTTGCACAGCCATGACCGTTTCGGCCGTCGCATCGACAGCGTGGAGTTCCACCCGAGCTATCACGCGCTCATGACCGCGGCGACCGCCGCCGGACTTCACGGCACCCCATGGGCCGGGAAGGGTGTATCGCCCCACGTCGCACGCGCTGCCGCCTTCATGCTCTTCACGGAACTGGAGCCGTCGATTCTTTGCCCCATTTCGATGACCTATGCGGTAACGCCGGCGCTGCGCGGCAATGCCGCTGTGTTCGCTGACTGGGGGCCGAAGCTGATGAGCCGCGCATATGATCCATCACTCAGATCCTGGCGTGACAAGCCGGGCGTCACGATGGGCATGGGCATGACGGAGAAGCAGGGCGGCTCCGATGTCCGCGCCAATACCACGCGGGCGGTCGCCGACGGCAGCGATGCATGGGGGCTGCGCTACCGGATTACCGGGCACAAATGGTTTTTCTCCGCGCCGATGTGCGACGCCTTCCTGGTGCTGGCGCAAACACCGTCCGGCCTCAGCTGCCTGTTTCTGCCACGCGTGCTGCCGGACGGTTCGCTCAACGCCATCCGGATTCAACGGCTGAAAGACAAGCTGGGCAACAAGGCCAATGCCAGTTCGGAGGTGGAATTCCATGACGCGTCCGCCTGGCTGGTGGGCCAAGAAGGCCGCGGCGTGCCGCAGATCCTGGAGATGGGCACGCTGACGCGTCTTGACTGCGCGCTCGGCACCAGCGGCCTGATGCGGCATGCGCTGAGCCTTGCGCTGAATCACACCGCGCAGCGGCAGGCATTCGGCAAGCCTCTGATCGAACAGTCCCTGATGCGCAATGTGCTCGCGGATCTGGCGCTGGAGTCCGAGGCGGCTGCGGCGCTCGCCCTGCGTCTGGCCCGTGCCTTCGACCGGGCCGGCGATGCGCATGAACACATCATGGCCCGCCTGCTGACACCAATTGCGAAATTCTGGATCTGCAAGCGTGGCAGTCATTTTGCGCAGGAGGCAATGGAATGCCTCGGCGGCAACGGATATGTGGAGGAGGGCGGCGAAGGCGTCATGGCGCGCATCTATCGCGAGATGCCCCTCAACTCGATCTGGGAAGGTGCCGGCAACATCATGGCGCTGGATTTTCTGCGGGCGCTTCGCAAAGCCGATGCCGTCGCCGCACTGGCGCAGGAACTGGCTCCGGCGAAGGGCGTGCACGCGGCGCTGGACCGGATGATGGCGGCGCTGCCGGCTCGTGTCGAGGATATGGCAACCGAAAGCGAGGCACGGCGCCTGGCGCAGGATGTCGCCCTGACGCTGCAGGCGGCATTACTTTGCCAGACTGCGCCGTCAGCGGTGTTCGGCGCGTTTTGCGATTCCCGTCTGGACGGCAATTGGGGACACACCTTCGGAACACTGGGCGCGGGAACGGATTTCAACGCAATCCTCGCACGCGCGATGCCGTACCCGGCGTAGCGGCAGCGAAGGCCATCATGAGGGTGGCGCCTCTTCGTGATCACACAGATCCCTAGTGTTTATTGTCGTCGTGCGACTTGGTCATGATGGTGTCGACATCCGAACGTGCCTGATATTGATTGTGGCCTTCCTTGTACAGCGCTGCGCCCAGATTAATGAGGGATTCGAAATTTTCTTTTGATAGACGTCCGCGAGACTCTGCCAGCAGTGTCGCAAGTCCGAGGATAAGGTCGCTCTTGGATGGCCCTTGTTCCGGCATTGATGCAGCTTTTTCCCTGAATAGGGCAACGACTTCGTCATGTTTCACAGCGGCGCCTTTGCAAAGTGAACAGCCAGTGTACGCTGTTCCAGGCTTGCAGCACCCGATTTCCGGTTGCAACAGGCCCCCTTCAATCAGGCATACGTAATCTATCCCGTTGTTTCCGTCGATACCGGAACCATTTTCTTGCCCGCATCGGGTTGATTAACCGGCGTCGGTCGTGCTTCCGTTTGCCCTAGCTGCGTGAGCTGTTCATGACGCAGATCGAGCGGAAGTGCGGCAAGACTTCTGACCGTTTCATAAAACGCCGGCAGCCTGTTTTGTTTCTCGAGCAGCGCCTTGAACCCGGGAACGAAGCGGTGGTACGTTGCGATCGACGCCAGATGGGCATTGGTAAGCTTCTGCGCAAACCAGCCGTCGTAACCGGCATATCCATTCCAGGCAACTCTTACGTGCTGAAACTCGTCGCGTAGCGCCAAAAAAATTTCCGCCTTCCTGGCGCGTTTCTCGTCGTCGTTTGCATCGCTTGCGTACACGGTTTGCAGCTGTTCCTGGTATTTGCGCAGCAAGGCAAGGAAGTCCTTTTTGCGGCTCTCGTTCTTGAGATGACGCTGGCGCATGTTTTCGTCGCCGTGCTGTTCGATCCAGCGTTCCACGCCCACTTCCTCGATCGCCATCGCGAAAGACTCATTGAACTGCGAATCACCGTGGGCGAAAAGCACCTGATGGGCGAGCTCATGGAAAATCAGCCTGGCGAGCTGGGGCTCGGAGTAGTGAATAAATGTGGACAATACCGGATCGCTGAACCAGCCCAACGTGGAATAGGCCGGCACGCCGGCCACATGGACATCGTAGCCGGCCGACTGCAGCGTACGCGCATAGGAAAGCGCGTCATTCTTGTTGTAATAGCCGCGATAACTGGCGCAACCCGCGACGGGATAACACCATTGCACCGGCTGCATCGACAGTTCGGGCGTGGCAATCACATTCCACACGACATAGTCGCGCCCGATGTCGGCATAGTGTTTATAGCTTTCGTTATCGGGAAGACCCAGCTCGCGCACGGCAAAGTCACGGATCTGCTTCACCTTCACGAGCTTCTGTTTCAGCGCTGCATCAATCTGCGGATCGGCCAGGTAGGCATCGATAGGGCGCATTGCGGCAAGCAATGCAAGTTGTCCGTGCACTGCCTGGGTGTAATAGGCGATATGCGCGTAGCCTGCCGTGAAAGCGAGGAGCAAACCACCGGCAAGAAACCGTCGCATCGACATTTTTCCAAGTTTGCGCAACGGCTCCCACGTCAACATGTGCATAAGGCAATCCCGGCAGGTCTGAAACAAGCTCTTTGTCTATAGACCTTTCAATACGGGAAAAGTTTGGATAGGAAGGGTTGCATGCATGAAGACGAGGCCAGGATCAGCCGCCCCGAAGCTTATCGAAACGCTTGTTGTAAAGCATGTCCATGCCGGTTACCGCACCGCCGCGCACGACCACCGACCAGTTCTGGGTAAGTTCGTAAGTGAGTTTGAGTACGCTTCCTGTCCCGGCAAGGCTTTGTTCAAAACCGATAAAAAGGTTGTCGGTAATCTCTTTTCCGAGGTTCACCACCTGCTGGCCCTGGAGGCCGAAATCGCTGGACCCGATGGAAAATTCATCAAGGCCGAACCGGCTGGCGATGCGCTGTCCGCCAAACTTGTTCAGCAGCCCGAGTGCCGCGCCCTTGGCCGCGTTCTGCGCCTGTCCCGGTTCGGAATTGCCGCCGGCGCGCCCGAAGATCAGCCATGACAGTTTTTCCTCTTCCGAAACATTGGGTTCCGATACCAGCTCCACGCGTGGTTGCTGGACGGTGCCGGTAACCCTCACGCCGGCTTCGACTTCCTGCTCACGCCGCATGGCAAGAATGTTGACGTTCGGATTGGCCAGTGGTCCCTGGAAATTGAGCAAGCCGCGCTCGATCGCCAGCTCCGCGCCGAATGCTTCATAGGTGCCATCGACGATACGCACCGTACCGAATGCCTGGATCGGCTCGGCGGGAGCGCTTCGTATATTCAGGGACCCGGCAAGCCGCAGCTCCGCCCCGGATCCTTCGAAGCGGAATTGATTCCCCAGATCGACCGCGATATCAACCCGTGGTGTAAAAGGCCCGGCCGGCTTGTTGTCCGGCCCCCCGGGCTTCGAAGCGGCCTTGGCAGGCGACTCGTTGCCTCGAATGACGATCACGTCGTCGTCCAGTTTCGGCGCCGCCTGCTCCGGCAGGCTGAATAATGCGCGGTCGACGACGAAATTGCCTCCAACCACCAGTTGATTGTTGACATTGGCCGCCTTCGCCTGCCCCGACACCGTAAGCTGTCCCGCGGGGCTTGCCAGGAGCTGGAGATTGTCGGCAACCACGGTGGCGCTGATATCGGTGCGCGACTGGTCGAGCGGTATGCGCCCGGTCGCCCGCAGCGTGCCGTTCCCGCCCTGGAACTGCACCTGCTGCAGTTCGATGATGTTGTTGTCGAGGATAATCCTCGCGGTCCCGTCGCGCAGGCGCACGCCCTGGTCGAACAAGGTGAGTGCGAGGTCGTCGCCAAGAACGGTGCCTGACAACTTCGGCTCGGACAAGGTGCCGTTGGCGGCGAGGTCGATCGCAACCGTACCGTTTAATGCGATTCTCGGTCCGGCGAGTGAAGCGATCGATTGCAGGCGCGGGATCGTTACATTGACTCTTCCCGACACCGGCGCGTCGGGCGTGAGCGAAACGCGGCCGTTTTCGGATTGCAGCATGATTTCACCTTTACCGTCGAGGCGACCGATCCGCGTCGCATTGGCGCCGGCATCGACGACCACGCGATTGCCCTGGAGGTTCGCCGTCAAAGACAAGGCATTCAACCCGAGCAGGCTGTTGCCGGCAGGTCCGCTAATGCCGATGTCGCCGCTGCTGCGGTCGATCCGGACGAAACCATCCGCGCGGTCCGCCAGCGTGACATTCCATTGACCGTCGAGAATGAGATTGGTATCCACCGGAGGGGCTTCCCCGGTAAATTGCCGGCGGAGTGCCAGCAGATGCCCGATGTTGAGTTCATTGAAGGACCCTTCGGATTTCACCAGCTGGTTATTGAACTGGAAGCTTTTGAGGTCGACCACCGCGCGTGCAATATCGAAACGGGTATTCCCGAGATCGACCCGTCCGGGCGCAACGCTGACCGCTAAGGGGGAACGCATGGAGACCCTGGGCACCCCGCGGTTCTCCAAGGTGCGCAGGACTCCGTCCCATGCGAGTCCCTGCCTGGTTTCGCGCAGGTTTCCCTGTGCGTCGAGGCCGACATCAAGCTTCTGGTCGCGCAACTGCCCCTTGGCGTCGACGCTGATGGTGTGCTTGCCATAGGTGCCGTCGATGTCGGCGGACACCGTCGTCAGTCGTATTTCGCCACTCTGCAGGCCGCGTGCGTTGAGCGTGAGATCCACTTTCGCATTTGGATCGGATCCCGGCACACCGTCGATATCCGCCATGCCTGATAGGGACGCGAGCCGGTGGTTGCCGAACACCAGGTTTTCCGCTTCATAGCGGGCATCCACGAGCGGCCGGTCGATCGTCCCGGCCACCTCGCCGTTCACCCTCAGCAATCCATTCAGGCCGAACCCGAGCCGAGCCAGGGCAGGCGCATCGATATTTACCTTCAAGCGATCTGACGGCTGGCCAAAGCTGCCTTTCAGATCGACGTTGTTTCCCGCAATCGTCAACCGCGCGTCGCTGGGCAAAATGCGCTTGCCGACAAGATGAACCAGTCCGCCACCGGTCATCGGCAGATCGGCGTAGGTGCTTTCATTGACGTTGAACTGCACCCGGGCGGAAATCTCGGGCTGCAGTACTCCCTCCGCCTTGAAATCCATATTGATATCGGCGTCGATGCCGTCGAGCGGTGACTTTTTCTTCGGTGTTCCCGGCACCTGCATCGTCGCCAGGAAGCGTGCCGGGTCGAAGTCGCTGAGCGAGCCCTGGAACGCATAGTCGGACGACGCGCCGCGCGCCATCCCACCACTGACATCAAGTTTCGCGGGACCGGCTTTGAGTTTGGCCGAGCTCAATGTCATGCGTTCGGGTGTCAGTTTTGCGTCGGCGGTGATGGACAGGTCCGGATCGGTCAGGGTCAGGTTTACGATCTGTGTTTCGCCATCCAGCTGGACAGACAGCGGGCCTTTCAGCTTCGTCGGTCGGACGGCCGTATGCAGGGCATGGAGGTCCAGCGCGCTTGCGTCCAGTTTGAACTCGCCTTTGCCGCCGCTACGCAATTCGCCGCCTCCTTCCAGGACCGCTTTCCCCGGCAATTCGATCCTTGCCTGGGCCAGCCGTTGGGTTTGAGCGTCGAGTGTGACCGTGGCGTGGACCGATTCCAGTGGAAGCATGCCCTTATCGATGGGGCCGGCCTGTGAATTCGTTATCGTCACCGGACCGCTGACGACAAGCTTTGACATATCCGTGCTTGCATTGACGGGGGCGAGTTGCGCCGTTATCTGCATCAGGGCTTTCGGCCACTCGGGATTGATGGCGCTGGGATCGAACTTGTCTGCGCGGATATTGGCGCTGCGAAACGGCACGTCGGCGAACGGAGTGGCATCGATTTGTGCTTGCGCATTGAATTCCTTCGCCGCAGCCCTGACCTGGACCCCGAGCGCTTCCAACGAACCCGCCAAGTCCGCACTGGCGTTGAACTGCCGATCCTGGTACGCGCCGTCGATACGCGCGGTTCCATCGATGTTGAAAGGGCGGTTCCCGTTCAACTTGAGCGCCGCGGCGACCGTGCCGAACGGTGTCACGGCTTTCCTGAGCTGCACGGCATGGTTGATACGATCGGAGGACGCCTGCAGGCTGATGTCGCTATAGGTTGCCGGTTCGCCTTCGCTTCGGATGATGACCTTATCGACGGTGGCACTCTGGAGATCGAGCGCGAGCGGCAGCTTGATCTCCTGCGGCATGGTTGTGGGTTCATCGGGCGACGGAAGCATCGTCACATCCGCCGTGCCGACGCGAAGATAAGGAATCGTCAGTTTGAGCGGCGATCGGGAAAGACCCCACTTTGCTTCCAGCCGGTCAACCTTGACCCGCTTAGTCTGGTCAGCGTACTCGACATTGCGCAGGGTAAGGCCGTCCTTGAGCGTGCCGCCCACGAGTTCGCCGGATAATTCTCCCGGCAGAAAACGCGGCGCGTTCTGCCAAAGCACACGGGCTCCCCATTCCGTCTGCAGCGTCACCAGCGCGAGGCCGGCAATGAAAAGCAGCAGCAGCGCTAACGCGGCGGCACTCCAGATGAGTGCGCGGCGTGCACCGTGTCGCTTTGGTGTCGGTTGGGTCGCGGGCGTGCTATCCATTCCAGGGTCCGAATTCAAAATGCCACGCCAAGTGACAGGTGAGGGCGGATGCTGCCTGCCTGGATCCCATATGCGAGATCGACGTTCACCCGCCCGACCGGACTGCGCCAGCGGGCACCGACACCGACGGCATGGAAGAACTGTTTGCCGCTCCACTGATCCGTCGCTGCGCCGACGTCGTAGAACACGGCACCGCCCCAGCTTTCGGTAAGCCAATGCAGGTACTCCACGCCGCCGGTGGCGATGTAACGGGTGGGGTACACGATACCGTTGCGCTCGTTGCCGATGCTCTGAAAGGGATAGCCGCGCACCGATTCCGTCCCGCCGGCACGGAAAAGAAGCGACGCCGGAATGGCCGCATTGTCGCCCTTGGTAATCACCGCCCCAAGTTCGCCACGCAAAATCACTACATCCCGTTCACCGATTGGCAGAAACTCGCGAATCCGGCTGGAGAAACGGAAGAAGGTCTGGTCGGTGAGCAGCCCCTTGAGCGCGACTCCGGCTTCGACGGAAAGAACGCGGCCATCCCGCGGGAAACGGGCATCGTCGACGTTCCGCCATGTTTTTTCGATACCTGCCACGAGCGCCTGATGCACGCCAGGTTGTACCAGCACATCTTCCGGCAGTGCAGCGCCGTCGATCTGGCTTAGCTGATCCCGGTAATACTGGATGGAATAGGCGGTATCTGCCTTGTCGGTGCTCTTTGCCCGCCGGACGCCAAGCCGGCGCGTTCTCAAATCCACGCCTTCCAGCGTCGTCCGCTCCACTAAACCGCTGGCCCCGTTGACCCATGCGCCGCGTCCCGGCGGCATGGACAGCGCCAGTGAGCCAAGCTGGCGGCGCTGTTCGAAGCGTGTCTGCGCGTCGAGCACCCAGGCGCGGCCGAACATGTTGTAGTTGGAGTAGAGCCCTTCAAGGCGGGCACCCGTATCGGTTGTGAAGCCGACGCCGCCGCGCAGGCGCTGCGCCGGGAATTCCGTGATCCGAACGTTTACCGGCGCAAGCCTGGCGTTGGCCGGATCTTTATCGATATCGATGACCGCGTTGCTGAAGTACGGGGTTCTCAGCAATTGACGCTGGAACTCCAGCAGGCGCTCGGAAGAATATTCTTCGCCGGGGTTCAGAGGATTGACGTTGCGAATAATGCTTTCCGGATAGCGCTGCGTGCCGCTGATCCTTACATCGCCGAACGTGAAAACCGGTCCGCTATCGAACGTCGCAGCAAGTTCCGCCGTGTTTTTGTCGGCAAGGATTCTCGCCTGGGAGTCCGCCAAGCGTGCGGCAGCGAATCGGCGTCGTTGCAGCACCCTCAGGCCTGACTGCTTTGCATCACTCCATTCTTCCTGGGTGAACGGCTCGCCGACATTCAGTGGCCAGGCATTCTTTGCTTCCGCGACCTGATCGGGCGCCACGTCAACGGCCGCTCCCGTGACATTGACCGCAACCTGGGACACCATGGTTCTCGGTCCGGAGTCGACATTCAAAATGATTACTCTTTCACCGGACACGGTATCTACCCTGACGTCGGTTTTGGGCGAGAAGTATCCCTGCGTCGAGGCGAGCTTCTCCACCTGTTCGGCAACGGTAGCGACCATGAAGTTCAGTTGTTCGATGTTGAGATCATCGCGATCTCTGTACCGGAACAGGTCGAGGTTTTGCGTTAATAGTTTTTGCAATTCATCGGGGGCGGTCAGCTCGATGCGGTAACCCGGATCGTCCGCGAGTAGCGGGGTGGTGCAGAACAAGCTGGTGATCAATATTGATAGCCTGCACGCATGACGGATCGTGGCGCGAATTTGTACCAGCTTGAACGAGTTGTTTGCGAGCAAGTCCCCTCTCCAGATGCAGAATCTCATCGATATAAAACACCAGCGCCGTCATGCGTGATATGAATGCTATTGACGCTTGGACAACATATAGGTCTATTGAAGTTCCGCAATTGCGAATTAGACAAATATATGATCAGTTGGCCCAAAGAAAAAGGGGCGGGGCGACAAACGCGATAAATGTCGTGGCATGTATCACCCTTGTCATCCCCGCCCAACCGCTTCGGCGCAGAGGCGGCACTTGTTTTTTCATGTTGCAAATAGCATTCCTGTTGACTTTAAGTTTCGACCGGGACAAGACCACTGTTCTGGACAATACAAAAGGCGCCGCGATCAGGAGTAGACTGATTCCAAGGACGCTTTAACAATTTGATACGTTAGTAAAATTTGCTTACAAATTTGTATAAAGTACATGTGCCGCAAAGCATATGAGACAGCCAGGAGTTGTTTAGTTAGTATCAGGAATCTTTGCCTGGATAGTTTCGAGCGCGAACAAACTATCCGCCGAACCGTTCGTGAAGCATCGAACAATTGTTAAGCTGCTGGCTTGATGCAGCTTAATTTTCCCTTAAGGAAAGCCATCTATACTCCGCGCACATCGCAATGCCGACATTGTTGGCAGCGAAGGAAGGTGGCTCCAAGGATTTCCGGATTCAGCGCACCTTTCAGAGCCGGTAAACGCGGGATGCGTCCCGCAGCATGGTCGCCGAATATTTTTCGGCTTACGACGAGTCCTCAGTCGTTCGGACTGTTTTCCGTAAAGCGGACTTAGGTCAACAATCCTTCAATTCCGGAGCGGCCATCAGGAAAAGCAATGTTCCCGTCCGGACTTGCGTTCTGCAGATGCAGGACGATGGTAAGCCGCCACTTGCCCCCAGAATCAAACACGGCTTTCCGTCTGAACAGGATGCTTGAGAATGGGAGCAGGAAGTACGGCGTCATGATAGCGGGAGCGCATAGGGATCTCGCTATCAATTCGGGCCGGCGGCATGCCGATTCTTCGGCGGGCGGAACGATGCCGGTCGCCGGTGTCAGATGTGTGCGGTCAGGATCGCACTGCCTTGCCTATGCATTTCTACGGCACGGTTCAATACATCTTACTTTTTAGGAAAAGTCGATATGCCTGAATTGTTGCCAATTCCGCTTCAGCTTGCCTGGCCGTTCGCTCTTGCTTTCGCGTGGATCGCCGGAGAATTTGGCTACCGTTGGACCGGCCTGCCGCGAATAAGTATTTATGGCTTGGTGGGATTCCTGTTCGGGAATACCCTGGCCGGGCATTTGCCGGAGGAAGAGACACAGAACCTGATGCTGCTGGCAAATGTCGCATTCGGGCTGATGCTGTTCGAGCTTGGTTATCGTATCAACCTGCGCTGGTTGACGACGAACCGATGGATCGCAGTCACCGGCGGCGTGGAAGCAATCGCGACTTTCGGGGCTGTGTATGCGGTCGCTTATTGGTTCGGCACCACGCCACTGTCGGCCCTGATTCTCGCCTCTCTTGCCATGTCGACTTCTCCCGCAGGGGTATTGCGCGTGCTGAACGAGCAAAATAGCTCCGGCCAGGTTACGGAGCGGGTTCTGCATTTATCCGCGCTGAACTGCGTACTCGCGGTATTCGCATTCAAGGTAATCATCGGCATCGGCGTATTCCAGACCTCGGGAAGCCTGCTGCACGCAGTCTGGAACAGCCTGGTGGTGCTGGTCGCGTCGGCCGGTCTCGGCGCGCTATTCGGTGTTGCCGTTCCCGCTCTGCTGCGGCGCCTGGGGAGCCTGACCCGCGACGCGACGGTCGCCTTTGCCATCACGGTCATTCTGTTGGTGGCTATTACACATGCGTTCAACTTCTCTCCCGTACTCGCCACCTTGACCTTTGGTCTCGTCGCACGCCATCGCCGCGTGACCCTGAGCCAGACCCAGCGCAACTTCGGCGTCATGGGCGATCTGTTGACCGTGCTGCTGTTCTTTTTCGTTGCGACGTCGCTGAAATGGGACCAGGTCATGCCTGGCCTTGTTCTGGGTCTTGCATTGATTGCCGCGCGGTTCGTTACCAAGACGATCGGCGTCGCCGCCTTTGCCCACGTAAGCGGCGTGTCGTGGCGCAAGGGGCTGCTGACGGGCATGGCGCTGACGCCGCTGTCGGTATTTGCCATCCTGATGATGGAACAGACCCGACATGTCGGTGTCGATCTCGTCGAGAGCCTGATGCCGTTGACGGCGATGGTACTGCTGCTGGAGGTGATTGGTCCGATCGTCACGCAGCGCGCGCTGATATGGGCGAGTGAAACGCCCGACATTCCGGAGACTTGAGCATGCCGCTGGAACCCTTTAAAAAATCCGATCCTTTGACGCTCGGCGTAGAGCTTGAGCTGCAGCTGGTCAGCCTGAGTAATTTCGACTTGATCGAAGCGTCTCCCGACATGCTCGACCTGCTCAAGCGCAAGCCGTTTCCAGGCAATGTGACGCCGGAAATCACTGAAAGCATGATCGAAATAAATACCGACGTGCACACCAGCCATGCCGGTTTGCTGGAGCAGCTCCATCAGATCCGGGATACGTTGGTAAGGGCCGGCGATCGACTCAATGTCGGCGTCTGCGGCGGCGGGACCCATCCGTTTCAAAAATGGACCGAAAGAAAAATCTTTTCGAAGCCACGCTTTAAGCAGGTCTCCACCTTGTATGGATATCTCGCCAAACAATTTACGGTATTCGGTCAGCATGTGCATATAGGCTGCAGCTCCGGTGACGACGCGCTGTTCCTGCTGCATTC
>NZ_DASZBA010000156.1:0-9255 GCF_035944575.1 Noviherbaspirillum sp.
GCTTTGCTGTACAGATCGTACTGTCTGCGGCGATGCGCTTGGCCAGAAATCGCTTTGCAAATTGTTATGCGCTCTTGTGGATAGGAAACTCCCATCCGGTCGCATCGCTGTCGATAAAATCGTTGTACCGTTCGTGCCAAAGCATTCTTATGCTTGGCAACATCGCAAGGTGGTAGTTTGTTTGAGAAATACGTCAATGATCCGCGAGTCGCAGCTGCTGTATTTTGTCGTGACACCGACGGGTTGCTGGACTGAATCGCTTCATCTGACGTTGCGCTCATGGCGGCATCGATACAGGATTGATGGCCTCCTCTTAACTATAAAAGGGTGGACTATTCCAGTCTTTACGCGTATAGTTATAGGTCTGCACTTGCATCAAGCCGTAGTCGTTGTTGGTCTCTTCCTGTCTTGCTCTTTTTAAGAGCCATTCCTGTTTGACTCCCTTCAGTTAGATTTCCCTTGGTTTCGGGTGCGTTTCGGGCTTCGTCCCCTTATTATTTCAACAAGGAATTAACATGAGTATTCAAACTGGTACAGTAAAGTGGTTCAACGATTCCAAGGGGTTTGGCTTTATCGCCCCGGACAATGGCGGTGACGACCTGTTCGCTCACTTTAAGGACATTCAGGCGGATGGTTTCAAAAGCCTGTCCGAAAACCAGCGCGTATCGTTCGAGCGTGGCACTGGTCCTAAGGGCGAAAAGGCCAGCAACATTCGTCCTATCTAATTCATGCGACGGCTGCAGCACAGCCAGTCGATGATTTATCCGTCGTAAAGCCGACACGGCTTTAATCGACAGCCAGCGCAGCTTATACGAGGTGCGATGACACTATGCAGATAGCATGGGTCACCGCAATATCTTGCCGAGGGCTCCATGCAGATAGCATGGGTCGTCGGGGGCTGTACTGGATCGTAACAATTCATGCATTCCGTTAGAGCCGATAAAACGGCGTTAGCGAATGGAAGGACGCAACCAGTGCAGATAGGGAAGGCACCATGCAGATAGCATGGGTCTTCAACACATTCTGGCCAGGGACACTCTGCAGATAGCATAGGTGTCTGGCGGGTTGCTACGGATAGTGAATGAAAGCTCGCTCCGGCGAGCTTTTTTGCGTTTACGGTCGCGGTTTGTCATCCAGCATGCGAGCCGATGCCACTGACCAAATCTGGCGATGTTCATGCCCCACAAGCACTCAGTCTGCCATCCTGCAAGCCGCCTGAACGATGGGTTTCTTTACCCGTGCAAATTTGCCCGCCTCGAAATTCAAACGCTATGCGACATAGAATGCGTTGCGCTGATTCTTCCTTCAACCGGGGTTCAACGATACTCGACGCCGGTATCATCATTGGCACATTGGTCCCCTTGTCACGAAAATCCTTCCACAGACTCCTATCAAGACGGAAAGTCTGTAAGAGTTACATATCCGTACGTCGGTTTTATAACCTTCAGAAGTGTAACGATAGACGATTCACCCTATTTCAATACACCATCAGCGGTGGTGAGTATTCCTACCGGCTGTCTGCTAGCTTACATTGCAGCAGAGCGGAGTCCCATCATTTTCCTGCTCAGGCCGCATGCACAATCGTGCAATCGTTGTACGCGACCATTTTGGCGCAAGCCAGGCAGCTATGTAATGCTGCATACACACACGGTAGCTGCGTGATCCGGAGCACACTCCACGTTGGTTACAATCGGTTTCTCTATGAAGCGACGTTGACCGTACCAGACAGGCCGGATAACGATGGCCTGTCTGGCTGTGTTATTCCGCTCGAACGGCTTTCCCTTGGCGTGGCACGCTATGTGTTGCCGAGTCTCTATTGCGAGTCGGATCGACTCGGGAGCCTTGCGCAGATATCAGTCGGCTTCGTGCCGCAGGGCAGGGCTCGTGTGCAGGCAATGTGCGACCGGGTCCACGCCAATACCGAGTACCGATAGGGGTCCGGCATTTGTCTGCTGAACACCTGCAACGTGTTCAATCAAGCGAGGCGACGGTGTCCGCCGTGGTTTCGCCCATGTTGTTATCGCCTTGTGCCGCACGTCGGATCTTCCTGCGCGATACGTGGCAGCGCACCTACCGCGCGTTGCGGCACAGTGATGGCGATGACAGTGACATTGACCGGGATGTCCATATGTACGGCGCCAGACATAATTGACCACTCACAGGCAGGATCAAAATTACCGATGGAACGGACGCGGTCGATGCAGCCTTCGCGACTTTCAATGGTGCGGTAGAAGCGACCGTGTTTAACCCATGGTCCCGCCAGGTTGGTTTGACCCCAGCAGCGGCCATCAACCAACAGAGGGTCGAGTCGGCAACGCATAATGCTTGTCGGGCAGCGCACTCTTCAACGCGGCCGGCAAGAAGCAACAGCACCGGTAACTTCCACCTCTGTAGCCGATACCTTCTTCTCCGAATGGACGGGACTTTTTTGTGGCTCCGTTGAATGGCATGGCGTTTGCATGATGCTGGAATGCGAAATTTCTTTACACTTTGCCAGGTCAAAAACCTTTCACCGGAATATGTATGAATCAGTACGCAATTGAGAAAGGCGATCCTACGATCGCGCTATGGGGAGGATTGGAGTGCACGGTCAATCGGGTTAGGGATAACTACTTCAGTCAGATGGAGCGAAACGGCCATACCGACCGCATTGACGATCTGGAACGATTTGCATCATTGGGAATACAGGCCATACGCTACCCGGTCCTGTGGGAGCGGATAGCGCCTGACACGATCGCGGACGCCGACTGGTCATGGCCGGACCAACGGCTGCCCGGGTTGCAACGATTGGGCGTCACACCGATCGTCGGTCTTCTGCACCACGGCAGCGGACCGCGCCATACCAGCCTGGTCGACCCCGAATTTGCCGACAAGCTCGCCCAGTTCGCCGGCGCGGTGGCAAGACGCTATCCGTGGGTTGAATACTATACGCCGATTAATGAACCGCTCACCACAGCTCGCTTCAGCGGTCTATACGGAGTGTGGTACCCGCATGGCAAGGACGATCGCACTTTTGTCCAGGCGCTCCTGAACCAGTGTCGCGCGGTGGTCCTGTCCATGCGAGCTATCCGCGAAGTGAATCCGGATGCAAAGCTGGTGCAGACCGATGACATCAGCAAAACCTACAGCACGCCGGAAATGGCGGAACTCGCGGACTTTTATAACGAGCGCCGCTGGCTGTCCTGGGATCTCTTATGCGGAAAAGTTGGTCCGGCTCATGCGCTTTGGGGTTACCTGACCGGCACCGGCATCGATCCATCCGAGCTTCTCTGGTTCGCCGACAATCCCTGCCCTCCCGACATAATCGGCGTCAATTACTACATCACCAGCGAACGCTGGCTCGATCAACGTGCAAATCGCTATCCTGAAGAATATTTGCGCGACGCCAGCGAGCAAGTACATGCTGATGTTCATGCGGCGCGCGCGTTGGCCGTCCCGACGCCAGGCATCAGCGTCCTCCTCGACGAGGCATGGGAGCGGTATGGCTTGCCGCTGGCGGTGACCGAAGCGCATATCGATGCGAACCGCGAAGACCAGTTGCGGTGGCTGCTCGAAATCTGGGAGGCTGCAACGAACGCCAAGCGCAATGGTGTTGACATGCGCGCCGTGACGGTCTGGGCATTGCTTGGTTCCTATGACTGGAATTGCCTGGTCACGGAATGCAAAGGCTACTATGAGCCCGGCCCGTTTGACGTGCGGTCGCCCAGTCCACGTCCGACCGCGGTCGCAAGCTTCATGCGTGAACTGTCGGCGGGCCGCCGCTTGTCGCATCCGGTATTGCAGGGGCAGGGGTGGTGGAGGCGACCGGGCCGGTTCCACTGCCCTCCGGTTGCACCGAGCGAGATCCTCGCAATGCCTTCATCCGCCAGGCCACAAGCGGACAACCATTTTGCTCAGCCGATCTTGATCACGGGCGCGACGGGTACGCTCGGTAGAGCCTTTGCCCGCATCTGCCGATCGCGCAATCTGGCCTATCGCTTGCTAAGCCGCCATGAAATGGATATCGCCGATCCGGCGTCGGTCGAACGCGCCATCGTTGGGCATCAGCCTTGGGCCGTCATCAATGCCGGAGGCTATGTACGAGTGGATGCGGCCGAAAGTGATGCAGACCGATGTTTTCGTGAAAATGCATTGGGACCGTCCGTGTTGGCCATTGCATGCATCCGGCATAACGTGCAGTTAATGACTTTTTCGAGCGACCTGGTGTTCGATGGACGACAGCAATCGCCGTATATTGAAACCGACAATGTACGTCCGCTCAACATATACGGAAGAAGCAAGGTGGAAGCGGAACGCAGGGTACTCGATACCCATCCCGATGCGCTGGTCGTTCGCAGCAGCGCTTTCTTTGGCCCATGGGACAGTCATAACTTTCTTACCCGGGTGCTGAGAACGCTTTCCGCCGGCTCTCCTTTTGTCGCAGCCAACGACATGACCGTGTCGCCAACCTATGTGCCTGACCTGGTGCATGCTTGTCTCGACCTGCTGATCGACAAGGAAAAGGGCGTTTGGCATTTGACGAACGCCCAGCCGATCACGTGGGCAGATCTGGCACTGAAGGCAACGGAGATGGCCGGAATCGATTCAAGCAGGCTCGAAACGCGTACTTGTTCGGGTCTGGGCTATGTCGCAGCACGTCCGATGTATAGCGCCCTGGGGACCCGGAAGGCGGTTTTCCTTCCCTCGCTGGAAGACGCGATAGCACGCTTTCTTCGGTTGCACCAGCAGGCGACGGAGGAGGACCTTTCGGGGCAGGCAGCGCACGTTGCCAGCAGTTGAGGTATGAAACCAGGTCTTGGTTATCGGGATATCGCTTTGGCGTCCGATGAAAATGAGCTGCCTCTATATGCGACGCAGCAGGATGGCGGTTTCGAACACTTTGCGCATATCCTGCCGTGCGGTTCGATCTGCGGCAGGCCAGATCCCATCGATACCATATGTGTTGAAACAGGAAAGCGATCACGGCGGTAGCGTGACGTGATATTGATTAAAAATCTTCTTTTTGCAAGGTAGGACACCCATGCCAACAGTTCGTCTGTCACCAAAGGAAGTCCGGGTCGATGATGCTATTTATGTATTCGACGTCGTGCAAATTGCCGACGCGTTCGAAGCCTGCGTCGCGATAACGGATGCTACGCATTGCGAATCAGACTACGCGCCGATCGCCAAGCGGGCCGCTGAAGAAAGCGGACGAGCCCAGATTGAAAGCTCCTGACGGCACAGCAATACATTTTCGTTGCCATGCATGGCGTTGCCTGAATTATGCTGATTGCTTGGCAATCCCCAAAGTACAGGCAATGCCGACGGGAGAACTTTCTTGAATTAAATAGAGGAGGTTTTACAGGGAAAAGTCATGTTTTCTGCAATGGCTGCAACCAGAAACGTTGTTCATCGTGCGTTGTCAAATATTGATCATGGCTGGAAGGCAGTGGAGAGAAACAATAAACAGGTACGCCTGCTTGACTCGTTGAAAGCCGTGGCTAATCGCTTCGACGACGAAACTTCGCGCATATTGCCGTGCAGTCGAGCTTTTCTCCGGTCTGATTTGCGTCGAATCCCTGTCTGCTTATCACGGTCGTTGCGCATGACGGGAAATACAACATTCGTGCATGCAAGGACTAGATATGGAATTCATCAACGGCGAAATCAGCAGCCAAGGCGGTACCACCGTCGAATCGCAACATCGCGAAATCGCGCACGGTTGGGTGGATGTGTCAGGCACCCGTACACACTTTTTGCTCCAGGGAGACGGGCCGCCCATTGTGCTACTGCATGGACAGGGCGAAAACGCTGAAACATGGCGCTGGGCGCTGCCTATGCTGGCGCGCACCAACTGCGTCGTCGCCCCTGATTTTCCGGGCGCGGGCGAGAGCGCGAAGCTCACTACCTATGCTGCACCGCCATCGTTCTACACCGATTTTCTTCTCGCCTTCCTCGACAAGCTCGGACTTGATCGGGTCACTATCGTCGGCAGCTCATACGGAGGGCTTATCGCAATGCGGGTTGCGCTTGCCGCACCCAACCGTGTCAATGCTCTCTGCCTGGTCGACAGTTCAGGGCTAGGCCGCATGACAAATCCGGCACTAACGGCGCTGACCATCCCCGGTGTTGGGGAGGCCATGGCCGCTTGGTGGAGTACCCCACCCGGGGCCGTCCATTACGCATGCATGTTCGGCTTACTCTCGTTCGCCCACCCACTGCAGGCGCCTCCTGCCTGGTACGCGAACATGGCGCGCCTGGCACAGACGCCGGGCCATCTGCACGGCGCCGTGCTGGCTTGTCTGCGTGGGGAACTCGACCTGGTCGGGCAACGTGACGTAGTGCTGGACGACGTACCGCGCCTGATGATGCCCACACTCATTGTCTGGGGTGCATACGACGCCGTCGTACCTAGCTACCATGCCTCCGCCGCGATGGAACGCCTTGTGAACGGCAGGCTGGTTACCATACCCGATTGCGGGCACTTGCCACATGTCGAGCGGCCGGATCTTTTCTTTGCCGCCGTAGGCGATTTCCTGAACGAGCATGTGGCGACAAATGACATCGCCTGTTGCACGTCGTCCAGCTTACTGACTCTGGCGGCCCAACCGCCGGGTTAGCATGACGGCGCCCACGGTCAGTACCGAGAACAGGAGGCGTTTGCGGTTTGGATAGAATTCCAGATGCCGGGTGTACAAGCTCGTCGATTTCGATTCCTGCCCCCATTCACCGATGGTCGAGCGGACGCCCGCATCAGCGTTGAACAAGTTGTCCTGGCCGTCGTCCGGCTGACCGGTCTTTTGTTGTTCGAACATAAATCCGCGAAAAAGCATCAAACGATCGACCAGTGACGGACTGATTCGCTGCAGCATGTCGAGTACAGCACCTGAGCCGCCGACGATAATGTCACGCCGCCGATGCTCGGCGGCAAAGAGAACCGCTTCCGCTACCACTTGCGGCTCGTAGATCGGAGGAACAGGCCTGGGCTTCACCCCGAGCTTGGACCGGGCATTGATGAAGAAGGGTGTATTAATGTATGCCGGCATGACAAGCGTCAGATTAATCGGGCTGCGTTCCTGCATCAGTTCCAAGCGTAGCGTTTCGGTAAATCCGGCGATTCCGTGCTTGGCAGCGACATAGGGCGCATGGAGCGGCGCGCCCCGCTTTGCAAGGATGGACGCGACATTGATGATCGTGCCGTTGCCCTGGCGCTTCATCTGTGACAGCGCCGCCTTCATTCCATAGATCTGCCCCATGAGGTCCACTTGGATAATTCGTTCGATCTCTTCAATGGTCATCTGTTCGACGCGCGCATGTTCGTTGACAGCAGCGTTGTTCACCCAAGTATCAATGCCGCCAAACTGTTCGACCGCCTCGCGCGCAAGTTGATCAATGTCTTCCCATATGCCGACATCGGTCACAACAACATGGGCCTTGCCTCCGCGCTGCTGAATTTCCGTTGCGACTTCTCGCAAGGTGGTTTCGTTACGCGAGGCCAGTACTAGCGACGCTCCTCGCTCGGCAAATGCAAGCGCTGTCTCACGACCAATGCCGCTGGACGCACCTGTGATTACCACCGTCTGTTGATTGATTGGTTTCATATCGTATTGCCTTATATCTGTGTCGTAAAAGAGGTATGGCAGACACTCACTGGCGCCACCTTTCCGAATCAGGCAACCAGCGGCGCGACTTGCAAGCTGCCTTCAGCGTCCTGTCTTTCCATCGTTTGCGCCTTGGTGCGGATCCTTTGCTGCGAGCACCTGACGCGCCAGGCCGAAGCGTTGCCCAAAGCAGACCTCATCTGCTTTCCAGTTCGCTTTGGTAGTCTGGAATGACTGGTTCTTTATTTAAGGACATCCCTTTCTTCAAAGAGCCAGGCGGGTATTGCCCTTTTGTATTGAGAAATAGACATGCCGTTCATTCGACAAGCACCAACAAAACAAGTTTGGTGCGGCGCACAAATATATGCGTTGAAAATTCAATGTCGCATTCTTCGTAATAAGTGAAGTGTCCTGTTTGACTGCCGCCGGTCATGGCAGCGTCAAAACAGGTTGAAGCCTGTGCGGTCAATCTGGATCTGTCGGCTGAGCATGACGCCAGCACGGCGATGGTCTACTGCACGCAGCATCGGCGCATCAATCCCTTCACCACAGTCAAGCGTTACCTTTTAAGAGTCACCTGGCATTGAACTCGCCATTCGCGGATAGATCGAACCGGGGTGTAGGCATTTGGCAGTTTGCCTCCCCAGGCACAGGCCAGAACACGACAAGTCTTACCAGCAGGTGGAATACCTGTGCCGCCTAAGCGGCGATTGCGGCAGGGCTGGTACGCCGTTAACAGGCGCCCTGGAATCCGTGGTTTTGCATATATAGAGGAGCATTTGATGGACACGACAACGAATGACAGTGGTAGCGCATTTCCGGTCGATCGGCCGGTGGAATCACTTATTCGGGACCACAACCTGGTGCGTACTCTGGTTGAGACGTATCGCAACAGCGATAGCGACGCAGTGAAGATCAACGCAGCAGAGCAGATCCTCATGCTGATGGAAACGCATTCGCTGCTTGAGGAAAGCGTCTTCTATCCGGCCGTGCGGGAGATTGATCCCACTCTGATCGGTCACTTCGAGCAGGAACACCAAAAAACCGATCAGATACTGGTGGAGCTCAAGCGCATGTCCTTGAATGACCCGCAGGCGCTGCCGCTGTTCGAGCAACTCATTGAACTCCATCTGCAGCATGTGGAGGAAGAAGAAAACCAGTTCTTCCCGCGCCTGGAGCAAGCCGGCATCGACATGATGCCAATCGGCTTGCAGATGCAGGCCTTTGAAGCGAACATGGTACATGTGCAGGCCCAGGCGACCCAGCAAGGTGCGCGGTAGGCAGGCATTTTCCAAGGGGCAGGCAAACGTGCCTGGCTTTTGGGATCGGAGGCTGGCGCCAGTATTTATTGATGTCGATGCCTGGCCGCTGGCCGGCTGTCCCGCAAGCCGGGAATGCGAAGCGCAACCAACGACGATGGATCGTGCAGGCGTACCCCGCACGATCCATCACACAAAACAGATTACAGGATCAAACAGCCGGTTGGCCCGGCCCATGCCGGTATCAATCCGAGAGGATGGAATCAGCAAATGGCTACCTCACGATTTCCCGTCGAACGCGTACTGCTGACCAATGATGATGGTATCGATGCGCCAGGGCTTGCCGTGCTTGCCGAGGTTGCTGCAACGATCGCGCGGGAAGTCTGGATCGTGGCGCCGGAACATGACAGGAGCGG
>NZ_DASZBA010000157.1:0-2581 GCF_035944575.1 Noviherbaspirillum sp.
ATTGCACGTCACCAAGACGTACTACCCGGACTCCTTCGGCGGCGTGGAACAGGTGATCCGCCAACTGAGCACCGCCACCAACCAGATGGGGATCGAAAATCGTGTCTTCACGTTAAGCAGGAAGGCGGTCGAGATGCCGGAAGTGCATGACGGCGCGACGCACATCACCCGAGTGCCGGTGCATCTGGATATCGCATCGACGCCGATGTCGTACAGCGCGCTGTCGCGGTTCCGGCATGCGGTCAGCCAGGCGGATGTGCTGCATTACCACTATCCATGGCCCTTCGGCGACTTGCTTCACCTGATGGGCGGCACGTCCAGGCCGGCGGTGCTGACCTACCATTCCGACGTGGTGCGGCAGCGCCTCCTGATGCCGGTCTACCAGCCGCTGCTGCGAAGGTTCTTCGGGGAACTCAGCGCAATCGTGCCGACGTCGCCGAATTATCTGCAAAGCAGCGAACTGCTGCAGGACTACCGCGACAAGACCGAGGTCATTCCGATCGGTCTCGATGAGCGCAGCTATCCCGTCGCCGAGCCCGACCGCCTTGCGTACTGGCGCCAGCAGGCAGGGCAGGATTTTTTCCTGTTCGTCGGCATGCTGCGCTATTACAAGGGCCTGCATATTCTGCTGGACGCCTGCGCCGGCAGCAACAGCAAGGTCATCATCGTCGGAGCCGGTCCGGTGGAGAACGACCTCAAGCAGCAGGCTGCGCAGCTCGGACTGAAGAACGTGCTGTTCCTCGGCGCCGTATCTGATGAAGACAAGGTGGCGCTGCTGAAGCTGTGTCGCGCGGTGGTCTTCCCGTCCCATCTTCGTTCCGAAGCCTTCGGAGTCACCCTGCTCGAAGGCGCCATGTATGCCAAGCCGCTGATCTCTTCCGAGATCGGCACCGGGAGCAGTTATGTGAATATCGACGGCGTCACCGGTCTGGTGGTGCCTCCCAACGATCCACCGGCCTTGCGCGAAGCCATGCGCCGCTTCGATACGGACAAGGCGCTCGCCGAACGGATGGGTCGGCAGGCGCGGGCGCGTTTCGAGGAACTCTTCACCGCCCGCCAGATGGGGCAGTCGTATGCGGCGCTGTATCGGCGCGTGCTTGGAATGGTGCCGGCGCCATCCATGGCTGCATAAGGATTTACGCAAGCCGCATAAACCTTTCTTTATTACAAGCTTGTAATAACGTAAACTACGGCTTTCGGTGATTGCCGGCCTCGAACCGATATCTGTCCTCCTTCCAGATTGACGATAGCCGCCTGGTCTTCCCATATCGTCAAAAGAACATGTTTTCATTCTTCGTTAGTTTCATTACCGCCGCCCTGATCACCCTGCTCGTTATCCGGCAGGCGAAGCTGCACGGCACCGCGCTGGACTCCAATCTGTCCGGCGTGCAGAAAGTGCATACCCTGGCCGTGCCGCGTATCGGCGGGATCGGCATTTTTGCCGCCGTGCTCGTCGGCGGGCTGATCGCCATGTGGCGCGAACCCACTCTCGGCAGAGGAATGTTTCTCCTGCTTGCCTGTTCATCGGTCGCCTTCATCGGCGGCATCGTCGAGGATTTCACCCAGCGCGTCAGCCCGTCCCGGCGTCTGCTGCTGACCATGGTCGCGGCGGCACTCGGCTACTTCCTTATCGATGCGAAAATCGACCGGCTGGACTGGATCTCGTCCCAATGGTTCATGACCAGCGCATGGATCGCGCTGCCGTTGACCGTCCTGGCCGTTGCCGGCATCGCCAACGCAGTTAATATCATCGATGGTTTCAATGGCCTGGCAGCGGTCGTTACCCTCTGCATGCTGTTTTCGCTCGGTTATGTGGCGCTGCAGGTCAACGATGTCTTCATCCTGATCGCAGCATTGACGGTGGCGGGGGCAACCGCCGGCTTTCTGATCTGGAACTATCCGGTCGGACTGATCTTCCTTGGCGACGGCGGTGCATATTTCCTCGGCTTCATGCTTGGCGAGTTGTCGGTGCTTCTGGTCATGCGCAATGCCGAAGTATCGACATGGTATGCGGCACTGCTCTTGATCTATCCGGTGTTCGAAACCCTGTTTTCGGTCTATCGTCGCCTGTTCGTGCGCGGCAAGTCGCCCGGCATGCCGGATGGCATACACTTGCATAGTCTGATTTTCCGCCGGCTGGTATTGTGGGCGGTCGGGCGCGATGCGCTGGCGTTAACGCGGCGCAATGCATTGACCTCGCCGTACCTCTGGCTTCTGTCACTGATGGCGGTCATCCCGGCAACGCTGTTCTGGCAACATAGCTGGGTGCTGATGTCGTTCTGCGCACTATTCGTCGTCAGCTATGTCTGGTTATATGCGCGCATCGTGCGCTTCAAGTCGCCGCGCTGGATGATCATACGAAAGCGCAAGTAATGTCCTGCGGCCGGCGCATCGAACATTCATTCAATCAATCGGTATCCTGAACATTCATGTCCAATCCATCTCCCACCATCTTCAAGGCATACGACATCCGCGGCATCATCGGCAAGACGCTTGACGCGTCGGTGGCGCAGCAGATCGGCCAGGCTTTCGGCAGCGCCGTGCGCGCCAAGGGCGAAGCGGTCGTCGTCATCGGCCGCGA
>NZ_DASZBA010000158.1:0-1778 GCF_035944575.1 Noviherbaspirillum sp.
CCGATGCCGCCGTCACCATGACGGCGCAAGGAATACAGTTGCACGCCCAGCCCCCAAAGCCGCGGATCGGCGCTCTGCGCGGCGCCAGCGCCGGCAAGCGCATCCGAGACGCCGAAACACTGCCCAGGAGCAATCGCGAGCGTGGTTTCCGCGCCGGGGCCATCCACGGTCAGCCGGTGATAGCCATACCGATCGATGGGAGGCAAAACGGCGCCACCGCCCAAATCGTCGGGAAGGCGTCCGTCTACATGGCCGCCCTCCTCCAGCGTGATGCGGAAAGATTTTCCGGCGAATCGTTGATGCAAGGGAAACTGTACGGGCTGGCCGACCGTGCCGGTCAGCAGGGGCGGCATGTCGCCACCCGCCTGGAGCGAAAGAAGACGCGCCTCGCTGTCCCGGCATTGCTCGTCGGTTGCGCAGGGAAACCCCAGCTTGTCGAGGATGTCGCGTAATGCGTCCTCGCTGACCTGCATCGGTTTGCCGAATGCGTTGGTCCATTCATGCGCGAGGCCCGCGGCCTTCGCCAGATCGAGTATTGCGGTGTTCATGCCGAAGGCTCCAGGACAGCGATCAATGCATAGGCGGGCAAGCTGTTTTCCGGCGCAGCATCCTCGACGCCGTCGGTCTGGAACAGGATGGTGCCGCCCTTTCCGTCCGCCAGTTTTTCATAGTCTATCGGCACCGGCGCGTCCCCGAGGTTGACGGTAATCATAAGTACTTGGTCATTGTCCAGCTGCCAGCGCACCTTGACCGCCTTCGGCCCAAGCATTTCCGCGCCGAGCGATGTTGCGCCGACGAGATAGGGGACGATTTTTTCCTGCCGGATGGCAATGAGCGCCTTGATCCAGTCCCGCCAGGTGGTCGCGCCCTCGCTGTCCGGGCGCGGGATGGAGTCGAGGAAAGTTTGCTCGGCGTTCGGGTCCGGGATCGTTTCGCGCAGCTCCGGATCTGAAAATGCCGCAAAGCGGGCAAATTCTTCCCGGCGCCCCTTGCGCACCGCTTCGGCGAGGTCCGGCGTCAGGTGGCTCGTAAAATACAGGAACGGCTGGGTGGCGCCGTATTCCTCGCCCATGAACAGCAGCGGAATGTTCGGCGACAGCAGGAGCAGCCCCATGGCGGCGCGCAACGCGAGCGGATTGGCCAAGGTCGCAAGGCGGTCGCCGAAGGCCCGGTTCCCGATCTGGTCGTGGTTCTGTAGGAAATTGACGAAGCTGGTCGGCGGAAGATGTCCGCTCGGTTCGCCGCGCGGCTCGCCGCCTGCGTACACCGACGGCTCGCCCTGGTAGACGAAACCCTCCGTCAGCCCGCGCATCAGTTTTTCGGCGGTCTGGTTGACGTAGCTCACATAGTAGCCTTCCTGTTCGCCGGTCAGCAGTACATGCAGGACATGGTGCATGTCGTCGTTCCATTGCGCGTCGTACAGCAGTTCGGGTGAGCGTTCGAGGAAGCCGGCCGTGTTGTCGTCGTTTTCCAGCACAAGGTGAACACGCCGCCCTTCCGGCATGGCGGCGCGTATGCGCTTCCCCATCTCGATGATCCAGTCCTTTTCGCTGATCGCGTGCACGGCATCGAACCGCAGGCCGTCGAAGCGGAATTCGTCCAGCCAGTAGATCGCGTTCTCGATGAAGAAGTCGCGCACCGGCCTTTGCCGGAAATCGATCGCCTGTCCCCACGGCGTCTTGAGATCATCGCGGAAGAACGAAGCGGCATAGGCGCCGAGATAATTTCCGTCCGGGCCGAAGTGGTTATAGACCACGTCAAGGAAGACCATCATCCCG
>NZ_DASZBA010000159.1:0-26096 GCF_035944575.1 Noviherbaspirillum sp.
ATAGCTATTGCGGCTGAAGTTAGCCAAGACCTTCGGCGCGGATGCGGAAGCCGGTAGCGATTGATTATAAAAAGATGGGCAGATGCCCATTTTTTTTTTGTTAAACGCATTGCCGCAGGGAATTGCGTTTTTGGCCAAAGTTAGACGGAGAATCACCTTGCGGTTGTGGGACTTGATTGAAAAAACCGTGGTCGGCATGGGCTATGAACTGGTCGATCTGGAGCACGGCGCTCATGGGTTGGTCCGTGTTTACATCGACGTAGGCCCGGACGCTGCCGAGGAAGACCGCATCACGGTGGAAGACTGCGAAAAAGTCAGCCATCAGTTGTCGCATTTGCTGACAGTGGAAAACGCGCAGTACGAAAGGCTGGAAATTTCGTCGCCAGGCCTCGACCGGCCGCTCAAGAAAATAGCTGACTATACGCGCTTTGCCGGGCAAGAAGCTGTCGTCAAGCTGCGCATGGCGATGCCAGGCGCCGCCAACCGCAAATCGTTTCAAGGTATTTTGCATGCCCCGGAAGGCGACAAACTGAAGCTTGAGTTCGAAGGAAAAGATGGGCCGGCGATGCTGGAGTTTACGCTCGCTGACGTTGATAAGGCACGCCTGGTGCCGAAAGTGGATTTTAGGAGTCGCAAAGCATGAGTCGCGAAGTATTGTTGCTGGTCGATGCGCTGGCACGTGAGAAAAACGTCGATAAGGAGATCGTCTTCGGGGCGCTCGAACACGCGCTGGCACAGGCGACCAAAAAGCGCTACGAAGGCGAGGTGGATGTGCGCGTCTCCATCGATCGTGAGACGGGAGAGTTCGAATCGTTCCGTCGTTGGCACGTAGTGCCGGACGAAGCTGGGCTCCAGTTGCCGGACCAGGAAGTGCTGCATTTCGAGGCAAAGGAACAGATTCCCGATATCGAGGTCGACGATTACATCGAAGAACCGATTGAATCCGTTGATTTCGGCCGCCGTTTCGCTCAGGACACCAAGCAGGTGGTTTTGCAACGCATACGCGACGCCGAGCGTGAACAGATCCTGGCTGACTTCCTGGAGCGCGGCGATGCCCTGGTCACCGGTACGATCAAGCGGATGGAACGCGGCGATGCAATTGTGGAATCTGGAAAAATCGAAGCGCGTTTGCCACGCGATCAGATGATTCCAAAAGAAAATCTGCGGATTGGAGACCGGGTGAGGGCCTTCATTCTGCGCATCGATCGTAATGCCCGTGGGCCGCAGGTCATCCTGTCGCGTACGGCGCCGGAGTTCATCATGAAGCTGTTCGAGCTGGAAGTGCCGGAGATCGAACAAGGTTTGCTCGTAATTAAGTCGGCGGCGCGTGATCCGGGCATACGCGCGAAGATTGCCGTATTTACCAATGACAAGCGCATTGATCCGATTGGTACCTGTGTCGGGATGCGCGGATCGCGTGTGCAGGCCGTGACCGGTGAACTCGGCGGTGAACGCGTTGACATCGTGTTGTGGTCCGAAGATCCGGCGCAGTTCGTTATCGGTGCGCTGGCACCTGCGAATGTCTCTTCCATCGTCGTCGACGAGGAAAAACATGCGATGGATGTGGTGGTTGACGAAGAGAATTTGGCTATATCGATCGGTCGCGGCGGGCAAAACGTCCGCTTGGCATCGGAATTGACCGGCTGGCAGATCAATATCATGACCGCGGAAGAATCGGCTGATAAATCTGCAGCGGAAACAGCCGCGGTGCGTGCCCTGTTCATGGAAAAACTGGACGTCGATCAGGAGGTTGCCGATATCCTGGTGGAAGAAGGTTTCGCCAGCCTTGAAGAGATCGCATACGTGCCGATCAACGAAATGCTGGACATTGAGGCGTTCGACGAGGATACGGTCAATGAATTGCGCAGCCGTGCCCGCGATGCATTGGTGACCGAAGCGATCGCCTCCGAAGAAGGATTGGAGGGCATGGAAGACGCCCTGGTTAATCTTGAAGGAATAGATCGCGTTACCGCCGGCAAGCTTGGACTTGCAGGCATCAAGACGGTGGAAGCATTTGCCGGGCTTGCGTATGACGAATTCGGCGCCATCCTGGCATTGCCTGTGGAGCGCGCCCGTCAACTGATTGACAATGAATTTGAAGATGTGACCGACGACGAGATGAGGCTCATAGACGCCAAATACGATGATCGTGCCAAGGCCCTGCAGGCCAAGGCTTGGGATCTCGCAGCGGTGAAGTGATCCGCATGCAATCCGCATCGTTATCATTTGTCGTGTCACATAGAAAAGAGGACTGAATGGCGAGTAACAACGTAGCCCAATTTGCCACCGAACTGAAGATGCCGGCCGATCTGCTGTTGACCCAGCTGCGTGCGGCGGGCGTCGAAAAGAGTTCGACGTCGGACCCGCTGTCCAAGGACGACAAGGACAAGCTGTTGACCCATTTGCGTCGTGCACATGGCGTCGCGCCGGAGGGCGAAAAGCGCAAGATCACGCTGACACGCAAGGAAACGACGGAGATCAAGCAGGCCGATGCGAGTGGCAAATCGCGCACCATTCAGGTGGAGGTGCGCAAGAAACGTACGTTCATCAAACGCGATGAGCCGATTGCCGAGGCACCTCCCCCTGTCGAGGCGCCTGTCGCGCCGGTGATTGACGAAGCGGAAATGGCACGGCGGGCCGAAGAGGCGCGTCGCCAGGCGGAGCTGATCGCTCGACAGGAAGCCGATCTGCGTGAAAAGCAGGAGCGGCTGGCCAAGCTCGAAGCCGAGAAGGAAGCTCAAGCGAAGGCAATGCAGGAAGCGAAATTGGCTGAACAGAAGGAGGCTGCGGCAAGAGCGAAAGCCGAGTCGGCCGCGACGGCTTCAGCGGCCGAGGCCCAGCAGCGCGCTGCAGCAGAAGAGGAAAAGAAGAAAGCTGCCCAGCTGGAGGCAAAAAAAGCTGCGGAACGGGCTGCGGCGACAGAGTTGGCACGCAAGGCGGTAGCCGACGAAGTTGCCCAGATCAAGGCCATGATGAGTGCCCCGCGCAAGGTGATGAAGGCCCCGGAACCGGCACCTGCGCCAGCACCTGCCGCAGCGAAGGCGGCGGAAGGAACCTTGCATAAGCCTGCGGACAAGAAGCCTGCAGACAAGAAGGATGACAAGAAACCGGCCGTCGGCGACAAGAAATCGATCAAGTCGGCAAATGTGGCATCCACATGGCAGGACGATGCCAAGAAGCGTAACGCGATCAAAACCCGTGGCGCCGGCGCACCCGGCACGACTGGTCGCGATGGATGGCGCAGCGGTCCGAAAGGCCGACGCTCGTCGCATGGTGACGATCAGCGTGAAAGCAACTTCCAGGCGCCAACCGAAGCCGTGATCAAGGATGTGCATGTTCCCGAGACAATTACCGTAGCGGAACTGGCGCACAAGATGTCCGTAAAGGCGTCGGAGGTTATCAAGCATTTGATGAAGCTTGGCCAGATGGTCACCATCAACCAGGTGCTTGATCAGGAAACGGCAATGATCCTGGTCGAGGAAATGGGCCACAAGGCTTATGCCGCCAAGTTGGACGATCCGGAGGCGTTGCTGGAAGAAAGCGGTGCGCATGCGGATGCGGAAGAACTGCCGCGTGCACCAGTGGTAACCGTGATGGGCCACGTCGATCACGGCAAGACCTCGCTGCTGGACTCGATCCGGCGTGCCAAGGTTGCAGCCGGCGAAGCGGGCGGCATTACACAGCATATCGGCGCATATCACGTCGAGACGCCACGCGGCATCATTACCTTCCTCGATACGCCGGGTCACGAAGCGTTTACAGCGATGCGTGCCCGTGGCGCGAAGGCAACCGACATCGTCATTCTCGTTGTTGCTGCGGATGACGGCGTCATGCCGCAAACGAAGGAAGCGATTGCGCACGCAAAGGCTGCTGGCGTGCCTATCGTCGTCGCAATCAACAAGATCGATAAACAGGGGGCGAACCTCGACAGGGTAAAGCAGGAACTGGTTGCCGAGCAGGTGGTGCCCGAAGAATACGGCGGCGAGTCACCGTTTATTCCTGTATCAGCCAAGACTGGCGAAGGCATCGACGCGTTGCTGGAAAACGTGCTGCTGCAGGCCGAGGTGCTGGAATTGAAAGCGCCGGTGGATGCACATGCAAAGGGCCTCGTCATCGAAGCGAAGCTCGACAAGGGCCGCGGACCGGTTGCAACCGTGCTGGTTCAGTCCGGCACGTTGAAACGCGGCGATGTGGTATTGGCAGGCTCGTCCTATGGACGGGTGCGTGCGATGCTGGACGAAAACGGCAAGAGCATTTCGGAAGCCGGCCCGTCGATTCCTGTCGAAATCCAAGGCTTGACCGAAGTGCCGGCCGCCGGTGAAGAAGTGATGGTGATGGCGGATGAGCGGAAGGCGCGTGAGATTGCCTTGTTCCGCCAGGGTAAATTCCGCGACGTGAAGTTGGCGAAGCAGCAGGCCGCAAAGCTGGAGAACATGTTCGAGCAGATGGCCGAAGGCGAGGTCAAGAACCTGCCGATGATCATCAAGGCCGACGTGCAGGGTTCGCAGGAAGCGCTGGTGCATGCAATGCAAAAGCTGTCGACGAGCGAAGTGCGGGTACAGGTGGTGCATGCTGCCGTTGGCGGCATCAGCGAATCCGATGTCAACCTCGCGGTGGCATCCAAAGCGGTCATCATCGGCTTCAACACCCGTGCCGATGCATCCGCTCGCAAGCTGGCCGAAACAAGCGGCATCGACATCCGCTACTACAACATCATTTACGATGCGGTGGATGAGATCAAGGCAGCCATGTCCGGCATGCTTGCACCGGAGAAGCGCGAACAGGCTCTGGGCCTGGTCGAGATCCGTCAGGTTTTCCTGGTAAGCAAGATCGGCGCGATCGCCGGCTGTTACGTGCTCGACGGTCTGGTCCGGCGCGGTTCCTCGGTTCGCCTGTTGCGCAACAACGTGGTCGTCTGGACCGGCGAACTCGATTCGCTGAAGCGCTTCAAGGACGACGTCAAGGAAGTGAAAGCCGGTTTCGAATGCGGTTTGTCGCTGAAGAACTTTAACGACATCAAAGAGGGCGATCAGCTCGAAGTGTTCGAAGTCCAGGAAGTCGCACGTACGCTGTAAGGCGTCGATAAAATCGCGCGGCGCAACTTTTGTAGCCCGGGTGGAGCCAAGTGCTTCATCCGGGCTACGATGTTTCAAGGTTCACCATTATGGCTAAACATAGCAAGTCCATCCCCGGTCGCGGCGTTCGCGTCGCCGACCAGATCCAGCGCGATCTCGCCGAAATCATCGCCTATGAATTAAAAGATCCGCGAGTAGGGATGATCACGATCACTGAAGTGCAGGTCACTCCCGACTATGCGCACGCGAAGGTGTTTTTCACCATGCTCAACGACACGCCCGAAGCGGTGCAAAACGCGGTTGCCGGGCTTCGGGCAGCAGCGGGCTTTATTCGCGGCCAGCTCGGTCGCCGGTTGACGATACATGCAACGCCGGAACTGCATTTCGTCCATGACGCCTCGACTGCACGCGGCATCGAGCTGTCAAAATTGATCGATCAGGCCAACGCGACACGGGCCAAGGATGCGGACGACTGATTTGAGTAAATTTGTTGCCGTATGTCGCCTGCATCTTCCGTCATGACCTTATCAACCAAGAAAATCCGTCTGCCGCTGCACGGCGTACTGCTGCTTGATAAATCCGCAGGCCATTCCAGCAACGATGTGCTGATCAAGGCAAAGCGGCTGCTGAATGCGCAGAAAGCCGGGCATACCGGCACGCTGGACCCTTTCGCTACCGGTCTTTTACCGCTTTGCTTCGGCGAAGCGACCAAGTTCGCGCAAGACCTGCTCGATGCAAGCAAGACGTATGATGCGGTGATACACCTCGGTATCGTTACTTCCACCGGTGACACCGAGGGCGAGCGCCTGCGGGTTTGTGATGTCAATGTCACGGCAGCGAAGATTGACGCAGCGCTGGCGCAATTCCGCGGCGACATCCGGCAGGTGCCGCCGATGTATTCGGCATTGAAACGAGAAGGCAGGCCGTTGTATGAATATGCGCGTGCTGGCATCACGCTGGAGCGCGAGGCGAGAGCGGTCACCATCCATTCCCTGGAGTGCATCGACTACAAGGCGCCGTACCTGACGATCCGGGTGTCCTGTTCCAAAGGAACCTATATTCGTGTACTTGGCGAGGACATCGGCGAAGTGCTCGGCTGCGGCGGGCATTTGAAGGCGCTGCGAAGGACCGGGGTCGGCGCGCTGCGGGTAGAGGGCGCGAATACGCTGGAGTCCATTGAGGCCACCTCGCAGGAACAACGTGCCGGCTTACTTGCACCGGTCGATACTTTATTATCAACGTTTTCGCCGCTGTCCCTGACGGATGAGCTGGCCAGGAGATTTCTCCACGGCCAGCGCCTTGCGCTCGGCAAGGAAAACGTTCATTTGCCCAATCAACGGGAACGCATGCGTGTCTACCGAGCATCCGATGGCAAGCTGCTGGGAACAGCGCAACTCATGGAATTCGGCGTACTTGCACCGGAACGCCTCATCGTCGCCTAACAGCAATTCGACAACGCATCAGGAAATAGAGCCCGTTTCCATAGCGCATGCTGCCCGTCCATGAGCGGAAAGCAACTCCTTGAAATATCAGGCGTTTTCGATTTTAATGCGGCGCAGCATGCTATACTTTTGGGTTTTCCGCATCCAGCCAACCAACACCATGTCAAACTCCAAACGCGCCCTGCGCAACATCGCCATCATCGCCCACGTTGACCACGGAAAGACGACGCTGGTCGACCAGTTGCTGCGCCAGTCCGGCACCTTCCGCGAGAACCAGCAAGTCGATACCCGTGTGATGGACTCTAACGACCTGGAAAAAGAGCGCGGCATCACGATTCTGGCAAAGAACTGCGCGGTCGAATACGAAGGGACGCACATCAACATCGTCGACACCCCGGGTCACGCCGACTTCGGCGGCGAAGTGGAGCGCGTGCTGTCCATGGTCGACAGCGTGCTGCTGCTGGTGGATGCGGTGGAAGGCCCGATGCCGCAGACCCGCTTCGTGACACGCAAGGCGCTTGCGCTCGGCCTGAAGCCCATCGTCGTCGTCAACAAGATCGACCGTCCGGGCGCACGGCCTGACTGGGTGATCAACGCGACATTCGAATTGTTCGACAAGCTCGGCGCAACGGAAGAACAGCTTGATTTTCCTGTCGTCTACGCCTCCGCACTGAATGGCTATGCGAGCCTCGATCCGGCGAACCGCGAAGGCACGATGAAGCCGCTGTTCGACGCCGTATTGCAGCACGTGCCGGTACGGGACGACGATCCGGACGGTCCGTTGCAACTGCAGATTTCCTCCCTCGATTACTCTTCCTACGTCGGCAAGATTGGCATTGGCCGCATCAGCCGTGGCCGCGTCAAGGCTTTGCAGGATGTGGTCATCATGAACGGTCCCGATTCCACGCCGATCAAGGCCCGCATCAACCAGGTCCTGAAATTCAAAGGTCTGGAGCGCGTTCTGGTCGACGAAGCGATCGCCGGCGACATCGTGTTGATCAATGGCGTCGAGGAAGTAGGCATCGGCAGCACGGTCTGTGCGCCTGATGCACTGGATGCATTGCCGATGCTGCGCGTCGACGAGCCGACGCTGACAATGAATTTCCTGGTCAACAATTCGCCGCTCGCAGGACGCGAAGGCAAGTTCGTCACCAGCCGCCAGATCCGTGATCGTCTCGACCGCGAATTGAAGGCCAACGTGGCGTTGCGCGTGACCGATACCGGGGACGACACCACCTTCGAAGTTTCCGGTCGTGGCGAACTCCACCTCACTATCCTGCTCGAAAACATGCGCCGTGAAGGCTATGAACTGGCGGTATCCCGTCCGCGCGTGGTGTTCAAGGAGATCGACGGCGTCAAGCATGAGCCATACGAGATGCTGACCGTGGACGTGGAAGATTCCCACCAGGGCGGCGTGATGGAAGAACTCGGCCGCCGCCGCGGCGACCTGCAGAACATGGAACCGGACGGCAAGGGCCGTGTTCGTCTCGAATACCGTATTCCGGCCCGCGGCCTGATCGGTTTCCAGTCGGAATTCATGACCCTGACGCGCGGCACTGGCCTGATGAGCCATATTTTCGACGAGTACTCCCCGGTCGATGCCAGCAAGCCGGAACTGGCGGGCCGTCGCAATGGCGTGCTGATTTCCCAGGATGACGGCGCGGCAGTGGCCTATGCATTGTGGAAGCTGCAGGACCGCGGCCGCATGTTCGTCAGCCACAATGACCCGGTCTATGAAGGCATGATCATCGGCATTCACTCGCGCGACAACGACCTGGTGGTGAACCCGATCAAGGGCAAGCAGCTTACCAACGTCCGTGCGTCGGGAACCGATGAAGCGGTGCGCCTGGTGCCGCCTATCCAGTTGACGCTGGAATACGCGGTTGAGTTCATCGAGGACGACGAACTGGTCGAGATCACGCCGAAGAGCATCCGTCTGCGCAAGCGCTTCCTGAAGGAACACGAGCGCAAGAAGGCGTCGCGCGAAGCGGCGTAAATCATTCGTTGCGGTCCGTGATGCGGACTGCGTGCGGCTGTCACAGCCCGGTCATCCTCGCGGACGCCGGGCTTGTTTTTTACCGTAGCGGAATCGCGTTCCAGCAGGGACATCAGATAAAGCGGAAAATGATTGACTAAATCACAAGCAACCATCCCTTTCAAGGGAAGCGCGGCGGGATGCCCCTCCGCCCGTCCGCAAGATCATCAAAAGTATTGTTTTTAACAAATGCCCATACTGAATACCCACCAGCGCGCCATCCTGCTGATGGTATGCGCCCCCACGCTGTGGAGCATGGCCGGAGTTGTTACGCGCCATCTCGACGCCGCCCACAGCTTTGAAATCACCTTCTGGCGCAGTTTTTTCTCCGCAGTCTTCGTGGCCGGCGCATTATTTTGGCAACAGGGAGCGCAACGCGCTGCGGACGCATTGCGCTCGCTCGGTTGGATCGGCATCCTGTCCGGCATGATGTGGTGCGTGATGTTTGTCTGCTTCATGATTGCCCTCACCAAAACCACCGTCGCCAATACCTTGGTCGTGCTCAGCATATCGCCGCTGCTGACCGCCTTTCTCGCGTGGCTGCTGTTGAAGCAGGCCATTCCGGCGCGTACCTGGGCTGCGATTGCCGCAGCGGCGATCGGCATGATCTGGATGTTCAAACCGGGTATCACCGATATCAATGGAACGCATCTGACCGGCATGCTGATTGCGGTTGCGGTGCCGGTGGCAGCGGCGATCAACCTGATCGCCCTGAAAAAAGCCGGCCAGAGCATCGACCTCATGCCCGCGGTCCTCCTCGGCAGCGTATTTTCGGCGGGGCTGATGCTGCCGCTGGCGTGGCCGCTGCAGGCATCGCTGCACGACATTGCGCTGATGGCCGTGCTCGGCTTCTTTCAGCTTGGTTTGCCGTGCATGTTGATGGTAAAAGCGGCCAAATCCCTGTCGGCGCCGGAGGTGTCGCTGCTGGCTCTGCTGGAGGTGCTGCTAGGCCCGATCTGGGCCTGGTTGGGCGCCGGGGAGGTGCCGGCAAGGGAAACCTTGCTGGGAGGCGGGCTGGTGATGGCGGCGCTGGTATTCAACGAGATCGCGGCGCTGCGGTCTTCCGCAAATCGCCGCGCTTCGCCGGTTCCGTCGTCCTGATCAGGCGACAGCCGTCTGCGACGCCGGTACCGATTGCTGGCTCTTCAATATGTCGGCAATTGCCCCGAACAGCTGATCGATCTGCGGCTTGTCGATGATCAGCGGCGGCGACAGCGCAATGATGTCGCCGGTGGTGCGGATCAGTACATTCTTTTCCCAGAAGCATTTTAGGAACACATCGAATGCCCGCGCGGTCGGTTTGCCAGGCACGCCTTCCAGTTCAATACCGCATACCAGTCCGAGGTTCCTTACGTCCTTCACATACGGCAGGCCCTTCAGGCTATGCGCCGCGTCCTCGAAGTACGGGGCCATGCTTGCAGCGCGGTCGAACAGGGCTTCTTCGCGGTACACATCCATCGTTGCGAGCATGGCGGCGGAGGCGAGGGGGTGGCCGCTGTAGGTATAGCCGTGGAAGAATTCAATCCCGTTCTCGGGCGCGGCGTCCATGAATGCATCATGGATATCCTGCCGCACGATCACCGCGCCCATGGGCACGGCGGCATTGGTCAGGCCCTTCGCGCAAACGATCATATCGGGCACGACGCCGAAGAAATCGGCGGCAAACGGCGCGCCGAGCCGGCCGAAGCCGGTGATGACTTCATCGAAAATCAGCAGGATGCCGTGCCTGTCGCAGATACTGCGCAATTTTTGCAGATACCCTTTCGGCGGCAGGATTACCCCGGTGGAGCCCTGAATCGGCTCAACGATGACTGCTGCCACGGTTGATGGATCATGCAGCGTCATCAGCCTCTGTTCCAGCTCGTCGGCCATCTCGGCGCCATGTTCCGGCAGTCCGCGCGAGAATGCGTTGCGGCCGATATCCAGCGGGTGCCGCAAATGGTCGACACCGGCCAGCGTCGGACCGAAATGCTTGCGGTTGCCGGCGATGCCGCCGACCGCGATGCCGCCGAAGCCGACGCCGTGGTAGCCACGCTCGCGACCGATCAGGCGTGTCCGCAGGTTGTCGCCCCGTACGCGATGGTAGGCGAGGGCAATCTTCAGTGCCGAATCCACGCCTTCCGAACCGTCGTTGCAGAAGAACACCCGGTTCAAGCCCTCGGGCGCGATGGCAACCAGGGCACTGGCCGCTTCGAAGACTTTCGGATGTCCCATCTGGAACAGCGGCGCGTAATCCATGGTGGCAGCCTGCTTCTGGATGGCATCGACGATTTTCGGATGCGCATGGCCGGCATTGACGCACCACAATCCGGCAGTACCGTCGAGAATCTTGCGGCTGTCATCGGAGGTGTAGTGCATCCCGGCGGCGGAGACCAGCATGCGGGGCCTGGATTTGAATTGCCGGTTGGCAGTGAAAGGCATCCAGAAATGATCGGTATTGGGCGTGTTCGGCATGCGTCACCTGTTCTGTGGTTGGGCTTGTTATGTTAGTCCTTTTAGCGGCGTCCCGGGTTGCCGCCCGCCGGACACGGGCAGCGGCTTTTTCACCGGTGCCGGTAAAATAGCGGCTGACCCGCCATGCGGCCGGGCATCTGTATTCCTGCCGCATGCTCTCTTTGATGGATATTGTTGCCTTGAATTCGTCCAAATTGCCTTCCCGCCGTCTCTCCGTCGCGCCAATGATGGATTGGACCGACCGCCATTGCCGCATGTTTCACCGGCAGATCACCCGCCATACCTGGCTGTACACCGAAATGGTAACCACCGGCGCATTGCTGTACGGCGACGTGGCCCGCCATCTTGATTTCAATGACGAAGAACACCCGGTCGCTCTGCAGGTCGGCGGCAGCGAACCGGCCGACCTGGCGAAAAGCGCCAAACTCGGCGAACAATGGGGATACGATGAAATCAACCTGAACTGCGGCTGTCCATCGGAGCGGGTGCAGAAAGGCGCGTTCGGCGCGTGCCTGATGGCCGAGCCGCAACTCGTCGCCGACTGCGTGAAGGCCATGCGCGACACGGTAGCGATCGACGTAACCGTCAAGCACAGGATAGGTATCGGCAGATCCGAATCCTATGCATTCGTGCGCGACTTCGTCGGTACGGTGGCACAGGCCGGCTGCAAAACCTTCATTGTGCATGCCCGCAATGCGATCCTCGAGGGACTCAGTCCGAAAGAGAACCGCGAGATTCCGCCGCTCAAGCCGGAGTTCGCCTACCAGCTCAAACGCGATTTTCCCGAGCTTGAAATATTGATCAACGGTGGTATCAAGACGCTGGCGGAAATCGATGCGCAACTGCAGCATGTGGACGGCGTCATGCTCGGCAGGGAGGCCTATCACAATCCCTACCTGATGGCCGCGTTCGATGCGCGGTATTACGGCGACGACGCACCGGTCAATACGCGCCTGCAGGTCCTGCAGGCGATGCTGCCTTATATCCGCAGCCAGCTTGCGCGCTACGGTGCGGGAACACCGGGCGGCGGTCTGCGCTTGAACAGCATTACCCGGCATATGCTGGGCCTGATGGCCGGCATGCCGGGGGCACGAGCTTTCCGTCAAACCTTGTCCGATTCGAAGAAGCTGGCTGCAGGCGATGGCGAACTGCTGCTGCAGGCTTACCAGCGCATGCAGCCTCTGGCAGCCTAGCATCGCATCGAAGAATCGCCGCGGGCGGAGTCGCCGCCTGCGGCGTCGCGCATACGTCTTTGAAAGCATGCGCTCCCAGGCGCATAGCCGCCCCTCGATTCCCGGCATCAAGCCATTCCCCATTACCCTCCACGTAACGGTTTTCGTGGTGCATTCTTGCCCAGGATCCGTGCACGTTCTCATTTCCGATGGCATGAATGCTGCTAAACCTTCGCTTCGGCGAGGTAATGCGTTTGCCAAAATGAACGCACTCCTTCGCGAAATCCAACTTTGTCATCGGAGAACGCATCATGCCTTTACGCAGCGGCAAATCGCAGGACGCAGTCAAGTCCAACATCAAAAAGCTGGTGCATGAGTACGAACATGACGGCACCATCGGCAACAGTCGTCCTGCCTCCAAGAAGAAGGCGGTCAAGCAGGCTGTGGCCATCTCCCTGAAGAAAGCGGGTAAAAGCAGGTCGCAGAAGAAAACGACCAAACATTGAGCGGTACGTCATTCCCGCTCGCCCTCATGCAGCTGAAACCAACAACGAACCCATAAGGAACACGCATATGCCTACAGACAAACCAAGCTCGATGCCGCCTCAGCACCAGGATCATCAACCCGGCTCCGAAAAGGAAATGACGCCGCGTCCGGAATCAACCGGCAAAGCCTACCGCGGAAGCGGCAAGCTGCAGGGGAAAATCGCCTTGATCACCGGCGGTGACAGCGGCATCGGCCGTGCGGCGGCAGTCGCGTTTGCCAAGGAAGGCGCAAGCCTGGTCATCGGTTACCTGGACGAGCATGAAGACGCGAAGGAAACCCAGCGCCTGATCGAAGCCGAGGGACGCGAATGCGTGACCGTCCCCGGTGACATAGGAGATTCCGCGTTCTGCAAAAAGCTGGTGGAGACGGCAATATCGTCCTTCGGCAAGCTTGATGTGCTGGTGAATAATGCGGCGCAGCAGTTTCCAAAGGAGAGCATTGCGGAGATCACCGACGAGCAGCTTGAAAGGACGTTCCGCACCAATATCTTTTCAATGTTCTACCTGGTACGCGCCGCTCTCCCGCACCTGAAGGAAGGTGCGCGCATCATTAACACGACCTCGGTGACCGCTTACCGCGGCAGCTCGCATCTGCTGGACTATTCATCGACCAAGGGCGCGATCGTGGCGTTCACCCGGTCGCTGTCGCAGCAGCTCGCGGAAAAGAAAATCCTCGTCAACGCGGTCGCGCCTGGTCCGGTATGGACTCCGCTGATCCCGGCAACCTTCCCGCCGGACGCGGTAGCGGAATTCGGCGGTAGCGTGCCGCTCGGCCGCCCCGGCCAGCCGGACGAAATCGCCCCGGCCTATGTATTCCTGGCATCGGAAGACAGTTCCTACATGACCGGCCAGGTGCTGCACCCGAACGGCGGCGAGGTGGTTAACGCCTAAGGGAAATGCGCGCATGCGGGACGGACAAGGCAGCAAAGTGCGTCCCGCATGCGGGCTGGAAGAGTGAAAACCGGAGGGGGCGTCGAGGCGCGAAGCTTCTCCGGGTCTCAGTACTCTTTCAAGCGGTTATACAAGGTTTTCAGGCTGATGCCGAGCGCTTCGGCAGTCAGCCGCTTGTTGCCGCTGTAGTGCTTCAGGGTCGCGAGAATGATCTCTTTCTGCGCATCGGCCAATGGCGTGCCGACGAAGAAATTCAGGTAGCCGTCCTGCACGGTGGGTTTCTTGCTGGCGACATCCGAGATGCAATCTTCGAGATTCAAGGTGTCGGTGGCCAGAATGAAGGCGCGCTGCACGACGTTTTTCAACTCGCGCACGTTGCCCGGCCATGAGTAGGACCGCAGCACTTCCAGCGAGCTGCGCGAAAACGTCTTCTGGGTTTTCGCCTCTTCGTTGTGAATCTGCAGGAACTGCTGCGCCAGGAGTTCGATATCGGCACCGCGTTCGCGGAGCGGGGGAATGCGTACCGGAAAGACCGCGAGCCGGTACATCAGGTCTTCACGCAGATGGCCGTCCTTGACCGCCGATTCGAGGTCGCGATTGGTAGCGGCGATCAATCTCACATCAACATTGACTTCTTCGTCCCCGCCGACGCGCGTAAACCTGCCGCATTCCAGAACGCGCAGCAGCTTGACCTGCATGTCGACAGGCATCTCGGTAATCTCGTCAAGAAACAGCGTGCCGCGCGACGCATGTTCGAAATAGCCGATGTGCTGACGGACGGCCCCGGTGAAGCTGCCACGCTCATGCCCGAACAACGCAGCCTCGATGAGATGGGCCGGAATCGCGCCGCAATTGACGGCGACGAAGGTTTCCTCGCTGCGGGAGCTGACCTGGTGAATAGCCTTGGCAATCAATTCCTTGCCGGTGCCACTTTCGCCGACCAGCAATACGGTAGCGTCGGTGACAGCCACGCGTTCGACTTGCTGGTACAAGCGCTCCATGGTCGGGGAGAGACCGTACATGATGCCAAAGCGCTTTAACGATTGGTCTAGAGCCATGTGAATCGATTTGCTTTCTGCCGTACACGGCGTCTGGCGACGCCGCGCAAGAGTGTCTGGGGGATGAGTGCGCTGATTGTTACATCACTGTTGGAAGAGTCGCTTGCGTTAGTTCAGTTCCTCAACACAAAGGAACGCATCTCTTGCGAATGCATACCGCACAGTTGCGTTATGTCAGCAGATTGGGGCAGTGGCTTAGAACTCAACACGGTCATATCTTCAACATAGTGTATGGACGCGTGAAGTAAATACCGATCGTCGCCCATTCCGAAAACCGGAAGACCTTCATCACAACGGTGGGCAACGTCTACATCATCTTGCAATTACATCGAGCAACTTGACGAGAATCCGTAATGCAATCTTTTACCAGCTGCATGTAACGCTTACTGTTCAACTGTAATTTTTACGGTTTCCCTTTTCGATTCTGCATGATGCAGAGCCCTGAACGACACAATCGCGACCACTTCATTAGTAAAAGTTGCTGGCACAGTTTCTGCGTTTGAGGTGAGACCGACTTTTGCAAATAAGTTAAGAAACTTATCGCAATTGCTATGGTCAAGGTTTGAGCCAACATCACTTATCGAAAGGAATAATTATGAAATCACTTATCGGCGCATCTAAAGTTCTGGCAGTTACTGCAGTGTTGAGCCTGGCGGTTGTTGGTTGCGGTCAACGTGGCGCAGGCGACCAATCCGGCGCATCCAGCGGTGGCGGCACACCTGGCAGCTCGCAAAGTTCGGGCGGTTCGGGCAGCATGGGTTCTTCCGGTGCAGGCGGCGGCGCAGGCGGTACAGGCGGCGCTACCGGCTCCGGCTCCGGCTCCAAGTGAAAGGTAAATCCATGAAAGCAATCGTCAACACCTCCAAGGTCGTCCTGGTGACCGCGTTAATGGGGTTGGCATTTGCTGGATGTAGTCGTGAAGGTTCGGAATCCGGTGGTAGTCCAAGTACCGGCGCCGCAGGTGGCGCCGGCGGTTCGACATCCACCCCGAGCAGCACGGCAAGCACACCCAGCACGCCGGCACCAAGCGCCAGCACACCATCAACCACCACGCCGCCAGCTGATAGCAGCACGGCAGGTGCGGCCGGCAGCACGCCAAGCAGTGGCGCGGCCGGATCAACCGGAAGCGCAGGTGGTGCAGCAGGTGGCACCGGTACAACTGCAGGGGCATCGCCGACATCGCCAACGTCTCCGCCAAGCGCTACAGATGGCGGATCCTCGGCTGGCGGTTCTTCAGCAGGCGGCGCTTCAGGCAGCACTGGAACCACAGGTAGCACAGGCAGCACGCCTGGTTCATCAGGTTCGACACCGGGCTCCGGTTCGAGCTCAAGTGCAAGTCCTGCCGCAGGCGGCACATCCGGCGCAAGCGGTTCCACAGGCAGCGGTTCGACTGGCAGCAGCGACAGCAGCACGTCCGGCGGCACCAGCGGTGGCGCGTCGGGCTCCGGTTCAACCGGTTCAGGCAGCAGTGCCTCCGACCCGAGTTCATCCTCATCGGGCGGCACCGGCAGCACCACCGGCAGCGGTTCTTCCGGCACGGGCGGATCGTCGACCACCGGTTCAAGCGCTTCCACCGGCAGCACCACTTCCCCTGAGCAAAGCGGCTCATCGGGCAGCACGTCCGGTTCGGGTACATCGAAGTAAAGATGTACGTTCGCTTGAAGGCAAACGTCAAAGCTTCTTGCGCTTCATTTGAGTCGAATCAATTGAAGTCCTTCGAGGATTTGGCGTTTGCCGATTTCGTGCGTGTGCCATTGCGGTAATCTTGCTTTGGACATGTTGCCGCAAGCTTCTTTTCCTGCGGGAGACTCGGCATAAGATTGCCGAAACGGTGACTCGATGAAGCAACGGGCGTGTATTCCGAGGGATGCACGAAAGAAGGGCGAGGAGAACATCGTCCGGTAAAAACACATTGGCGATTTGCGCGGCAACGCGATGGCAGCGGCATCGCAGCGTGCAACACAAGGGAGAGATGCCATGGATGTAATCCATACCCCTGCCGGCAGCGACCCAGGCGGTCACGGCAGCTCCATTTCATGCAATGCACCGTCATGGGTGAACCTTGCAGGTTTCCCGTGCTCCAATACCGTGTGCGCATCGAATGCGCATTCATCCGGCATCTATCGGTGTGTGGTTCATACATGCCGAATGTCTCTTCAACTTGTTCCATGATGTTCTAACGGTTCCTCTCCACTTCAGGAAGGCGGCCCTATGCATGACCAATCGCGCTGCGCTCGGTACCGTCCCCGACAAGGCTGTCGATCGCATTTCCTTCTGTCGTCACTGAGGCTGCGAGAAGACGTGGAAACTTCAGGCGGCCAAGTGCATCGACCGGATGCGGCATCAGATTTCAACCATTGCGCAACATCAGACAGAGATATTTAATATGCCCCATGTACTTATCGTCGACGACGATGCCAATACGCGCGAAGCGCTGATGGAAATCGCCTCCGCTGAAGGCTTCACTTCGGCCATGGCCGGAAACATACGGGATGCTCAAATCCAGATCATGCGACAGCGCCCGGATGTCGTGCTGATCGACCTGAAACTGCCGGACGGCAATGGAATGGATCTGTTCAACGACATCGAATCCCGGGCCACGACCGAAATCGTATTGATCACCGGCCATGCCAGCGTCGAAACCGCAGTTGAGGCCTTACGCCTCGGCGCGGCCGACTATCTCACCAAGCCGATCAATTTCAAGCGGTTAAAGGGCTTGCTTTCACGCATCCCGCGCACTGTCGACCTGAAGGAAGAAATCGGCGTGCTGCGCAGCGAACTGCGTCGACTCGGCCATTTCGGTCAGATGCTTGGTGCCGCGCCTGTCATGCAAAAGCTGTACAACCACATCGGCCGCGTTGCTCCGACCGAGGCGACGGTATTGCTCCTGGGCGAAAGCGGCACGGGAAAAGAACTGGCTGCACAGACCATTCACGATCTGAGTCTGCGAAGCAAACACCCGTTTCTTCCGGTCAATTGCGGCGCCATTTCGCCGCAACTGATCGAAAGTGAAATCTTCGGGCATGAGAAGGGCAGCTTCACCGGTGCGGACCGCCAGCACAAGGGCTACTTCGAACGTGCCAACGGCGGCACGCTGTTCCTGGATGAAATCACCGAGATGCCAATCGAACTGCAGGTCAAGCTTCTGCGTGTTCTGGAGACCGGTTCTTTCATGCGCATCGGCAGCAACCAGGAACTGGATACCGATGTACGAGTGATCGCCGCCAGCAATCGCGATCCGGAAGCGGCAGTAGCCGAAGGAAAGCTCAGGCTCGATCTCTATCATCGGCTCAATGTATTTCCGCTGCGAATCCCTCCATTACGCGAACGCGGCGCAGACGTCCAGTTGCTGGCGGAGCATTTCCTTGCCGAGATGAATGCGGCACACGGCACAAACAAGGTGTTGTCGCCGGACGGACTGGATTGTCTCGCCAATTATCACTGGCCCGGCAATGTGCGTGAGCTGCGCAATTACATGCAGCGTGCATTCATTCTTTCCGATGATGTGCTTGATGCGGCTGCGCTGGCGCCTGTCATCACGACTCAAAATCCGGTTGGATTGACGCTCTCGATTCCAGTGGGGACCTCGCTTGCGGATGTCGATCGCAAGCTGATTTATGCGACGCTTGAGTTGTGCGGAGGGGTGAAGAAGCGGGCGGCGGATATTCTCGGGATCAGTTTGAAGACCTTGTACAACAGGCTGGAGGAGTATGGGCTGTATGAGGAAGTGCCGAAGAAGGATGATGCCAGTTTTCATAGCAGCGATTCATACCACTGACCATAGGCCGTTGGGATTGCATACTACTTGTCAATCCCGCGCAGTGTTTTGCAGGGGTTTCGGACAGCATGCTGTCCGCCTGCGAAACGGTACGGTCTTGCAAGCCGAGACGTACGCTGCGAGGGGGAAATCCAGAGCGACGGCGTGTCTTCGATGATGCAACCCTTATGACTCTCCGAAGAGTCTGGCCGTGACTGACCCCGGCGGGACGCAGCGCCTAATCGTCCCGCACCACCATCGTATCGATCACCACGATCAATTCCTCCGGTGCCACCGGCTTGGTGACGTGCATCTGGAAGCCGGCGGTGAGGGCGCGTATCCGGTCCTCGCGTTGGGCGAAGGCGGTGAGGGCGAGTGCGGGAAGGCGGTGCAGGGGGAGTGTGCCGTCGGCTGCTTTCCATGCCCTGATCTTGCGTAATACCGCATATCCATCTTCGCCGGGCATGGCAATGTCGCATACGAGCACGTCCGGATATTCGTCGGCCGATAGTGTCGGCAGCCATGTCATGACGCCTTTCGCCGATTCAGCGGCGAATACCTTCGCGCCTGCATTGGTAAGCACGATGGTGAGCGATTCGCGTGCTTCTTCCTGGTCGTCCACAAGCAATACGCGCAGCCCATTCAACGAAGGCAGCGGCAGGCCGTTGTCGATACCGTCCTCGCAATGCACTGCGGGCGTGTATTTATCGGCCGGAGTGCGCAAGGGGAAATAGACGGAAAAAGTGGTGCCTTTGTTTTCGCCTTCACTTTCGGCGCTGACCTTGCCGCCATGCAGTTCGACCAGGTGCCGCACCAGGAACAGGCCGAGGCCAAGTCCGCTGTGGTCGCGGGTGCTCGATGTGTCTTCCTGACTGAAACGGTTGAACAGATGCGGAAGGAAGTCCGGCGATATACCGATGCCGTTGTCCCGGATGGTTACGATGATGTTGCTGCCAGATTGGGTGGCGGACAGCCAGATGTCGCCGTGGTCCGGCGTGAATTTGACCGCGTTCGAAAGCAGGTTCCACAAGATCTGCTGCACGCGGTCGGAATCGCCCTCGACCTGTTCGTTGTTGATGCCATAGGTGCAGTGCAGTTCGATATGCTTGGCGGTTGCGTGGGCGCGTACGCTTTCCACCGCGGCCTGCACGATCGGAAGCAGTGCGAAGGGTTGCTTTACCAGGCGCAGTCTGCCGCTCATCATCCGCGTGACGTCCAGCAGATCTTCGATCAAACGCACTTGCTGTTCGACACCGGTCTTGATTCCCTGAAGCGCACGCTGCGCAAGCGGCGCACTGCTCGCTTCCTTCACATAGTTTTCCAGTACATGCGCCCAGGTTTGTATGCCATTGAGCGGTGCGCGCAGTTCATGGGAAACGATGGCCAGAAACTCGTCGCGTGCCCGTGCGGCGGTCTCCGCCTGGATGCGGGCGGTACGCTCACGCGCCAGCAGATCGTCACGTTCCTTTTCGGCGCGGGCACGGTCGGTAACGTCATAGGCAATGCCGATGACTGATTCGATCTTCCCATTCGGGCCGACCTCGGGAATTACCCGGCCGGAGAAGTAACGCATCTGACCGTCTATGCTGTGGTCGAAGTCGAGGCGCTGCTCGTGGCCAGTAGCGAAGGCAGCGCGTGCGGCAGTGTCCCATGCATCGACAACGCTTGACGGCAAGCCCAGTTCAGCCTTTGTTTTTCCGAGATAGGAGGACGCGGGCAGTGTCGATAGCTTTTCGATTGCGGGATTCACATACAGATGACGCAGGCTGTGGTCGAGACGGGAGATGATGTCGGAGGAATTCTCGACCATCGTCTTGAATTCATCTTCGCACGCCGCCTGGGTGACGCTTCGGGAAGTTGTCCCGTTGGGAGCACTGCCGTTGGGAGCTTCGGCATCGTGATGGGCGCGCATGGCGGCTTTCCCGGTTTCATGCGCCTCCCGGTACGGTGGCTCGGCCAGTATGGATGCGACAGGGCCGCTCAGGGCCGCAGCCATTGCGGGCTTGATTCCCGCGCTTGAAGCATCATTACGGGCCGAACGTCGTTTCATGCCGCTGCTCCGGGCGGCAGATTGCGCATCGTCTTGGTTTGCCCGGGCGTACCGGGGATGGGGCGGACGACAGAAACAGCGCGCAAGTGATGATGGTTATTCATTGCCAATATCGGAGAGTTGCCTGCATGCGGCTGCCCGGAGCAACCCTGGAAAGGTCGGGGCTTGTCTGTCTGTTGCAGCCGCATGCAGGTTCTTTTCCGGTCAATAAAAATCTCGTTCAGGCAGTCTTGGTGCTGACCGGATTCGCTTGTACCTGCCGTTGCACACCGGCGATGAACTCGCTGAACTGCTCTGCGATCGCCGGATGCTTCAACGCAAAGTTTACCGATGCTTCCAGGTAGCCCAGCTTGGAGCCGCAGTCATATCGATGACCCTTGAATTCATAGGCAAGCACGGGATCGACTTTGAGCAAGGACGCGATGGCATCGGTAAGCTGTATTTCGCCGCCGGTCCCCGGCTGGATCCGTTCGAGGTGGTCGAAAATGTCCGGCGTAAAGACATAGCGGCCGACTACGCCGAGCGTTGACGGCGCGTGCTCCGGCTGTGGCTTTTCCACGATATCCGCGACGCGGTGAATGCGCACACCCATCGATTGCGGACGCACGATCCCGTATTGATATGTCTGATCGAGCGGCACGGTCTGCACACCGACCACCGAACTTGCGTGCTGTTCATACAGGTCGATCATTTGCTTTAGGACCGGTACTTCGGCATCGATCAAATCATCGGCGAGCACGACGGCAAAAGGCTCATCGCCCACCAGCGGCTTGGCGCACAGCACGGCATGGCCGAGGCCGAGCGCTTCGCTCTGGCGTACATAGGAGTAATGCAGATTGTTCGGCAGCAGAGTCTGTATTTCCTTCAGCAATTTCAGCTTGCCGTGCGATGCCAATTCGGCTTCCAGTTCGTATGCCTTATCGAAATGATCTTCAATGGAACGCTTGCCGCGTCCGGTGACGAAAATCATTTCGGTAATTCCTGCGGCGGCTGCTTCCTCGACTGCATATTGAATAAGAGGCTTATCAACGATGGGCAGCATTTCTTTCGGCGAAGCTTTTGTGGCAGGCAAAAAACGTGTGCCCAATCCGGCGACAGGAAATACTGCTTTACGAATTTTAGTCATTTGTGGTCTCTCTTAAGTCTGTGGGTTCACCAATTCGGCAACCATGATTCGGGTAACGATTACACCGCTCTGCCAGTTTTTACATGCGCTCAGGGCATGCATATGAGCACAGGCTGCAATGCTTGACGCTTCTTGCAAGAGGGGCGGCATGTCGCTGGCTATCGCTACTAGCTGCGTACATAAGCATGAAGCGTACCGGCGGCGCATTGCATGCGCTGCATCAGCATATGGGTACGGAAGGCTTTGATGAAGATCATCCTGGCTCCTCGACCAATCCGTATAGTGAATAGACCTTAAGAGCGACGACTCGGTGCATTGCCACTCTGCGTCGCTGGAAAATGGTGCTGGGTTCCTTCAAGGAACCGGCGTCAATTGCAACGTCATAAAAACTATTTTGAATTGAGGAATTGTTTTGAACCGTCCAAGCACATAGGTAACTTCCCATGTGGTGCGTGCCGGCGCATGGCTTTTCATTCGTGCGCTCACCGCCTGTCGTCGCTTTGTCTTTGCTTATCCGCTGCTCACTATCAGTTCGGGTCATTGCGAGTTGGAAATATTTCCCGCCGCAAGCATAAAAGACAAGGGTCCATCAACGATCGGCATCGTTCTTGCATCGGCACGTAGGATGCGTTGCAGTTTTTTCTATCAAAAATACTATTTTCACGCTTGGTAACGCGAGGAGGCATGGAGTCAAAGGCAGGTATGGCAGCGAGATGTTCCTGCTGCAGCCAACGGAAATTTTGTTTGCAACCTTAACGCGATATATGAAGAAATGACGATCGATGCTTCCATCACATCAGCGGATCAATGCAAGCCGAGAGGCAATGGAAGCGCACATCGAATGAGCCGCCGGCAGCGTTTGCATCAGCATGCGATCGCACGCATGCGGCTGAACGAGTCGCCGCGACTCGAAGATTACCTGATGCGTTCCTTTCCTAGCGCATCGGATCCAGCACACAATCACCCGCACAACGATCAGCGCACGTGTCATCTCCGATGCGTCGCTGTCCTGCGCCATGCGCAGTGTGTCGCCGGAAAAATTTGCTGCTCGTTCCCATACACCGCCCTCGCACGGCCGGTCGCCGGTCCGGCACGCATTTCCGCATTTTCAATCACCCTACACGCCATCAAGGCAAGGAGATAGCATGGCTTCAGCAATCATCGTTTTTTCGCATCTACGCTGGGATTTCGTGTATCAGCGCCCGCAGCATCTACTGTCGCGCCTTGCGCAGCACTATCCGATCGTGTTCATCGAAGAGCCGCTGCACCACGACACCGACACGTTCATGAAAACCTATTCGCCGGCGCCGAATATCCTGGTGTGCCAGCCGCATACTCCGGTGAACATGCCCGGTTTCCACGACGATCAACTTCCGCATCTGCAGAAACTGACCCGTCAACTGGTGCGCGACTATCCGGACCATATTACGTGGTTCTACACGCCGATGGCGTTGCCGCTCCTGCAGGAACTGAAGCCCCGCCTCGTGGTGTACGACTGCATGGATGAACTTGCCTCTTTCAAGAACGCACCCAAGCAACTGCTGCAGCGCGAGAATGCAGTCTTGAAAACGGCAGATATCGTATTCACCGGCGGCCCCAGCCTTTATCGCTCCAAGCAGGACCGTCATCCGAACGTGCATTGCTTCCCGAGCAGCGTCGACCAGAAGCACTTCGTGCAGGCGCTCGACCGCACCAATTCGCACCCGGCCCACAAGGAGATTCCTGGCCCGCGTCTCGGCTTCTACGGTGTCATCGACGAGCGCTTCGATGCGGAGCTGATCGGAAAGGTCGCCGCCGCCCATCCTTCATGGCAGATCGTGCTGGTCGGTCCGGTGGTGAAGATCGATCCTGCCACGCTGCCGCAGGCATCCAACATTCACTACCTGGGCCAGCAGCCCTATGAGGCCCTGCCGCAATTCCTGGCCGGCTGGGATGTCTGCCTGCTGCCGTTTGCGCTTAACGAGTCGACCAAATTCATCAGTCCGACCAAGACGCTCGAATACATGGCCGCCGAACTGCCGATCGTCAGCACACCGGTGACCGACGTTGCGGATGCCTATAGCGATATCGTGGCGATCGCCCATGATGCGCCTTCCTTCATCGCGGCATGCGAAGCCGCGTTGCTCGCCTCGCCGGAGGATCGTGCACAGAAGATCAAAGGCATGCGTCGCGTACTTGCGTCAACTTCATGGGATTCGACGGTCGAGAAGATGCGCCACCTGATGGATACCACGCCGCGCAAACAGCAATTACCGGAGCAGCAGTCCGCGGGCATCGCCGAAGAGCCGGTCGATGCGGTCGCCAACGTCAAGGGCTTGCGCCAGCAAGGCGCGACGCGCTACGTCAAGACGGCCATCATCGGCGCCGGCCCGACCGGCCTTTCCGCCGCCTATCACCTCGGCCATGACACCGTCCTGTTCGACAAGAACTCGATGGTCGGGGGCTGGTGCAGATCGATCAAGGACAACGGCTTCACCTTCGACTATGCCGGCCACATCATGTTCTCGAACGATCCATACGTGCTGGAGATGTACGACATCCTTCTCGGTTCGAACGTGCACTGGCAGAACCGCGAGGCATGGGTGTACAGCAAAAACGTTTATACCCGCTATCCGTTCCAGGGTGCGCTCTACGGCCTGCCGCCGGAAACGATCAAGGAATGCATCATGGGCGCGATCGAGGCCCGCTATGGCAGCGCCAAGCCGGCCGAGCAGGCGCCAGCACCGGCTGTCGCGCCGACCGCCGCCAAGGCGAACGACTGCTGCGCCGACGGCGGCGTGACACTGCCGTCGACAAAGGTCGCAGCGCTGGAGAAGAAGGGGCCGGCAAACTTCGAAGAATTCATTTATCAGGTATGGGGCAAGGGCATCGCCAAGCATTTCGCGATTCCGTACAACCGCAAGATCTGGGCAGTGCCGCTCACCGAGATGGAAACCTCCTGGCTCGGCGGACGGGTGCCGCTGCCTAACCTGGAAGAGATCATCGACGGCGCACTGCAACCGGTCGGCAAGCCGATGGGGCCAAATGCCCGCTTCGGCTATCCGTTGCGCGGCGGCTTCCAGGCATTGATGTCCGGCTTCGTCCCGCACATCAAGGGTACGATCGAACTCAATGCCGATGTCGTCCATATCTCGCCCAAGCAGCGCACCATTACCTTGGCCGATGGCCGCCGCTACCAGTACGACAACATGATCAGCACCATGCCGTTGCCGGAACTGGTCAAGATGGTCGGCGATGAAGCGCCGGACGAAGTAAGGGAAGCGGCGAAGGGACTGAAGCACATCTCGGTACGGTGCGTGAACCTCGGCGTGGCGCGTGAAAACATCACCGACAAGCACTGGATCTACTACCCGGAAGACAACACCATCTTCCACCGCATCTTCGTGCAGGGTAACGCCAGCCCGGAATGCAACGCGCCCGGCGGTTTCGGCATCACCTGCGAAATCACCTACTCGCCGACCTACAAGCCGCTGCCGGTATCGGGCCAGGAACTGATCGACCGCTGCATCCAGGATTGCATCAAGGTCGGCATGTTCCGCGAGGACGACAAGGTCATCGCCGCCAACGAAGTCGACATGCCGTATGCCTACGTGGTGTACGACCACGAGCGGGCCGCGAACGTGGAGGTGGTGAAGAAGTGGTTCCTGCAGCATGACATCGTGCTGTATGGCCGCTACAGCGAGTGGGAATACTACAACTCGGACCATGCTTTCCTTGCCGGGAAGAAGGCGGCGGAAGCGGTGAAGTGGCTGGAGCCGAAGAAGAGTGCGACTGCAGAGTGAGTTGGTAGTAAGTTTAATGTGACGGGCCAGCCGGTTTGGGAATGCATGATTTCCGGGCCGGCTGGCTTTTTTGTTGTATGCGACCGTGCTGGCCCTGGCGAGCTACCTATTACCTGTCATTCCCGCGAAGGGTTTTGCAGGGGTTTCGGACAGCATGCTGTCCGCCTGCAGAACGGTACTGGCTTGCAAGCCGGGACGCGCCCTGCAAGGGGGAATCCAGAGTTGCGGAGTGTCTTCGGTGATGCAACGCATGCGGCTCTCCGAAGAGACTTGCCGGGACTGGCCCCGGCGGGCCACCTTCTTTTTTGTCTCGCCAAAAAAGAAGGCAAAAAAAGCGACCCCGTTATCGCCGCCCGCTGCGCGGGTTCCCAAAAGCAGGCGCACTGAAACGGGAAGTGAAACAAACTCGCCTGCGGCTCAGACAGGTTTCACTTCTTTATCCGTTTTGACCGCGGCACTTTTGGCGTCGCTAAAAGGGGATGAACGGCCACCCCATCCCCACCCTGGCCCTCCCCTTAAGGGGAGGGAACTGGCCTGTTCTTTACCTTGCACACTCAAGAGACAAGCAAAGGAGCGTTTAAATCATCATCGCTAGCGGCAAAGTAAAGAACGGAGGATTCCCTCCCCTGCAAGGGGAGGGCCAGGGTGGGGATGGGATGCGCAGTTCTCCCCTGCTGGCGACGCCAAAAGCAGGTGTGCTGAAACGGA
>NZ_DASZBA010000160.1:0-5790 GCF_035944575.1 Noviherbaspirillum sp.
CCCTGTTTACAACCAGCCCCTATTCGCTTTCCTCGATCCATGCCATCTGGATCGCTTCCAGAATTTTTTCACCGGACCGGTTTGGATCATCGTCAAACTCGTCCAATTCACATACCCATTTGTGCAGATCGGTAAATCGGACGGTTAAGGGATTAATTTCCGGAAATTTGTCGTGCAATGCTTCTGCAATGCGGATGGTGTCAGTCCATTTCATGATCGCTCCCGCTCGGTTTCTTTCCTTTATCCAGCGACATCAGTGATTTTCACTGGCGTGATTGATCGTGTATTTCGGAATTTCCACGACGAGATTTTCGTCCGCCAGAATTGCCTGGCACGATAGTCTTGACGTCGCTTCAAGTCCCCATGCCCTGTCGAGCAAATCTTCTTCTTTTTCAGCAGGCTCGTTCAGCGACTCGAACCCTTCACGCACCACCACGTGACAGGTCGTGCATGCACAGGACTTTTCGCACGCATGCTCGATATCGATGTCGTTGTCGAGCAATACATCGCATACCGATCTGCCGGCCGGAGCTTCGATTACCGCGCCTTCAGGACACAGCATAGCGTGGGGGAGTACAACGATCTGGGGCACTTGAAAACCTCTTGATTTATTAATGTTGTGATGATTGGGCGGGCCGAAGGCTCATCGCGGACCCTGCGTAACCTCGTCGAGCGTCTTTCCTGACAATGCCGTGCGAACGCTGCGGTCCATGCGTCGTGCTGCAAATTCCTCGGTACCGCGGGCGAGCGCTTCCACCGCAGCCTTGATAGCGAGATGATCCGTTCCCTGCGTCTTACTGCGAACAGCATCAAGCAGTACCAGAACATCGCTGCGCTCTGCATCCGACAGGAGTTCGCCATCGGCTTCCAGCGCGGACTGCGTCGCGAGCACGATACGTTCCGCCTCCACTTGCTCCTCACGCAGAGCGCGCAACTGCATGTCCATATCCGCCGACGCAAACGAATCCTGCAGCATTCTTGCGATATCGCCATCATCCAGTCCGTAAGACGGCTTAACCGAAATGGACGCTTCGACGCCGGAGCGCAATTCACGTGCCGATACAGACAGCAGCCCATCCGCATCGACCTGATAGGTCACGCGGATCCGCGCGGCACCGGCGGCCATCGGCGGTATGCCCCGCAGTTCAAAACGCGCCAGTGAACGGCAATCGCTGACCAGTTCCCGCTCTCCCTGAACCACGTGGATCGCCATCGCGGTTTGGCCATCCTTGAAGGTGGTGAACTCCTGCGCACGAGCGCAGGGTATCGTCGAATTGCGTGGAATGACCTTCTCCACCAATCCACCCATGGTTTCAATGCCGAGCGACAGCGGGATGACGTCGAGCAGCAGCCAGTCGTCGCCTGCCGCACGATTTCCAGCCAGGAGGTTAGCCTGTATCGCCGCACCGAGTGCAACCACCTTGTCGGGGTCGATATTGGCCAATGGCGTGGTTTTGAAAAACTCGCCGACTGCCTTGCGGATGTGCGGCATGCGGGTAGCCCCGCCCACCAGGACAACGCCGTCGACGTCGTCCACCGACAGGCCCGCATCGCGCAGCGCTTTTCGCGTCGGCGTAATGGTTTTATTGACGAGGTGCGAGGTGATCTCCGTGAAAACCTTGGCGGTCAGCGTCAGATGCACTTCCTCTCCCGATCCCAAAACCGCGTCGATGTGCGTTTCGGCATTTGACGAGAGCAATTCCTTTGCCTCCCGCGCCTTCACCATCAGCAGGCGGGTATCATGGTCCGACAATGGCGCCAGCTTCGCCTGCTCGATCATCCAGCACAGCACGCGGTGGTCGAAGTCGTCTCCGCCGAGCGCCGAATCGCCTCCCGTGGCCAGGACTTCGAACACACCCTTCGTCAGCTTGAGAATGGAAATGTCAAACGTGCCACCGCCCAGGTCGTAGACTGCATAGATGCCTTCCGATGCGGTGTCCAGACCGTACGCAATCGCCGCGGCGGTTGGTTCATTCAACAAACGCAGAACATTCAAGCCCGCGAGCTTCGCCGCATCCTTGGTGGCCTGCCGCTGGGCGTCGTCGAAATAGGCAGGCACCGTGATTACCGCGCCGACGAGTTCATCGCCAAGCGCGTCTTCAGCCAGTTGCCGTAACGTCGCCAGAATTTCCGCCGACACTTCGACCGGACTCTTGACGCCGGCAACCGTCTTTAGCTGCACCATGCCGGGCGTATCGAGAAAATCGTAGGGAAGATTTTCCGCATAGGCAATGTCCTTCAGACCCCGGCCCATGAAACGCTTCACTGAAACAATGGTGTTCTTGGGGTCGGTCGTCTGCATCGCCTGCGCCTTGTAGCCGATCTGCGCATGGCCATTCTGCAAATATCGCACGATGGACGGCAGCAACGTCCGCCCCTCTTCGTCGGCAAGCACTTCCGGGATGCTGCTGCGCACGGTAGCAACGAGCGAGTTGGTGGTACCGAGATCGATGCCGACAGCCAGCCGATGCTGGTGAGGCGCGGTCGACATGCCTGGTTCGGAAATTTGAAGTAAAGCCATTTTTGTATTCGCCGGTTGCGCGCTCTACCAAAGGGCGCTCGTATAATCGTGGTCAGGCATCCAGTGCTTCGAAGACGCGCCCGATTTCTTCGCTGAATTTTTCGAGAAACATCAACTGCCGCACTGCCTGGCCTGCCCGGTCAAAATCCTTGTCGTCAAGCAGAGTACCTATACGCTCGACCTCCGCGTTGCGAGCGGCACGCAGTTCATCCTCAATGCTTTCCAGCATGCCGATGTCTTTAGCGGCTCTGGCATCGTCCAGCGATTCGCGCCACTCCATCTGCTGCATCAGGAAAGCGGCAGGCATTGCCGTATTCGACTCGATCTGCAAGTCGACACCATTCAGCTCGCACAGATAGGCGGCACGGCGGAAGGGATTCTTCAGTATCTGATATGCCTCATTTGCTCGCGTCGCCCATTGCATGGCAACCCGCTTCTCGGCATCGCCTGCACTGGCAAATTTGTCCGGGTGCACCTGGTTCTGCACTTCGCGATAGGCTTTGTCCAGCGCCGTCAGGTCGATTGTGAAGCGTTGCGGCAAGTGGAAAAGTTCGAAGTGGTTCTGCATGATTACCTAAAACAAAAGCCTGTCCATACTTCAACAGGCCTTGTCAAAACAATGCATTCCGGCACACCGGAATGCAGATCCTTAAATACGGAAACTCTCTCCGCAACCGCACTCGTCTTTCACATTCGGATTATTGAATTTAAAACCTTCATTCAAACCTTCACGCGCGAAATCGAGCTCCGTGCCATCGATATAGGGCAGGCTTTTCGGATCGACGAACACCTTCACACCATGCGACTCGAACACGCTGTCCTCCGGCGCATTTTCATCCACATACTCGAGCTTGTACGCCAATCCGGAGCAGCCGGTGGTTCTTACGCCGAAACGCAATCCGATGCCCTTGCCGCGCCGTTCGATATAGCGGTTAATATGCTTCGCAGCTTTTTCAGTCAGTGTGATTGCCATAATCGTTAATGCGTCCAACAAATAAAATTATTGAAACCCTAAGCGATCCGTTTATGCAGCCTGCTCGGATTCCGTACCGTGTTTCGCTTTGTAGTCCTGAACCGCTGCCTTGATGGCATCTTCAGCCAGGATGGAGCAGTGGATCTTCACCGGCGGCAAGGCGAGTTCTTCAGCGATCTGGGTGTTCTTGATGGACAACGCCTGATCCAGCGTTTTGCCCTTCACCCATTCAGTCACCAGCGAGGAAGACGCAATTGCGGATCCGCAGCCGTAAGTCTTGAACTTGGCATCCTGTATCACGCCATCCGAACCAACCTTGATCTGCAGTTTCATGACGTCACCGCAAGCCGGAGCGCCGACCATGCCGGTACCCACCGACTCGTCGCCCTTGTCGAAGGCGCCTACGTTGCGCGGATTCTCATAGTGATCGAGAACTTTTTCAGAGTAAGACATTTGATGCTCCTTAAATAATTCAGTCATCGCCTTTCGAAAGGCGGGAATGGCAAATCAGTGCGCCGCCCATTGAATCGTGCTGATGTCGATTCCTTCCTTGTGCATATCCCACAAGGGTGACAAGTCGCGCAGCTTTGCTACTTTTTCCTTGATCAGCCGGATCGTGAAATCGATGTCCTCTTCCGTCGTGAAGCGACCGATCGTGAAACGAATCGAACTGTGCGCCAGTTCGTCGCTGCGGCCGAGCGCGCGCAATACATAGGACGGTTCAAGGCTGGCCGACGTACAGGCCGAACCCGACGACACCGCAATGTCCTTGATCGCCATGATCAGCGATTCGCCTTCCACATAATTAAAACTGACGTTCAGGTTATGCGGCACACGGTTTTCCATGTCGCCGTTGACATATACCTCTTCGATCTCCTGCAGGCCCTTCGCAAGCCGGTCACGCAATGCCTTTACGCGCTCGATTTCGGCGTGCATCTCTTCCTTGGCGATACGGAAGGCCTCGCCCATGCCGACGATTTGATGTGTCGGCAAAGTACCGGAGCGCAGTCCGCGCTCATGACCGCCGCCATGCATCTGCGCTTCGATGCGAACACGTGGTTTGCGTCGTACATACAGCGCCCCGATTCCTTTTGGACCATAGGTCTTGTGAGCGGTGAACGTCATCAGATCCACCTTCCACTTTTCCAGGTCGATATCCATCTTGCCGGTCGCCTGGGCCGCGTCGCAATGAAAGATAATTCCTTTGGAGCGGCAGAATTCACCAATCTCCGGGATTGGTTGAATGACGCCGATTTCATTGTTGACCAGCATGACCGATACCAGGATGGTGTCAGGGCGTACCGCCTCCTGCAGTTGTTCGATGGTGATCAAACCATTGTCCTGCGGCTGCAGATAGGTCGCCTCAAACCCTTGGCGCTCAAGCTCGCGCACCGTATCGAGAACGGCCTTGTGCTCGGTCTTCACCGTAACGATGTGCTTGCCCTTGGTTTTATAAAAATGCGCGGCGCCCTTGATGGCAAGGTTATTTCCCTCAGTAGCACCGGAGGTCCAGATGATCTCGCGAGGATCGGCCTTGACCAGCGCAGCGACATGGGCACGCGCTTCTTCAACCGCCTTCTCCGCGCTCCAGCCGTACATATGGCTGCGCGATGCCGGATTGCCGAACTGCTCACGCAGATAGGGAATCATCTTGTCGGCGACACGCGGATCGATTGGCGTAGTCGCCGAATAATCCATGTAAATCGGGAAATGCGGCGCTTTGATCGTGTCCAACAACTTCTTTTCCAGGGGGGCGTTCATTCAATACACTCCAATTAAGCAGCCACGTGCGGCCGGTGGAGAACCACCACGTTCTTTTGTTTTTGCTGATCTACCAAATCCTTCAGCGACACCGAATCGAGATACTCCACCATCTTTGCATTCAGCGTCGCCCACAGGTCATGCGTCATGCAGCGCGTACCCAGCTCATGGTCCGAACCATGGCAATTTTCCTTGCCTCCGCACTGCGTTGCGTCCAGCGGCTCGTCGACGGCAATGATGATATCGGCGACAGTCACTTCCTCCGCGCTTCGTGCAAGCGTATATCCACCTCCGGGACCGCGCACCGACTCCACGATCGCATGACGTCTCAGCTTGCCGAACAATTGCTCCAGATATGACAACGAAATATCCTGGCGCTGGCTGATTGCCGATAGCGTGACCGGGCCGTTGTCCTGACGCAAAGCGAGGTCAATCATCGCAGTCACTGCAAAGCGGCCTTTTGTCGTCAGACGCATATTTTAATTTCTCCGCAGCTAGAGATTTCCAAATCTCAAATAATGTCCGGTATTCCCGA
>NZ_DASZBA010000161.1:0-5928 GCF_035944575.1 Noviherbaspirillum sp.
AAAGGGACTCGATATCGAGTCCCTTTTTTTCATATCAATATGCAATGCTGGCCCCAAAAGAGAAGAGCCTGTGTATAAGACTGGTTCAGGGTTAATTAACCGCCGCCGAATCAAGCCAAACGAGGATTCGTAATCGACTTCACAACGGGCTTCGTTCATTGCTAAACGAAAGGCGTCCTGTAAAAGTGCAGATACCGAACACCTCAGAATGACACTCACTACCCAATTGTCCTGACCGCACCACTTCCTGCAACGACTCCTCATGCAAATCGAATCCATCCGCCAACGCCTGCGTGCATTAGGCGCCATGCCGCTCCATGAGCAGCGCGTGCTGCGCGACTGGTTGCAAGGCCGGCCGCACGACCAGGGACGCCGGCGTCCCAACGATTTTCTGCCGAAACGTCTGCGCGAAGCGCTGCCGCAGATCGACGCCGAATTGCATGGTCTCGCCCGCTTGTTGTCTTCTCATCCGACCGAGGATGGCTCGGCCCGTTTGCTGGTCGGTCTGAATGACGGCCAGACGGTGGAGAGCGTGCTGCTACCGCGTGATGGCGTGTGCGTGTCCAGCCAGGTCGGTTGCGCCGTCGGCTGTCAGTTCTGCATGACCGGTCGCAGCGGGCTGATTCGCCATGTGACGAGCGGCGAGATCGTTGCGCAGGTGGCGTTGGCGCGCACGCAGCGCGTGGTGAAGAAGGTCGTTTTCATGGGCATGGGCGAGCCGGCCCACAACCTTGGCAATGTGCTGGAGGCAATCGAACTGCTCGGCACCGAGGGCAATATCGGGCACAAGAACCTGGTGTTCTCGACGGTCGGCGACCCGCGCGTATTCGAGCGCTTGCCGCATGGCGTGGTGAAGCCGGCGCTGGCCTTGTCCCTGCACACGACCAAGCCTGCGCTGCGCGAAACCTTGTTGCCGCGCGCACCGCGCATGGCGCCGGCAGAGCTGGTGGCGCTGGGGGAGCAATACGCGCGTCTCACGCATTATCCGGTGCAGTACCAATGGACGCTGCTTGAGGGGATCAATGACGGTGAGGACGAGATGGATGGCATCGTTGAGCTGTTGAAAGGGAAGTACGCGGTATTAAACATGATCCCCTACAACACGATTCCGGACCTTCAATTCAAGCGGCCATCGTGGGACCGGGCACGAGCGATTGCGCGTTCCCTGCACCAGCGCGGCATACTGACGAAACTGCGGGATTCAGCAGGGCAGGAAGTCGATGGCGGGTGCGGGCAATTACGGGCACGTGCGGTCGCTGCGGATCCACGAAAAATCCGCATTTATTCACGATGATCTTTTTCCTGCCGCACGCTTTTCACTGCGTAGTACCCGCCCACGGAAAAGCGCCGCATCCAGCTACTCAAGCAACAGCCGCGCGAGCGCATCGGGCTGGCTGACCATCGGATCGTGCCCTGTCTTCAGCTCGACCACCTGCCATCCCGGCTCCGTGCGGACACGTTGCCGCATCACGGCAATGGTCGGCAGCGCGGGTGACGTGCAATCCACGAACGTGCGCTTGACGCGCGCAACACGCTGCGCATCGAACATCAGCGGGTCTTGGTACACGCCAAATGGATGCGGTGTCTGGCGGCGGTTCACCCACTCACGATCCGGTCCTTCAAGACCGAAGGCCGACGCATCGGCCGAAGGCATGGATACGCCGCCGGTGGCCCGTGCTGCTTTCACCCGAGCGGCAATCGTTTCCGCCGTATGCTGGCTGGACCAGCTTTCACCAGGATGGGGCGTGACCGCGTCCACATAGATCAGGTGCCGCAACTGGGGAACGTCACGCTGCAGGAGGAGATCCGCCACGCCCGTGATGATCATGCCGGCATAGCTGTGTCCGACGAGGACCACGTTGTCCAGTTCCTCACTGTCGATCAGGCCGATCACATCCTGGATGTGGGTCTTCAAGCGAATATCGGCAGAGAGCAGATGGGATCGCTCGCCGACGCCGGTCAGGGTGGGGGCATAGGCCTCATGACCGGCTGCGCGCAGTTGAGGGAGAACACGCTTCCAGCACCAGCCGCCGTGCCACGCGCCGTGAACAAGGACGAAGTTTTTCATCGTGAGATGTAAATTCATAGGAGCAGGTACGCGTGCATTTTACGCTATACATTGCTGCAATCTACATGCAAAGGCGATTGCCTGAAGCATTTCTTTATCGCCTGTCGGGCTTGTGGCTACTGACGCATGTGGACAGTACTCCAGTCAGGATTTGCCAATCTTGGTTGGTTATTACTTGCCCCAATTTGCAACAAAGGATGGCAAATCAAATTTCTTGTCTAGTCCGAGTTTTTCTTCTGCTTCTATATCGCCAGCCTCATCGTTGATTGGAGGATATGTCTTTACCTTCCATGTGTTCCCTGCCGCTTTTTCGACTGAAAAATTTTTAACTACTGGGATACTGATCTTGCCTTCAGTGGTCTTGACTTGCCAACGCACTCGATACATTCCGTTACGGAAAGTGACTGAAGGCTTTTTTTCATAGATGACTTCATTTGAATATAGCCAATACAAATTGCGACTTTTATAGTCAAACAAATACAGGGTATGACCTGCACGGCCATTCTGATAACAGACTTCTCTAAACAGGACAAAGGTAGGTGCAACTTGATCAGCAGAGAGCGCAGCACTACCGCAGTACACACTGCTAGATAGGAAGCGATCCGTTAATTTATTTTTCTTGTGGAGCCGTATTTCTAAACGTCTGGCATTCGTTTCTTCACTGATCGATTCATAAATGCCAAACCGTTCCCCCGTTGCGGTACGTAATAGAATGGATTCGTTGAGCATGCCGTACAGTAGGCGGTGCTCGTCGTCATACTCGTCAAGTGTCTCTTTGGTTCTATTGCGCCAATCCAAACCTTCTTCAATCTTTTTCTGAATTCGAATCTCTTCTGCGCGCCTTTCTTTATTGCTGAATACCTTTTGCTCTGGCGGAATATTCTTAGCTGCAATCGGTAGGGTAATCGCCAGGGTGGCTATTACAATGAATAGCCTTATTCTTATGATCGATAGCATCATCTTGAAATAAAAAAACATTAATTACAGCTATTTAAGAATGGCTTGGGATCGAACCATTCACCTTTGCCTTTCTTTAGATTTTGACTGCGGCGAACTTCGAAATGCAGATGGGCGCCGTATTTCTCTAGCCGGAATGGGCCGATTTCCGTCATGCCCTTAGCATTACCTGTGTCCCCGGTTTTTCCAATTGTCTGTCCCGCGTATACTGGCTTAAAGCCAGCACGGGTCTTCTTTACGTCAACCGTACTTAAGTGCGCGTACATAAAATATATTGTCCCGTTCACTATTCCCGAAATACTTTCGGCGTATCGTTTTTGCAATCGAGGAAGGTCATTGATATTTACTTTTAACAGAATGATGTTCCCATAGTTACCGCCAATCCCAGCATAGAGAACCTCGCCGTTGGCGACGGCAAAAATGTCGGTGCCAGGCACTGCGGCAAGGTCTAATCCGGTGTGCTTGTTCGCCCGCCCACCGCCTTCAAACAATGACTTCAGCCTGGCATTATTGGGATTGCTTTCACTATCACGGTAGCCCCCGATTCTGACAGCGCAGTGTGTCAATGGGTCGCACCATCCTGGTGTTCCGCCGACATTTTTGTGGGGTTTAACTTCATGCGACTGACTAATTGTGGACGCTTTTGTGGCCGAACTTGCTTTTTCAGAACTTGGCTTTTCTACTGCGATGCCAGAAAGCGAGTGGATAACTTCATATGCGGAGCGTTCTTGAAAATCTTTTGATAGAAGCATGAAATTTTTAACTCGCACCATTGTGTCGGTATGGTTTGCGATGAAGTAATAGTAGGCCTTTATATAATCACCTTCAAAACGGTCCGCTATTGCCTTTGCCTTTTCAAGTCCATCATCCGATCTTGTTCTAAATTGTTTGGCCAGCTTTGCTTCCGCTTGATCACGCGTTAGGCCATCAGTCGCCCCCAGTTTTCCGCGCAGGTATAACGCGCCACCTGTCGGCCCCTCGTGGTGCATGATGTAAGCTATTTTTAACTTTTCGTCCGGTGGCAGTGCCTTTGCATTTATACCTTTCTTGCTCAGATAGTTCAGATTGTCTTCAGCATAGGAAGCAATAGCATCGATCGAGTACGCGCCGTTATCACGCCATTCGAGAATGGATGTTTTGGTCGAACCATCAATTTCGATTCTCTTTTTGTTTTCTTCCTTGTAAAGCGATTTGTTGGCAGCGAATAATCTAGTTGTCCTGATTTTCTTCAACGCTTCCTTATTCCCGAGCGTGCCATCTTTAGCGATATATTCAAACCAAGCCGCAGGCAAAAACTGCCCCAACCCCCTGGCCGACGATCCAGCCGCGGCGGAAGTCTCGATCCACGTCCCATCCTTCGTCTTCGCAGCTTCTGCATTGATGATGGCCGCCAAGGCATGCGGCGTGAACCCATAGCGTTTGGCGGATTCGATCAGCGCCTGCCGGAACTTTTCATTTCCCATTTTCAGGTACAGATTTTCGCTCGCGAAGAGCGGTGCGTTGATCGTCGCGGGGAGCCCGTCACTTGTCCGGGTCTGCAGGACAACCGGTTGGGCCGGTACGGGAGGAAGGCGCTTGCCGGGCGCGGCCGGTGCCTTGGGTTGCGGCGTGTCCTTCCTGATTTCGTTGCCGACGCTGCGGTCGGGCAGCAGTGGCGGGCCTGCTTTTTTCAGGGTCCGGCCCTTGATCAGGTCGGTCAGGATGTTGATCTGCAGGATCTTCTCGCCAAGGGGCAGGATGTCTTCGTTGAGTATTTTTTCCCATTTCGATTCGTAGTTCAGGAACTCGATCTTCAATCCTTTCAGATGGTCCTGGATATTGATGCCGTGCAGCCAGCCCAGCCCATCGGTCTCCATTTCATTTTCCCTGCCGTCGTGGGTCACCCGCAGCTTTGCGTTTTTTACCGGCTTGCTGCTGAGTCCAACTACTTTCACGCTGAGCTTCAAATCCGGGCTGGTGACACCGTCCGGGAAATAGATGCGTTGGCCGATGGCGATGAGGCTCTTTTTTTTCCCGGTCAGACCGTTGTAGGCGGCGAGTTTCTCGATGTCGTATTTGAAGTGCCGTGCGATTCCCCAAAGCGAGTCGCCTTTCTTTACGACGTAGTAGCGGCCTTCCCTATGCGTCACGCCCATTTATTCACCTCTCCGGCTTGGATGCTCGTCTTCAAAGAGGTCATCGTCTTCGTCCTCTTGCGGGTTGTGGTCGATGTCGTAGAAATGAAAAATGCTGCCTTTGAGGCCAATGACGGCCGTGTAGGAATCCGAATTCGGCTGGTCCGGCATGGGATCCGAGAATCCCGTGGCGGCGATGGGACTGGACCAGACTTTTGTTTTCGTTTCCGGGTCGAACAGGCTTACCTCCGCGCCATCGATGAGTTTCCCTTCAAGGCTCGCCAATGCGAATTTCCTGGTGTGCGGCGTGTCATGGGAAGGGAGTTCCGGCAATTGGGGTGTCACCCGCGCCGGCTCGGTGAAGTTCTTTACGCTGCCATGAATGTTTACCGGACCAGGCGCCCTGAATGCTATCTGGCCGTTGGCGATCTCGATCTGGCAGCCCCCGCCCGCAGTGATCCTGATGCGTCTGGCAGCAGCAAAATCGATGTCGCCGGCAATCGATGCGATGTTGACTTCCTGCCGTGCGGTGATTTCAACGTTTTCGTCCTGCGCCTGGATCTGCACCTTGCCCTTGCCGGCAAAGAGCTTGATGCCCGACGTCGCCACGAACACGCTCCACGACTCTTTGATCGCCATCGCCAGCCGCTTGCCAATGGCGATGTTCGTGTCCTTCTGGCTGGATATGTGGATGTTCTCGCCTGCGGTGATCTGCTGCGTCTTCGGTGTGGCGCTGAGAATGCCGGCCGGACTGGAAAACGCCATCACCGGCTCCTCATACCCGGCCAC
>NZ_DASZBA010000162.1:0-3256 GCF_035944575.1 Noviherbaspirillum sp.
GCAACTGGACTACCCCCGGTACGGTAGACAAATTCCAGCCTCACATTGAGGCGCGTTCAAACGCCTCGGCAACGTCAGCCAGGCTGGAGCCGAACAGTGGCTCCGCGACGAGCAGCATCGGATCGACGCCAAACGTGAACAGAGCCTTCAACGCTAGTTCTGCGATGCGGCGGAAAAACACTTGATGAAGTGTGGGCACCGTGAAAAGCGCACCATCGAAATCATTGCCTATCACATCAATCTGGTGCTGCCGCACATCGGCAGCGAGCCATTGAATAGCGTCCATTCAGGAACCATGCAGCTTTTCATCAACAAGCGACTTAAAGAAGACCGGGTTTCGCCAACCACAGTGAATCGTACGCTGGAAGTCGTGCGCACGATTCTGAACCGGGCGGCGCGCTCCTGGCGCGATGAAGATGGCGCTCCCTGGTTGTCATCGGCACCCCTGATTGAAATGCTGAAAGAAGCACCCCGCAAACCGTATCCCATTACCTGGGAAGAGCAGGAACGGCTGTTGAATGAACTGCCATTGCATCTGCAAAAAATGGCGCTGTTTGCCCTCAACCGGCCTGCGTGACAAGAATGTATGCGGATTGCAGTGGCGCTGGAAAGTTATGATTCCCGGATTGAAGTGCAGCGTCTTCGTGATCCCACCTGAAGAGTTCAAGTCCGGCCGGCACCATGTGGTGGTTTTAAACGATGTCGCGCGCCAGGTAGTGGAGTCGTGCCGAGGACAGCATCCGGACTATGTCTTTGTCGATCGACATCCGCAGAAATACGCGCCGGCGGACCGGATCAGGACGATGAACAACACGGCCTGGCAAAATGCGCGGGCGCGCGCAAATTTGCGACGGTTTCGGGTGCATGACATGCGACATACGTTCGGTCAGCGTCTGCGACAGGCCGGCGTGTCCAGCGAAGACCGGATGCTGCTGATGGGGCACACTTCGAACGACATGGCCGGCCTCTACGCGACGGCCACGATCGCGGGATTGAGCGAGATGGCAAATGCAGTGCTGCAGGACACGCGCGACACGTCGACGGTGTTGCGCGTGATAAATCGAAGGGAACACAGTCGCGCAAAAGTCGCGCAGTAAACGAGAAAGGGGTCAGTCCTTTCGGACTAACCCCTTGGTATTACTGGTGCGGCTGGCAGGAATCGAACCCACGACCCCTTGGTTCGTAGCCAAGTACTCTATCCAGCTGAGCTACAGCCGCGAAGACAAAAGTATAGCACGCCCTCAACTATTTTTGGAAGAGCGTTTTTTATTTTGCATTCAAGAGCGGCAATTTCCTGCTTGATCAATTGTTATCCTGGCGGGCGATTTCGGTTTTCAAAACACCGTGTTCACTACGCCTGAGCTGACAGGTGTCGCCCGTAGCCAACAAATCGCGCCGAACAAGCGGATTTTTCGAGTTTGCTCGGCAGGCGAAATTGTTTGGAAACGACTTATGATAAAGTCGTTCAAAAACTTTCCTCACGACAATTATTGTGTTGAGCATCCTCGCGCTGGATTCGTGCCGGCGTATCCCTTTACCGGATTCGCGGCACGTTGTGCCCAGGGCATTACTACGCGAAGGACTGCATCAAACACCGTTTCCAGAACATGCAAGGAAGATAACCTCATGCGGCTTAGCTCGATCCATTTTGTTGCCGCAACCCTTCAGCTCTGCGGTCTGTCGGCTTCCGCCGCCGCAGCGGATCTGACAATTGACGTCAAGGATTCTGCCGGTGCGCCGGTCATCGATACGGTTATCTATGCCGAGCCGCTGTCCGGACCGGTAGCGGCCTCAAAAAGAAGCACCGTCGTCATTGAACAAAAGGGGCGAAAGTTTCTTCCGCTTGTCAGCGTCGTTCAAGCCGGGACTGACATCTCCTTTCCGAACAACGATTCGGTACGGCATCATGTTTATTCGTTCTCACCGGCCAAATCCTTCGAACTGCAGCTTTATTCCGGGGTACCCGGCACACCGGTCCATTTTGACAAACCTGGCACCATAGTAGTCGGCTGCAATATTCACGACAAAATGATCACATATATTCACGTCGTGGCGACGCCCTACTTCGGGAAAACCGATAACGGCGGAAAGATTGTTCTGTCCGGTCTGCCCGCCGGAAAATATCGCATCAAAGCATGGCACTATGGCTTGCCACAAACTGCGCCATTACCGGAGCAACTCGTCACTCTCTCATCGACTGACGAGATTATTGCTTTCAAAGTCAACGTGAAAGCCGGTTCGGCATCTCAATAGGACGACTTCCATGCGCATGCGAAGCCTAGAAAGCCGCATCGTTCTATTGTTCCTGGTATTGATTCTTGCTGTGCAGGCGGCAGGTTTCATAGCGATCCGCATCGGCATCGACCAGAACGCCAGAGCATCGATACAGCAGGAACTTGTCGTCGGCGAACGCGTATTCCGCCGATTGCTCGATCTGTACGCGCACAACCTCACCCAGGGTGCACGGGTTCTGGCATCGGACTACGGATTCAAGCAAGCAATCGCAAGCGACGACAGCGAAACGATCGTGTCGGCGCTCGCCAATCACGGAGAGCGCATCGGCGCATCGCACGCAGTGCTTGTGGCAGCGGACCGCAGTATCAAAGCATCGACCACGGGCAAGCTGTTGGGAAGTTTCGAAAACTCGATTATTGATTTACTGGATGCCGCCGACAAAAGCGACGGCGCCACCGGCAACAACATCATCGATAACCAGCCATACCAGGTCGTCGTCGTCCCGGTAAAGGCGCCGGTAACGATAGGCTGGGTTGCTATGGCATTTCCGGTCGCCCGTCAACTCGCAACAGATATGCGGGAACTCTCGCTGATGCATATTTCCGTGCTGGTCAACGCTCCGACTGAAGATTGGGCAGTAACCGCTTCCTCGCTTCCCGCCGCTGCGTCCACGGAACTGGCTCGGCGCATGGAGACAATCGGCTCACGTCCGCGATTCATTTCTCAGATCCGCATCGCGGACGCCGATTACAGCGCGCAGATCCTGGTGTTCGCAGAAGATGCAAAACAAACGGCAGCGGTGGTCCTGCAGCATTCAATCAGCGACGCTATCGCGCCTTATCAAAGGCTGCAATTGATTCTGCTGGTTCTCACCGCACTTGGCATCATGGTGACATTCGCCGGAAGCATGATCATGGCGAGACGCATCACCCGGCCGTTGAGGCAGTTGAGCGATATTGCGAAAAGACTGGGCGCAGGCAACTATGAAGGCCGCATCGACATCGGCAAGAATGACGAGATC
>NZ_DASZBA010000163.1:0-24244 GCF_035944575.1 Noviherbaspirillum sp.
AACTGCAAACTGCTGTTATTGACAAATTAAATTCATTCAAAAAATTACCAAGTTGTATTCCAAACCACTTCAGGGTCCTCTCCCCCTATCAGGGGGAAGGGGTCTTTCCTTTAACGATTTAACTTCTGTCGCTGCTGCCAATTGCAAAATCAAAAATTCCCCAGAAACCACTCCTTCATCCGCTGCCAGATCGCCTTCACCGAACCATCCTGGCGCGTGACGATATGACCGCGGAGATACTGCTTCTTTGCTTCCAACAATAAACCCAGTACCGTCGAGTACCGCGGACTGCGCACCACGTCCGCCAGCTGCCCGCTGTATTCCGGCACGCCCAGGCGCGCCGGTTTCAAAAAGATGTCTTCCGCCAGTTCCACCATGCCGGGCATCATCGCCGAGCCGCCGGTCAGCACGATGCCGGAGGACAGCACTTCTTCATAGCCCGACTCGCGCACCACTTGATGCACCAGCGCGAACAGCTCCTCGACGCGCGGCTCGATCACCGCCGCCAGCGCCTGGCGCGACAAGGTACGCGGACCGCGATCACCCAGTCCAGGCACTTCCAGGGTTTCACCCGGATCGGCGAGCACCTGCTTGCAGACGCCGTAGCGCAATTTGATCTCTTCCGCTTCGGCGGTCGGCGTGCGCAGCGCCATCGCGATGTCATTGGTGATCTGGTCGCCGGCGATCGGAATCACGGCCGTATGCCGGATCGCGCCTTCGGTGAAAATCGCAACATCGGTCGTGCCGCCGCCGATATCGATCAGCACCACACCGAGCTCTTTCTCGTCCGGTGTCAGCACCGCGTCGGCGGATGCCATCGGCTGCAGGATCAGGTCGGACACCTCAAGGCCGCAGCGGCGCACGCACTTGACAATGTTCTGCACAGCCGACACCGCACCGGTGACAATGTGCACTTTCACCTCCAGACGGATGCCGCTCATGCCGATCGGCTCGCGCACGTCTTCCTGGCTGTCGACGATGAATTCCTGAGGCACAGTGTGCAGCAGCTGCTGATCGGTCGGAATGTTGACCGCCTTTGCGGTCTCGATCACCCGGGCGACGTCGGTGGCCGTGACTTCCTTGTCCTTGATCGCGACCATGCCGCTCGAGTTGAAGCTGCGGATATGGCTGCCGGCGATACCGGTATAGACGTTGCGGATCTTGCAGTCGGCCATCAGCTCGGCTTCTTCCAGCGCGCGCTGTATCGATTCGACGGTCGCCTCGATATTGACCACCACGCCCTTCTTCAGGCCTTTTGATTCATGCTGACCGAGACCGATGACCTCATGCCGCCCGTTCGGCATGACTTCCGCCACCACCGCCACCACTTTCGATGTGCCGATGTCGAGGCCGACAATTAAATTCTTTGCGTCTTTTGTCATGTTTATCTGCTTACTTTTTTTTATGATCGAGTCCGAACGCCAGTCCCTGAGCCTTTAATGCAAAGCCATTCGGATAACGCATGTCCACACTTTCAATCCGGTCCTGCAGCCGTGCCACCAATTGCGGATAAATTCCGACGAGGCGATCCACCCGGTCCTTCAATGTCGTTTCGCTCTGTTCCCGCCCGAGTTCCACCGTGATGCCGTTGTCGAGCCGGATGCTCCATGCATAGCGGCCCGACAATTGCACCGACTGCGGCGCGAGCTTGACCGGCGCAAACCATTGCTGCAGGTCGCGATACCGCGCCACGACTTCCTTTTCGCTGCCTTCCGGTCCGGCGAATTCCAGCAATTCGCCGTCCTCCTCCGCTTCGGCGAGATTGGCGGTGAACACATCGCCTTTGACGGACAGCAACCGGCCGTCGTCACCCCAGGTTCCCAAGGGCTGATGTTCTTCGATCGTCACGATCAGCTCGTTCGGCCATTCCCGCCGAATCGCTGCCTTGCGCACCCATGGCACTGCCTCGAACGCCTGCCGCACCTGGTTCAGATTGACCGTAAAAAAGTTGCCCTTGATCCGTGGTACCGCGGTCGTTCGTACTGTCGACGGATTCACGTAACGCAAACCATCTTCCTGCGCGCTTTCGATGCGGATGGACTTCAGCGTGAACATCGGCCGCTGCGCAACCCACCAGATGCCGCTCGACAGCAGGCTGAGCGCCAGCAGGCCGAGCAAGGCATTGGTTGTTGCGTTGAGCATTCGAATGTCGTGCCACATGGTCAGTCAATCATCTTTCGTCAAACCGGCTTCCAATTTTCCGACTGCGCCAGGTCCAGATCGGCGGAGCGCAGAATCTCGACACACAGGTCTTCATAACTCACACCGGCAGCCTTCGCCGACATCGGCACAAGAGAATGTCCGGTCATGCCAGGCGAGGTATTGATTTCCAACAGGAATGGTTCATTGTCGGTTGCACGCAGCATGAAATCCACGCGCGCCCAGCCGGAACTGCCCAATGCGTTGTACGCACGCACCGCGAGCGACTGGATGCGCTTGGTCAGCCCTTCATCGAGCGGCGCGGGGCAAAGGTATTGCGTGTCGTCGCTGAAGTACTTGTTCTGGTAGTCGTAGTTGCCTTGCGGCGCGCGGATCTCGACGATCGGCAACGCGCGCGCGGTGCGGCCGGCGCCGAGCACCGGCACAGTCAACTCGCGGCCGGTGATGAATTCTTCGGCGAGCACGACGTCGTCGTACTTCGCGCAATGAACGAATCCTTCCTTCATCTCCGAGTAGCCGGTAACCTTGCTGATACCGATGGTGGAGCCCTCGTGCGGCGCCTTGAGCATCAGCGGCAGGCCGAGTTCGTCCGGCACGGCGCGCAGTTCCTCCGGCGTCGCCGCCTTGGAATCCAGGACCGCGAAGCGCGGCGTCGGCAGGCTGTGGCTGAGCCAGATGCGCTTGGTCATCACCTTATCCATGCCGATCGACGACGCCATGACGCCCGAACCGGTGTACGGGATGCCGAGCTGTTCCAGCACGCCTTGCAGGGTGCCGTCTTCACCATAGCGGCCATGCAATGCGATGAACACGCGGTCGAATTTTTCCGCGGCGAGTTCGGCGAGGCTGCGTTCCGCAGGATCGAACGGATGCGCATCAATGCCCTTGCTTTTCAGCGCCTTCAGAACGCCGCTGCCGGACATCAGCGATACTTCGCGCTCCGCTGAACGGCCGCCGAAGAGTACGCCTACTTTTCCGAAATTTTGTGTCATATCCGTTTCTCATCAATTACTACTTACCGGTTCCTTTCCCCTGCAAAGGGAGAAGGAACCTTTCCTTTATCTGTTCAACGCCGCCAGTTTGCCCGGCACCCCGCTGATCGATCCCGCACCCATCGTGATCACCACATCGCCGTCGCGTGCCATGTTCAAGATACTGTCGGGCATATCCGCAATGTCCTCCACGAAGATCGGTTCTACCTTGCCGACCACCCGCAGCGCATGCGCCATCGCGCGGCCGTCCGCGGCGACGATCGGCTGCTCGCCGGCGGCATAGACTTCCGCCAGCACCAGCGCATCGGCCGTCGACAGCACCTTGACGAAGTCCTCGAACAGGTCGCGTGTCCGGGTATAGCGATGCGGCTGGAACGCCAGCACGAGCCTGCGTCCGGGATACGCGCCACGTGCGGCGGCCAGCGTGGCGGCGGTCTCCACCGGATGATGTCCATAGTCGTCCACCAGGGTGAACGCACCGCCCCCTGGCAATTTGATATCGCCGTAGCGGGTGAACCGGCGGCCCACGCCATTGAATTCCATCAGCGCCTTCTGCGTCGCCCGGTCATCCACGCCGACTTCGCGCGCGATCGCGATCGCGGCGCAGGCGTTCTGTACGTTGTGCATGCCCGGCTGGTTCAAGCGCACTTCCATTGGCGGATAGTCATCCTGGAGCACGGTAAATACCATGTGACCGTCCACAGCCCTTGCATCCACCGCCCGCACCTGGGCTTCTTCGTGGAAGCCATAGGTAGTGATCGGCTTGGAAATGAAGGGCATGATTTCGCGCACGTTGGCGTCGTCGATGCACAGCATGGCCACCCCGTAGAACGGCAGGCGCTGCGTGAATTCAACGAAAGCCTGCTTCAGCTTGGCGAAGCTGTGATCATAGGTTTCCATATGATCAGCATCGATATTGGTGATCACTTCGATGCAGGGCGACAGGTTCAGAAACGAAGCATCCGACTCGTCCGCCTCTGCGACGATGAAGTCGCCGGCGCCGAGCTTCGCATTGGCGCCGGCACTGTTCAGGCGCCCGCCTATGACGAAGGTCGGATCGAGTCCGCCTTCCGCCAGTACGCTCGCCACCAGGCTGGTGGTCGTGGTCTTGCCGTGCGTGCCGGCAATGGCAATGCCCTGCTTCAGGCGCATCAATTCCGCCAGCATGATGGCGCGCGGCACGATCGGGATGCGACGCGCACGTGCGGCGATCACTTCCGGGTTGTCCGGCTTCACGGCGGTCGAGGTGACGATCGCATCGGCACCGTCGATGTGCTGGGCCGAATGGCCCAGGCTGACTTTCGCGCCCAGTTCCGCCAGACGCATCGTCGCGGCATTGCTGCCGAGATCGGAGCCGGAGACGGTATAGCCGAGGTTCAGCAGCACCTCCGCGATGCCGCTCATGCCGGAGCCGCCGATACCGACGAAATGGATGTTTTTAACTTTGTGTTTCATTAATGTCCGGCCAATTCTTCCAATATGTTTGCAATTGTTTCGTTCGCGTGTCGCCGCCCGAGTGCATGGGCGGCTTCCGCCATCGTCAGGCAGGCTTGCCGGTCCAGGGAACGCAGCATGGCTGCCAGGCGCTCGGCCGACAGTTCGCCTTGCGGCAGATGCACAGCCGCTTTTTGAGTGGCCATCCACTGCGCGTTGTCGCGCTGGTGGGATGTCGTGCTGGCGACGAACGGTACCAGCACGCTTGCAACGCCGGCGGCGGTGAGCTCCGACACGGTGATTGCACCGGCCCGGCAGATCACCAGGTCTGCCTCCGCGTAGCGGCGCGCCATGTCGTCGATGAAGTCCACGACTTCCGCATCCACCTGCGCATTGGCGTAGGCACTGCGCAGCGCGTCGATATGCTGCCGTCCCGATTGGTGCGTCACCACCGGCCGCTGCGCCGCCGGAAGTTGCGCCAATGCCGCAGGCACCGATTCGTTCAGCACCTTGGCGCCCAGGCTGCCGCCGACCACCAGGATGCGCAATGGGCCGCTGCGTCCGGCAAATCGCTGCGCGGGTGCGGGCAGGTTGCTGATCTCGGTGCGCACCGGGTTGCCGCTGACCATCGCTTTCGATGCCGCGCTGCCAAAGTCGCCCGGAAAGCCGAACAGCACCCTGCGAGCGAAAGGTGCCAGCGTCTTGTTGGACAAGAGCAATGCCGCATCCGCATTCACCAGCACCAGCGGCACGCCGCGCGCCTTCGCCATCATCCCGCCCGGCACGGTCACATAACCGCCCATGCCAAGCACGACGTCCGGCTTGCGGCGGCCGATGATGTTGAAGCAGGCGCCAATGCCGGCGGCGAGCTTCAGCGCGCCGCGTGCGGTATGGGCAAGTCCCTTGCCGCGCACGCCGGCGAAGTCGATCGAATCCATGTCGATCTTGTGCTTCGGCACGATGTCGCGTTCCATGCCGTGCTGCGTACCGAGCCAGGACACCTGCCAGCCGCGGGCCTGCATGGTTTGAGCGATAGCCAGTCCCGGGAAGATGTGCCCGCCGGTGCCCGCCGCCATGATCATCAATCGCTTGGTATTTGGCTTCATACCCGGCCTCCGCGCATCAGGATGCGATTCTCGTAGTCGATGCGCAGAAGAATCGCCAGGCCGACGCAATTGATCACGACGCCCGAGCCGCCATAGCTCATCAATGGCAAGGTCAAACCTTTGGTCGGTAACAGGCCGAGATTCACGCCCATGTTGATGAATGCCTGCACGCCGATCCAGATGCCGATGCCTTTCGCGGCGAGACCGGCGAAGGTGAGATCGAGTGCGATGGATTGACGGCCGATTTCAAACGCCCGCTTGATGATCCAGTAAAAGGCTGCCACCACCACCAGCACGCCGGCAAAACCGAGTTCCTCGCCGATCACCGCTAGCAGGAAGTCGGTGTGCGCCTCCGGCAGGTAATGCAATTTCTCGACACTGCCGCCGAGGCCGACACCGAACAGCTCGCCGCGTCCGAATGCGATCAGGGAATGCGAAAGCTGGTAGGCCTTTCCGAGCGCGTTCTCTTCTTCCCATGGATTCAGGTAGGCAAAGATACGCTCGCGCCGCCATGGCGACAGCAAAATCACCATGCTGAAGATGCCGACCAGCGTCGCGCCGATCCCGCCGAACCAGATGCCGTTGATGCCGCCAAGGAACAGGATGCCCATCGCGATGCAGACAATCACGCCGAAGGCGCCGAGGTCCGGTTCCAGCAGAAGCAGCAGGCCGACCACGCCGATCGCCACCGTCATCGGCAGGAAGCCCTTGGTGAGCTTGTGCATCACCTGCTGCTTGCGCACCGTATAGTCGGCGGCATACAGCACGACGAACAGCTTCATCATCTCCGAGGGCTGCAAATTGAAGACCTTGAACGACAGCCAGCGCTTCGCGCCGTTGACGCCCTTGCCGAGCCCGGGCACCAGCACCAGTACCAGCAGGACCATCGTGATGACGAACAGGTGAGGCGCGTAGCGCTGCCATGTTTCGATCTTGATCCTGAACGCCAGCAGGCCGGCACCGATGGCTACGGTGACGAACAATGCCTGACGAACCAGAAAATGCGAATTTTTGTAGTTCGCATATTTCGGCGAATCCGGCAGGGAGATCGATGCCGAGTACACCATCACCATGCCGAACAGCATCAGCAGCAACACGACCCAGGCCAGCGGCTGATCGTATTCCATCATCTTGGAACGTTGCCCCGTGCCGCGGGCGAGCGGCGGTGTCGAAGCTGAAAAGAGAGGCAGGGTGAACTTCATGCGATTACCTCGCCACGGGACAACGCGAGCTCACGCACCGCTTCCACGAATACCTGCGCACGATGTTCATAGTTGCGGAACATGTCCAAGCTCGCGCAGGCGGGCGATAGCAGTACCGCATCGCCTGGCTGCGCCAGCTCGGCTGCCTTGGCCACCGCTTGTTCGAGTGTCGCGCAATCCACCAGATCCACGCCGGACGACGCCACTGACGCGCGTATCGCCGGCGCATCCTTGCCGATCAGCAGCACGGCGCGCACGAATTTCGCGACCGGCTCCAGCAGGGGCGAGAAATCCTGTCCTTTGCCTTCGCCGCCGGCGATGAGCACGAGGCGTCCGCCGCCGCTCTGACCGAGTCCGTTCAGGGCGGCGACGGTTGCGCCGACGTTGGTGCCTTTGCTGTCGTCGTAATAATCCACGCCACCGACATTGGCAATCATTTCCACCCTGTGCGGCTCGCCGCGATAGTCACGCAGGCCGTGCAGGAGGCGCGCCATCGGCAAGCCGATCGCCCGGCACAGTGCGAGCGCGGCCAGCGCGTTGACCGCATTGTGACGGCCGCGGATCTGCAGTGCATCCGCCGGCATCAGGCGGTTTACGTTGACCGGCACTTCGACTATTTCCTTCTTGCGGCGCCTCGGCTGTTCGCCTTCTTCCGACACGACGGCGACAGACAGCCATTGCATGCCGTTTTCATCGACCAGCCCGAGGCAGTCCGGCTGTGAAGGCTCGTCCGATCCGAATGTCACCAAGGGCAGCAGCGGTGATGCCATCTGCATCACGCGGGCGTCGTCGCGATTCAGGACGCGCACGGTCTGCGCACCGAAGATGCGAGCCTTGTCGGCGGCATATGCGTCCATGTCGCCGTGCCAGTCGAGGTGATCCTGGGTGACGTTCAACACCGTTGCCGCGTCGCTTTGCAGGCTGAAGGTGGTGTGCAGCTGGAAGCTGGACAGCTCCAGCACCCATGCCTGCGGCAAGTCGTCGCTGTCCAGCGCCGTGCGCAGTACGTCGAGCGCCGCCGGGCTGATATTGCCGGCCACCTGCACCGTCAAACCCGCGCGCCTGCACAACAGCCCGGTCAGGCTGGTCACCGTGGTCTTGCCGTTGGTACCGGTAATCGCGATGACTTTCGGTGTATAGCCGCGCTCCTCGCGCAATGCGGACAGCGCCTGCGCGAACAATTCGATTTCTCCCCATACCGGGATATTCTTTTCCTGCGCCGCCGGCAGCAATGCCGCGAGGTCGCGTCCGGGCGCAAGCCCGGGGCTCACGGCGACGAAATCAATGCCGTCGAGCAGAGGCGGACCGAATGCGCCGCCGACGAATTCCAGCTCCGGCGTCGTCGCCTGCAGCGCGTTACGCAACTCCCCCAGTCGGGCAGGCTCGGCACGCGTATCGGCCACGCGCAGGGCCGCGCCGCAGCGCGCCAGCCATAGCGCCATGGCCATGCCGGATTCGCCGAGCCCCAGAACGAGAACGTGTTTGCCTTGGTAGTTCATCAGCGCAGCTTCAGAGTCGAGAGACCAAACAGCACCAGCATCATGGTGATGATCCAGAACCGGACCACGACCTTCGTTTCCTTCCATCCCTTCTGTTCAAAATGATGATGCAGCGGCGCCATCAGCAGGATGCGGCGTCCGACGCCATAGCGTTTCTTCGTGTACTTGAAGTAGCCGACCTGCAGCATCACCGACAGAGTCTCGACCACGAAGATGCCGCCCATGATGAACAGCACGACTTCCTGGCGCACGATCACCGCGATCGTGCCGAGCGCGCCGCCCAGCGCCAGCGCGCCGACGTCGCCCATGAAGACCTGGGCGGGATGCGCATTGAACCAGAGGAAGGCGAGTCCCGCACCGGCCATCGCGCCGCAGAAGATGAGCAGTTCGGCAGCGCCGGGAATATATGGGATCAGCAGATACTTCGAGAAGACTGCGCTGCCTGTCAGGTAGGCGAACAGGCCAAGTGCAGTTCCCACCATGACCGTCGGCATGATCGCCAGTCCGTCAAGGCCGTCGGTGAGGTTGACCGCGTTGGATGTGCCGACGATCACCAGGTAGGTCAGCAGGATGAAGCCCCAAACGCCGAGCGGATAACTGATGGTTTTGAAGAACGGCACGATGAAGTCCGCCTTCGGGGGCAGGTCGATGTTGAAGCCCGACTGTACCCATTCGATGAAAAGGCCGAGCACCTCCGTGTTGGTCGGCGCGGAAACCGAGAACGCGAGGTAGATCGCGGCGGCGATGCCGATCAGCGACTGCCAGAAATACTTCTCCTTGGATGACATGCCGTCCGGGTTCTTGTAGACCACCTTGCGGTAATCGTCGACCCAGCCGATGGCGCCATAGCCGAGCGTCACGACGAGCACCACCCAGATGAAGCGGTTGCTCCAGTCGGACCACAGCAGTGTGGCGATGCCGATGGATAGAAGAATCAGCGCGCCGCCCATGGTCGGCGTGCCGGTCTTGATCAAATGGGTCTGCGGTCCGTTGGTGCGAACTGCCTGACCGACCTTCAGCCTGGTCAGCATGCGGATCACCGCCGGGCCGGCGATGAGGCCGATCCCGAGCGCAGTCAATGTCGCAAACACCGCGCGGAAGGTGATGAAGTTGAAGACCCGGAGAGGCCCCACTTCCTGTTGAAAATATTGTGCCAACCAAAGCAGCATGTTAATGGGTTTCCTGTACTTGTCCGGATGAATCGGGAGTCACGAGATGCTGGACCACCCGCTCCATTTTCATGAAGCGCGAGCCTTTCACCAGCACCGTCGTGTTCGGTTGAGTGCCTGCTTCCACTGCCTGATTCAGTAACCCGATGTCATCGAAATGCTTCGCGCCTCCGCCGAATGCACCGGACGCATGACGCGCCAGCTGGCCGAGGGTGAAAAGCTGTTCGATGCCGCGCTGCCGTGCATAGTCGCCGATCTCTTCATGGAATTGCGGGCCTTCGTCGCCCACCTCTCCCATGTCGCCCAGCACCAGCATGCGGGGCGCCGCCGTATTCGATAACACATCGATCGCCGCCCGAACCGAGTCGGGATTGGCGTTGTAGGTATCATCGATGACAAGCGCGCCATTCTTTGCGGTCTTGCGCTGCAGCCGGCCGTTGACCGGCGCGAATGCCTGCAGACCTCGGATTACTGCCTCCTGCGGAATACCGATCGCCAGCGTGCATGCTGTTGCCGCGAGTGCATTGCGCACATTGTGCTCACCCGCCGCGGACAGCTTCACCTGGAAATGTTTCCCGCAGGCAGTAATGGACAGATCACTGCCGAAATCGTTCACTCGAAAAGTACAGGTCACATCCGCGTCCGCAGATAGACCAAATGTCATGCTCCGGCGCTGCCCGGCATAGGCGCGCCATAGTGTTGTGTAAGGGTCATCCGACGGATACACCGCGATGCCGTCCGCCGCCAGACCTTGTATGACCGCACCGTTTTCCTTCGCGACCGCCTCCACGCTTTCCATGAATTCCTGGTGTTCGCGCTGTGCATTATTGACCAGGCCGACAACAGGCTGCGCGATGCCCGCGAGCGTGGCGATCTCGCCCGGATGATTCATGCCGAGCTCGATCACCGCCGCCTTCAGGTTGGCTTCGAGACGGAATACGGTCAGCGGCACGCCGATGTCGTTATTCAGATTGCCGCGTGTGGCAAGAATGTTCTCTTCGCCAAAGGCCGCCTTGAGGATGGAGGCAATCATTTCCTTGACGGTGGTCTTGCCGTTGCTGCCGGTGACACCGATAACGGGCAAATCAAACCGCTGCCGCCATCCGCGTGCCAGCTCTCCCAATGCAACGCGGGTATCCGGCACCACCAGTGCCGACACCGTCAATCCTTGCGGAACACGCTCCACCATCACGGCGGCTACTCCATTCGCCGCCACTTCCTGCAGAAAGTCATGCGCGTCGAACCGCTCGCCGCGCAGTGCGACGAACAGGCTGGACGGCGCGACGCTGCGACTGTCGGTGGACACGCCGTCGAATGCCGCGTTTGCCGCATCCCCCTTCGCCGCATCCCCTTGTATCGCGGCATTGACAATCCATGGCTGGATATCAGCCAAAGACAACTTCATTAACTATTCCCCTTCATTGTTGCTCTTGCGGCCAAGGCGAGTGCTGCATGGTCCGCGTCCAGAAACGGCAATTTTTTGCCTTTTATCTCTTGGTAAGGTTCGTGGCCTTTGCCGGCCAGAAGAACCACATCCGGTTTTGCCGCGTGACGTACCGCCCACAGGATGGCGGCGGCACGGTCTTCAATCACCAGCGGTGCAGCTGTCGCCATGCGTTTGGCATCGATACCGTTCACGATCTGGGCCAGTATTTCCGCCGGCTCCTCGTTGCGCGGATTATCGCTGGTCACGATGATATGGTCCGCCGCCTCCGATGCGGCGCCCATCTGTGGCCGCTTGCCCGGATCGCGATCGCCGCCGCATCCAAATACGCACCACAACTGCCCTCCCCGCTGTTGCGCAACCAGCCGCAGCGTCGCGAGCGTCTTTTCCAGAGCATCCGGCGTATGTGCATAATCGATCACCACCAGTGGCGCATCCTGCCCCCCAACCTGCTCCATGCGTCCCGGCACCGCGGTGAGCGCTTCCACCGCATCGACCGCCGCCTTCAACGCAATTCCTTTAGCCAGCAGCACACCGAGTATGCCGAGCACATTGCTGACGTTGAACTGACCGACCATGCGTGTCTTGACCAACGCCTCGCCGAAGGGCGACGCGAGATGGAAAGCCGTGCCGGCATGGTTGCTGCGGATATCGCTGGCATGCAGGCATGGGACGCTCCCTTCTGTGCGGCCTTCAAGGCTATAGCCGGTCAGGCCGAGTTGCGGGCATGATTGAATCAACCGCTGCATTTGCCGCCGCCCCATCGCATCGTCGAGATTGATCACCGCATGCTTGAGGCCGGGCCAGTCGAACAGGATCGCCTTGGCAGCTTCGTAGGCGGCCATGTCGCCGTGATAGTCGAGATGATCACGGGTGAAATTGGTGAAAAGCGCCACATCGATATGCAAACCATTCAGGCGCCCCTGCTCCAGCCCGATCGAAGAAGCCTCGATTGCCAGTGCTTTTGCTCCCTCGGTTCGCAACGATGCCAGCCTGCGCTGCAGCAGCACGGCATCGGGCGTGGTGTAACCGGTGCTGCTGAAGCCGTCATGGCCGCCGCGCCGGAACATTGCGACGCCCAGCGTCCCCACCACGGCGGTCGGCTCGCCAAGCTGCGACAACAGCGCGCCCAGCCAGTGGCTGCAGGATGTTTTGCCATTGGTGCCGGTGACGGCAACGGAAAACATATCGGTGTCGGGCTGATCGTAATAGGCATTTGCGACAAAGCCGGCAATCGTTTTCAGATCCGGCACCGCGAGATGCGGCACCGTCCACCCGGCGTCCCAGTTGAAGCCGGCGGCCTCGTAGATCACCGCCTTTGCGCCTCGCGCGATCGCCTGCGAAATATAGTCGCGGCCGTCGGCGGTTTCGCCCGGATAGGCAATGAATACATCGCCTCCGCCGATGCTGCGGGAGTCCGAGGAAAGCTGCGCCGAAGGCACCGCCGCATGCAGCCATGCGAGGATGTCGGCGATACCCGCGCCGCCGCTTCCGGCATTTGATGTGTGCGCACGCATCACAGGCTCTCCTTCAGTTCAACCGGAGGAATGATGATGTCGGTCACTGACGAATCGGGAGCGACATTCATCGCACGCAAGGCGTTGGCGACGACCGCCGAAAAGATCGGCGCCGCCACCTGGCCGCCGTAATGCATGCCGTTGGATGGCTCGTCAACCATGACGGCGACAATGATCCGCGGATCGGATACCGGCGCGAAGCCGACAAAGGAAGATACATATTTATTCGCATACTGGCCGCCCACGAGCTTGTGCGCGGTACCGGTCTTGCCTGCCACCCGGTAACCGGGAACTTGCGCCTTGGGTGCCGTTCCTTCCGGGCCGGCAGCCATTTCCAGCATGGCGCGCACGCTGCGCGCGGTCTTTTCGGATATTACCCGCTGCCCCGCCGGCGGTGCATCCACCTTCATCAGCGACGTCGGAATCATGTCGCCGTCGCGGGCAAAAATGAGATAGGAGCGCGCCATCTGAATCAGCGATGTCGAGATGCCGTGGCCGTAGCTCATCGTCGCCTGTTCGATGGGCTTCCAAGATTTGTGCGGGCGCACCCGGCCGGCCACTGCGCCCGGGAAGTCCAGCTTCGGCGCCTGGCCGAAACCGACCGTGGTGAACAGTTCCCACATCTGCTCCGGCTTCATCTGCAGCGCGAGCTTGGCGGTACCGACGTTGGATGATTTTTCCAGTACCTGCGACACCGTCAGCATGCCATGCGGATGCGCATCGCCGATGGTTGCCCGACCGATTGTGATGCGGCCCGGCGCGGTCTGGATATTCGTCTGCGGCGTCACCAGCTTGTTTTCCAATGCCAGTGCGATGGCGAACGGCTTCATGGTCGAGCCCGGCTCGAAGGTATCGGTCAACACGCGGTTGCGCAACTGCGCGCCGGTCAGCCGGCCGCGATCATTGGGGTTGTAAGTCGGCAGATTGCTCAGCGCCAGCACCTCGCCGGTCTTCGCGTCCAGCACGACAATGCCGGCCGCCTTTGCCTTGTGCTTTTCGACCGCTTCTTTCAGATGCGAATAGGCGATGTACTGAATCTTGCGGTCGATCGACAGCCTCAGGTCCTTGCCGTCATGCGGATGGCGCACCGATTCGATGTCCTCGACGATGCGTCCGAGCCGGTCCTTGATCACGCGGCGGCTGCCGTTGGTACCAGCCAGGCTGCTCTGGAACGCGAGCTCCATGCCTTCCTGGCCCTTATCCTCGACGTTGGTGAAACCGACGATGTGCGCCATCACCTCGCCCTCGGGGTAGTAGCGCTTGTATTCCTTCTTGGTAGAAATACCCGGGATGCCGAGCTTCATTATTTTGTCCGCCACATCCGGCTCGACCTGCCGCTTCAGATAGACGAAGGTCTTGTCCGAGTCCAGCTTCTTGCGCAGGTCGCGCTCGCTCATCTCGAGCAGCCTGGCCATTTGCCGCAGCTTGTCATCCGACGTGCCGGTCACGTCTTCGGGAATCGCCCAGATCGCCTTTACGGGCAACGACGACGCCAGCATCTGGCCGTTGCGGTCGGTGATCCGCCCGCGCGTGGCAGGCAGCTCCAGCGTGCGCGCATAGCGCGACTCGCCTTGCTTCTGGAGGAATTCGGTGGAGATGCCCTGCAGCCAGAGCGCCCGTCCGGCGAGCGCGGCGAATGCGGCGAACATCGTGAACAGCACGACGCGCGAGCGCCATACCGGAAGCTTTACGGCCAGCACCGGGCTGGCGCTGAACTGCACTCCCCTGGCGGCGGCGGTACGTGATGCGGCGCGCATTACTTCACTCCCGGTGTAAGGTACTGCGTACGGTCAGGTGTGACAGTCAACATATTAAGATCACGTCGCGCATTCGATTCGATGCGCGCATGTTTGCCGAAGGTGGATTGGTCGAGCTGCAGCTGCGCCCACTCGAGGTCGAGCTGCTTGGCTGCGGATTGCGCCCGTTCGAGTTCGATGAAAAGCCGGCGTGCCTGGTATTGCGCATTCACCAGCGATAGCGCGCACAGGACCAGCATCGCGGTCAGCACGACGTTCATGCGACCGATCATTGCACGGCTCCGGAAGCGATACGTTCAGCCACCCGCATGATGGCCGAACGCGCCCGCGGATTGACGGCGATTTCCGCATCCGACGGCTTCATCTTGGACAGCAGCTTCAACTCGGGTTGCGGCAGGTCGACCGCACGAATCGGCAGTCGACGGTCTGGCTGCGGCGCGTTGGCCTTGGATGCCATGTAGCGCTTGACGATGCGGTCTTCCAGTGAATGAAAGCTGATCACAGCCAGTCTCCCGTGAGGGGCCAAATGTCGAAACGCCGCGTCGAGTCCTACTTCGAGTTCTTCAAGCTCCTGATTGATGAAAATCCGGATAGCCTGAAAGGTGCGAGTGGCCGGGTCCTTGCCCTTCTCGCGGGTTTTGACGGCGTGTGCCACGATCTCGGCAAGCTGTCGTGTGGTTGAAATTGGCGCGACTGCTCTGCGAGCTGCAATCGCCTTTGCAATCTGAAAAGCATACCGTTCTTCCCCATAATCCTTTATCACCTTTGCGATGTCATGTTCGGCCGCGGTTGCAAGCCATTCCGCTGCAGACATCCCGCGCGTCGTATCCATGCGCATGTCCAGCGGGCCATCGAGTCGAAAACTGAATCCTCTTGCGGCCTCGTCCACCTGCGGCGACGAAATGCCCAAGTCCATCAAAATGCCTTGCACCTGCTTTACACCCCGCTCCGCCAATGCCTGTTCAAGTGTCGCGAAGCTGTTGTGCACGATGTCAAACCGCTCGTCCGGCATCGATTTCGCAGTGGCCACCGCCTGGGGATCCTTGTCGAACGAGATCAGTCGTCCGCGCTCACCCAGATGGGCCAATATCCTGCGGCTATGCCCGCCGCGGCCGAAGGTGGCGTCGACAAAGATTCCGTCGGCGCGCGGCCCTTCGATCGCCAGCGCATCCACCGCCTCTTCCAGCAACACCGTACGGTGCTGCAATTCCTGCACCGCTTCTGAATTCATGGCGGGCTAGAAGGAAAAATTGCTTAAAACATCAGGCATGCCGTCGGCAACCGCCTGCGCCTCGCTTTCGGCCAGCTTCGCGGCATCCCAGATCTCGAAATGGCTACCCATGCCGAGCAGCATCACGTCACGCGTCAGGCCGACTGCGTTGCGCAGCTCGGGAGCGATCAGGATGCGGCCGGCCGAGTCCATTTCGACATCGGATGCATTGCCAAGGAAAATGCGCTGCCAGGCCCGGGCCGACATCGGCCAGGCGGCAATTTGTTCACGATGGCTTTCCCAAACGGGACGGGGGAAGAAGAGCAGGCAGCCGTGCGGGTGCTTGGTCAGGGTGACACGGCCCTCGCACTGGACCGTCAGGGCGTCACGATGCTTGGCAGGGATGGACATCCTTCCCTTTGCATCGAGATTTAATGATGACGCCCCTTGAAACACCCTGAGTATCCTCGCATCCGCTGTTTTTAGTTGTCTTGGTGAATCGCGTGAATGCTGTTTTGCTTGGTTTTTATCCCACAAAACTACACTTTTTCACACTTCCACCCACTTTAGAGGATGCGGAATTTGCGGTCAAGTAATATCAGAGGCAACAAATGAGGATTTTTTCAATGAACTCAAAGACTTAGCGAATTTCACTCAAGCAAATTAAAACACGAAATCTGATTCAAATTAAGGACTTAGGAAATAGTCTCAAAGTTACTCCTGAGCTATATACATGTATATAGCCGGAGAAATATGCCGATTCTGTCAATTGGACGGAGCGCGAAATTCCCACACATGACCGCCCTAGTGGTCACTTACTTATAAAAATCGGCAGAAGAAACTTGGACTGGAGCAACACATGAGGGTTCAAACCCAATCGGGGAATTAGGCTTGCGCGAAGGAAATTCCGGTTAGCTGAAACGGACCAAGAACGAGCGGGAAAGAGAGGGATATATGCAGACGCAGATGACAAAGCGTCACGGCAGGAAAGGAAAAAGCCTGTTGGTCGTGGGATGAAACTTTGGAAGCGGGAAAGCAAATCCGGACGCGCAACGAACTACATGGCGGCCGCCGATGTTGCGTCTGTCCGGGTAGGCAATCCTCCACAATTTCACGATTTCCCATCCCACGGCCAACAGGCTCTGGCAGGATTCACTTTAACGTCATGCCGGCGAATGCACGTTGAGTTAACTCAACGGCAAGGTCTGCTCCGCTGCATGCGGTGCGGAATATAAGTGAAGCAAGCCGATAGGCCGGATTCTGTTACGACGCTTGCGCCGAAGCACTCGCGTTATGACAGCCATTCCTCTAGGCCGTGAATTGCCCCACGGCTCAAGCTTTCTACCCGCACGCTCCGCGAGCAGCATCAATGCGTGCCTATTTGAAATTGCTCCGGGTGGAGGTTACCGCGTTTCACCCTTTGTGACGCAGGAGCGGCTTTCGCCCTCCCTTGTCCCAAAGACTCGTCTCTGTGGCCCTATTCCGCGCCTTATACCGGGGCAATTACGCCCCGGCTTTCAACGTACGGCCGTTAGCCGTCACCCTGCTCTATGGAGTCCGGACCTTCCTCCCGCCATCTCGCGATGGCCAGCGGCTGTCTGGCTTGCTTCGGCCACCATTGTCGCACAGCGATGCGAAAATGCGATTTCTGTTAACGTATCGGTTTTGCCTTGCGCGGTGACTCCATGACCGAACCACGAAACGGCGGCCGTATTCTGGTCGATGCATTACTTACTCACGGCGTCGATATCGCCTTCGGCGTTCCCGGCGAAAGCTACCTCGCGGTGCTGGATGCGCTGCATGATGCGCCCATCAGTTTCATCACCAACCGCCAGGAAGGCGGCGCCGCATTCATGGCGGACGCCTACGGCAAAATGACCGGTAAACCCGGCATCTGCTTCGTCACCCGTGGCCCCGGTGCCACCAATGCATCGATCGGCGTGCACACCGCGTTCCAGGATTCCACGCCGATGATTCTTTTCATCGGTCAGGTCGGCAACGATTTCGTCGAGCGTGAAGCCTTCCAGGAGATCGATTACCGGCGCATGTTCGGACAGATGGCGAAATGGGTCGCCCAGATCGACCGCGCGGACCGTATCCCGGAATACATCGCCCGGGCATTCCAGACCGCCACCAGCGGCCGCCCCGGCCCGGTTGTGCTCGCCCTGCCCGAGGACATGTTGAGCGCGACCGCGCAGACCGCCGATGCGCGCCCTTACCGGCCGGTGCAGGCGGCACCGTCGGCAGCGCAGATCGAGACCGTCCGCGACATGCTTAGTGCGGCAAAACGTCCGGTCGTCATTCTGGGTGGAGGCGGTTGGGACCCCAGCGCATGCGACGATATCCGCCGCTTCGCCGAATCCAATCAATTGCCGGTTGCATGCGCCTTCCGTTTCCAGGATCTGCTCGACAACCAGCATCCGCATTACATCGGCGATGTCGGCATCGGCATCAGCCCGAAGCTGGCGGCACGTATTAAAGCATCCGACCTGATCCTTGCGATCGGGCCGCGCCTGGGCGAAATGACCACCGGCGGCTACACGCTGATCGACGCACCCTCGCCGGCGCAGCGCCTTGTGCATGTGCACAGCGGCGCCGAGGAACTAGGCAAGGTCTATCAGGCAGAACTGATGATTAATAGCGGCATGCCGCAGATCGCCGCCGCCCTGGCGGCCATGCCGGCAGTCGATGCAACCCCATGGCATGGTACGGTCGCCGAAGCGCGTGCCGAGTACGACGCATGGCAGGCGGAACCGCCGATCTTCAAGAACGCCGATGTGCCGCTCAATTTATGGCAGGTGGTGAAGACACTGCAGGCAGAATTGCCGGCGGATACCATTCTCACCAACGGCGCCGGCAACTTCGCCACCTGGGCGCATCGTTTCTGGCGCTACGGCGGTTTCCGCACCCAGTTGGCACCGACCTCTGGCGCAATGGGTTACGGCGTGCCGGCGGCGGTGGGAGCCAGCGTGATCGCCCAGCATCACGGCAGGCCGCGCACCGTGCTGAACTTCGCCGGCGACGGCGATTTCCTCATGAACGGGCAGGAACTCGCAACGGCGGTGCAGTACCGCGCCGGTGTGCTGTTCATCGTCTTCAACAACGGAATGTACGGCACCATCCGCATGCACCAGGAGCGTGAATATCCCGCCCGCGAATCCGCCACGCGGCTGCACAACCCCGATTTCGCGGCGCTGGCGCGGGCTTACGGCGCGCATGGGGCTGCCGTGGACACGACGGAAGAGTTCGGATCAGCCCTGCGCGAGGCGCTTTCGCACATCGCATCCAGCGGAATGCCGGCATTGATTGAATTGCGTTACGACGGCAATCTGATCACGCCGAATGCGACGCTGGAGACGATACGGAAGGCGGCACAGCAACGTACCGTCGCCTGAGACAAAGCGGCTCTTATCAAGGCAGGCGGGTGTCGTTTCGGATTCCAGGGGCAATCATTTCGCGTTTTTTCGGCAGCGCTCGGAACAGTATTTCACTTCGTTCCAATTCTTTGCCCATTTGCGTCGCCACGTCATCGGCAGGCCGCAAGTTGCACAGGGCTTGCTGGGCAGGGTGGATTTATTGCCGGGATGAGGCGGGCGGTCGGGCATGAACGTATGGTTTGCTTTTGCTGAGTTAGGGGCCGCTAAAACATCGTACGCAATCCCACAAACACCCGCCTTCCCGGGGCCGGCTCAAAAAAGCGCCGGTTCGCCTCGTTGACGATTACCGACCCGGCGTAGTTCCTGTCCAGCAGATTATCGATGCGCCCATACAGGTACATCTTCGCGCCGCCCATCCTGAACTCGTACCCGGCGCGGGCGTTGAACACCGCATAGCCTGGCGCCGCCTCGGCGTTGGCGTCGTTCACATATACCTTGCTTTCGGTGCGCATTTCCAGCGCCATCGTGACGGCGTCGGCCGGCTTTACCTCGACGTCGGCAAACAGGCTGTGCTTCGGCGCGCCCGGAAGGCGATTACCTGCAGGTATCGTCCCGGCCGGATTGGTGTAACCGGTCCTGAATTCGGCATCGAGCAGGGTGTAGGCGACACGCGTGCTCACGGTCTTCCAGTCTGCCTTCCATGACGCCTCGATGCCGCGCCGCTGGACGCGTCCGGCATTCTGGAACGTCGCACGCCCGCCGCTCGATCGGGACACGATTTCATCCCGGCTGCGGCTATCGAACAGTGCGGCGTCGATGGTATGGCGGCCGTGGCGCATCTTCATGCTGATCTCGCTTTGCAGGCTGCGCGACGGGTTTAATGCGAAGTTGGGACCGGGCAGGCCATCCGGGCGATAGGCAGATTCCGCCAGTGTCGGCGTTTCAAAACCCTCGCCGACATTACCGTAGATATTCATCGTGTCGCTGACGCTCCAGACCAGGCCGGCGACCGGGCTGGTGTTGTTGTACTCGACACTGCCGCTGGTGCTGGCAGCCGGAGGATTGAAGCGGTCGTCCACCGAAAAACGCACTTTGCTCACCCTCAGCCCGGCCAGCGCACGCCATTGCGGCGCGAAGGTCCAGTCGAGCTGCCCGAAGAGATCGGTGTTCGTCGCGGTGTCGTCTTCGTCCCGCCTCAGCGCGCCGCTTTCTCCCATGACGTTGTCGAACCCCCTGCGTATCTCCTTCAGCCGGTCGGCTTCGATGCCGACGGTCCAGCCGAAGGGCATCCGGTTCACCCGGGTCTTGCGGGTCCAGCTCAGGCCGACGCCGCCATAGCTGCGGTCGAGGTTGACCACGCCATTCGTCATGAACGCAAGCTTCTGGTCGACGTCGCGTTCACCGGCATAGATGCGGGCATTCAGTCTGTCTTCCGGCGACAGCCGGTGATCGATCACGATGCCGGCCTGTTGCTGTTCGACGGTCTTGCGGGTATTGAAGGCAATCGCGGCAGGTATCACCTGCCGGGGATTCTGCTCGAAAGCGGCCCGGGTGAGGCCGAGCGGATCCAGCGCCAGCGGCTGGTCGAAGCGGTTGAACACGCCGGTCAGCGTCGTGTCCGGCGATGGACGGGCGACGATCTTGGCGTTGACCTGCGTGCGTTCGGCGGCACTGTGGTCACGGTATCCGTCGGTGCGGTAGCGGGATACGTCCAGCAAACCACCCAGGGTGTCGTTGCCGCCGGCAACCGACACGCTGTAGTGGCGTTGGCCGTCGGATCCGGCGCCTGCGGAAAGGCCGAATTCCGGCTTGCCCGTCACAGGCGGGTCCTTGGTGAAAACCTGCAGCACCCCGCCGGCGGCATTCCCGTACAACTGCGCAACGGGACCACGCAGAAGCTCGATGCGGCTGGCGGACGTCAGGCTGGCCGTCGATGCCTGCCCCTGCCCATCGGGCATCGTCGCCGGGATGCCATCGATGAGAATACGCACGCCACGTACGCCGAAGGTGGAGCGTGCCCCGAATCCCCGCACCGACAGTTGCAGATCCTGCGCATAGTTCTGCCGCTCGCGCACCTGCACGCCGGGCACCGCCGACAACAGCTCGGACATGTTCACCAGCGGCGAGCCGGTCTGGAAAGGATGGACCTGCACCGCATCGATCGCGGCCGGCGCGTCGAAGCGCTGTTGTTCCGAACGGCTGGCGCTGACTACCACTTCCTCCAGTTGCCTGTTGTTGTCCTCCTGCGCCGATACGACAGGCGGCAACAGCATTCCGGCGCAAATGATCGGCACCATTCGCGACAGGGCGAGCGGATTGTGACGGAGAGCAGGGTTGCGCGGTTTGATTCGGTTCTGCATGAAGATGTCCGATGGCGGAAAACTGTTTTGACGGATGGCCAGGGTGATGGCGCTTGCCGGCTGCTGCTGGTGATAGAGGTTGCAAATTGGAACACAGACGGAATCCGATGTTGCGATCTTCATCAAGCTTGATGGCTTGCGGACCTGGATAAGCTGCTTTGGCGAAGCGAAATACCGGGCGAGAGGGATCAAGCCTTGCCTTCCCGAACAGTCGGACGGCGGGAATGTTGCCAGGCAGATGCAAATAGCACAAACGCTGTAAGGATTTGGTAACAGGAATGGAAAAAACGGTGTTTTTACCCTACATTGTGAAGATCACAGGAGCAGATCATGAAACGCCATTTTCCCCGTTTTGCAGTGCTTTTCGCCGTTGGCGCGGCGGCTTTTGCGGCAATGCCAGCCCAGGCGGGCGGCAATGTGCAATGGTCGGTGTCGGTCGGCTCTCCCGGCTACTACGCCCCTCCCCCTGCCGTGGTGTATCGGTATGCGCCCCCGGTGGTGGTCTACCAGCAGCCGGCGCCCGGCTACTACTATGCGCCGCCGGTATCCAATTCGATCGAATCGAACTTCCAGTACGGTCCGCCGCCGACGGTGTATGTCCCGCCGCCGACAGTGACCTATGTGCCGCCGCAGGTGCATCACCATAACCACTGGCGCGAACATCGCCGGGTGGAACAGTACCCGCGGCAGGAGTACCGGGGACATTCCCATGGCCAGCATGGCGGCGGATACGGCTCCCGGCACGGTTCCGGGTATTACTCCCGCTGAACGGCCAGCGCGGCGCCTGAACGTTGTCGACGGTCCGGCACGCTGCCTGACCGTCGAACAAGTAACGATCAGGCCCGCTTCGACACCAGCGTCAGGATGTCATAGCTCGCCACCAGCTCACCGTTCTGGTTTGTCACCGCCACATCCCACGCAACCACCCCCTGCCCTACCCCTTTCGGATCCTTCCTGCGACGGTCGATCTTGCGCTTGCAGGTCAATCGCGCCTGTATCGTGTCGCCGATGCCGACCGGCTTGACGAAACGCAGCGTGTCGAGACCATAGTTCGCCAGCACCGGCCCGGGCGCCGGTGAAACGAACAGGCCGGCGGCGGCCGACAGCACGAAGTAGCCGTGCGCGATGCGCTTGCCGAACTGGGTTTCCCTCGCGGCGATCTCGTCGAAGTGCATGTAGAAGTAATCGCCGGACAAGCCGCCGAAAGCGACGATGTCGGCTTCGGTCACCGTGCGGCGATGCGTGAGCAGCGAATCGCCGACCTGCAGGTCATCGAAGTGGCGGCGGAACGGATGGATTTCCGATTCGTTGATCGCCGCGCCGCGCAGATATTCACCGGTCACCGCCATCAGCATCGTCGGCGATCCCTGCACTGCAGTGCGCTGCAGGTAATGCGTCACGGCGCGCAATCCGCCCAGTTCCTCGCCGCCGCCGGCGCGTCCCGGGCCACCATGCTTGAGCGCAGGAAGGGGCGAACCGTGGCCGGTGGATTCGGCGGCAGCTTCGCGATCGAGGACCAGGATGCGGCCGTGATGCATCGCCGCGACCGGCACCGCCTTTGCGGCAATCTTCGGATCGCGGGTGAAGAGTGAGCCGACGAGGCTGCCACGTCCCTTGGCGGCGAGAGCCAATGCCTCATCGATATCACCGTATGGCATCAGCGTGCTGACCGGGCCGAACGCCTCGACGTCATGCACCTTGTCATTACCAAAGGCGTCGCGGCACAGCAGCAGGGTCGGCGCGAAGAATGCGCCTTCGCCGACTCCGTCACCCACCGGGTTGAAACCGTCCTTCGCCCCGAACACCACCTCGTTGCCCTGCGACAGCAGCGCCACGCGCTCCGCCACATCGGCCTGCTGCGCCTGCGAGGCCAGCGCGCCCATCTTCACGCCTTCGCGCGACGGATCGCCGATCACGGTTTTCGCCAGGCGCTCGCGCAGGCGCTGCGCGACCGCATCGAGATGCTGGTGCGGCACGATGGCGCGGCGGATGGCGGTGCATTTCTGCCCGGCCTTGATGGTCATCTCGCGCACGACCTCTTTCACGAACAGATCGAACTCCTCATCGTCCGGCGTCACATCCGGCGCGAGGATCGCGCAGTTGAGCGAATCCGCTTCGGCATTGAACGGGATGGATTGCCGGATCAGGTTCGGATGCGCACGCAGCTTCGCCGCCGTATCGGCCGAGCCGGTGAAGGTCACCACGTCCGAACCTTCCAGGCGGTCCAGCAGGTCGCCCGTGCCGCCGATGACGAGTTGCAGGCTGCCTTCCGGGATGATGCCGGATTCCTGCACCATGCGAACCATTGCCTCGGTCAGATAGCTGGTCGCGGTTGCCGGCTTGGCGATGCAGGGCATGCCGGCGAGGAAGGTTGGGGCGAATTTTTCCAGCAGGCCCCAGACAGGGAAATTGAACGCATTGATATGCACCGCCACGCCGCCGCGCGGAACAAGGATGTGGGTGCCGAAGAACTTGCCCTGCTTGCCGAGTTGGACCGGCGGCCCCTCATGCAGCACATTGCCCGACGGCAGCTCGTTCGATCCCATGCCGGCATAGGCATGCAGCGTGCCTGTGCCGCCTTCGATGTCGATCCAGCTATCGGCGCGGGTTGCGCCGGTGTGATGCGAGATCGTGTACAGCTGCTCCTTGCGCTCCGCAAGATATCCGGCAAGCGCCTTCAGGCGGGCCGCCCGCTCCTGGAAATCCATCGCCATCAATGCCGGAATGCCCTTGCGCCGCGCATGCATGAGCGCCTCGCCGAAGTCGATGGCTTCCGCATGGGTGTGGGCAACGATACGGCCGTTGATCGCGCTCGCCAGCGGCTGGGCCGCCTGGGCGCCGATCCAGCGTCCGCCGATGTAGCTTTGCAAGGTGGGCATGGTGGTCATGGGAGTCTCCTCTAGTAATGTCAATGTGACTGGGACGGCTGAAAATGTTTTGCTGCCTATGCAGTAGAAATGTCATTCCCGTGAAGACGGAATCCAGGGATGCACTGGCGACGCGATTGAGTACGGTGG
>NZ_DASZBA010000164.1:0-4625 GCF_035944575.1 Noviherbaspirillum sp.
GGGCGAAGCAACCTACAGCGACCGGCTTGCGTTGACGATGCACCGGCACGGATATGACGAAGAGACGTGGTTCACCTATTCCTATTCCCCCGTACGCAACGAGGGCGGCGATGTGTCGGGGATCTACTGCGCCTGCGTCGAAGTCACCGAGCAGGTCCTCGCCGAAAAATATCGCAATGAAGAAAACGAGCGATTCCGCACGCTATTTGAGCAGGCTCCCGGCTTCATGGCCATTCTGCGTGGGCCGGATCATATCTTCGACCTGACCAACGAAGCCTACTATCAGCTGGTGGGACATCGCGACGTTCTCGGCAAATCGGTGCGTGAAGCGCTTCCTGAAGTGACGGGACAAGGCTTTTACGAATTGCTGAACCAGGTCTATGTCACCGGCGAACCATTTGTCGGACATGCGGTGCCTATCAAGCTCCAGCGCGAACCCAACGGGCCGCTTGCGGAGCGCTTCGTGGATTTCGTCTATCAGCCGATTCGTGATGCACGCGGCGCCGTCACCGGTATTTTTGCCGAGGGCAATGATGTCACCGAACGCAAGCAGGCCGAGCAGGAGCTGCGTCAGCTGGCGGCGGATCTGTCGCAGGCGAATCAGCGTCAAAGCGAATTTCTCGCCACATTGGCCCATGAACTGCGCAATCCCCTGGCTCCCATCCGCACCGGTCTGGATGTGATGCGCATGACTCGCGACAACCCGGCTTTGGTAGCCAGGGCGCGGGAAATGATGGAACGTCAGCTCGACCATCTGGTTCATCTCGTCAATGATCTGCTCGATCTGGCCAGGATCAACACCGGCAAGATCGAGATCAGGAAGACACGTGCATTGCTGAAGGATATTGTGCTGGCGGCGGTGGAAACGGCACTTCCCGACATGAAAGCGAAGCATCAGGACTTCAGTCTCGATATTCCAGCCGAGCCGATATGGTTGAATGCCGATGTCAATAGATTGGCGCAGGTCATCAGCAACATTCTGACGAATGCCCGCAAATATACGCCGGCAAACGGCAGGATCGCCCTCTCCGTCCGGCGGGAAGGAGACGAAGCGGTCATTGCCGTTGCCGACACCGGGATCGGCATTCCAACCGAGGCGCTGCCATCCATTTTCGACATCTTCATGCAGGTAAGGCATGACATCGACCATTCGCAAGGCGGCCTGGGCATCGGCCTGTCCCTGGTAAAGCGACTGACTGAAAAGCATGGCGGCACAGTCAGCGCTTTCAGCGCCGGGCCGGGGCGCGGAGCGACATTCACTATTCGATTGCCCATCGCATCGTCAGAGCTGGAAATGGCAGATGCAGCCCAAGAGGGTGCGAATACGGAGGCGGCGAAACAGCGACCGATGCGCATACTCATTGCGGACGACAACCAGGACGCAGCCGAGCTGATCAGGCAGCTTCTGGAAATCCGCGGACACGTCATCGAGACAGCGCCTGACGGCAAGGCTGCGCTCGAAACAGCAAAGAAATTTCTGCCTGACCTTGCGCTGCTCGACCTCGGCATGCCTGTCATGAACGGATATGAACTGGCCAGGGTGTTGCGCACCTTGCCGCAGTTCCGGTCGACATGCCTTGTCGCGGTTACGGGATGGGGGACGAAAGAGGACAAGGATCGGACACGCGACGCCGGCTTCGATCACCATCTGATCAAGCCGGTTGATCTTCAAACGCTGGATCGCCTGATTGCCGTCATCCAGTCGTCCTTGAAGTGACGGCAGTCATTGACCGCAACGTCCCATCCGGCCCCGGGCTTTGCATCATCATCCAGACTCCCGGCCCAAACATCTCGTCACGCCGAGCGAAGTATGACGCCGTCTCCGAACGGACAGCTTCTTGCAGCCGATGGCAATTGGCCACTAATGCAGGCATGAGTGAATGACGGCGTGAAACTTGTTTCAGCGTGCCATCGCCGGACCAGGCCTCTTCCGGATAATTCAAACTTTTCGATACGGCTTTGGCTGCGGATTTTCTTTCTCCCGCTGCTGTTCGGCGCTTTGCCCTTCCGTTTCCTCTGCGGCATGCTTTTCCATGCTCTTTTTCAGGAAACGAGGCATTTTCGGTGTGCGTCCGGGGGTTAGGGCAGCAAGTTTCTCGCGAGTGCCTTTGCCTTCATGGCTGACTGGCTGCGCGCCCGGTGCTGCCGGGACGGAACCTTTCTTCGCTACGCTTCGGAGCTTACTGGCGTACAGGAGTCTTGCGCCGATGGAGTTTGTCGGCGCATATCGCTTGGTCATATGCTTTTCCAGCATGTGCACCATGCCGCGCTGTTCTTTATTAAATTGGGCAAATTGCCGCACGCGCGCGCCATTCGGATGCATATCGGCCGTAGCGTCCAACAAATCCAGAACAGTCCTGGCATTATTCGTCCGGCGAGACAGCGCTTCCCACCTTCGGGGCTGGAGTTGAGCGATTGCAGTGCTGCTCCCGGCACCAGCCGTCGACCCAGGCTGTGACACCTGAACGGGATTCAATACGCGTTGCGCCTCACTGACAAAGCGCCGCAATGCCTCAATGTCAATCTGAGGTTCCAGTGTTGCCCTGGTACGCACCGCCAGCGCAATACGCTGGTTGGCATCGTCTGCCCACTTCTGCTTCTGCGAAAGCTCGTGTTCATTCAGGACTTCGCCATCGGATGGAGTTCTATCCAGCCGGAGGCCGTTCGGGTTCACGCCTGATACGACGTCGCTCGCTTTATACCGCAACCTTGTCTGAATCTCCTCCGCCGCTACCCTCACGGTCCAGTTCCATGTGGCGCTCTCCTCGATCAGCGCTTCCAATGATTTGGTTTGCGTGCTCTTGGCTATCGGCCGGTTCGGGATAACCGGGTATTCGGCATCGGAGGCAAAGACATTCTTCAGCACCTCGCGCGCTTCGCTGTCGTCAATCATGCTGTCATGAATAAACGGAAGATCTTTCGCCATTGCCGAATAGACGAAAGAGGCATCGATTTTGGCAAAGAGCTTATTTTGAAATTCGGTATAGCTTGTCTTTGGCCCCTTCAGGGGTTTTCTGGCAAGGAGCCGATTGTATCTGGAAGTCACATCCATGATATCTACACCGTCGGCAACCGTTGCGATGGTGCTCCACGCGTCCGTCTTTTCCGAAGCCGGAATTTCCCTTTTGAATCTCGCCTCGGGTCTGTATCTCGGAGTACATCCAGTTTGGTATTTATCGACTGGCGAAGCCAATCCGAGATCGAACAATATCGGCTCGCCGGTGCTGGTATCGATCATGAAGTTGGTTGGTTTAATGTCGTTATGCACGATGCCGGCTTTCAGGAGATGCTGGCTTGCATCAAATAAGCGGCGTGCTATAAATTGCATCGATCCCCAATACTGTTTGCTTGAAATTCTGCCCGAGTCCCAATCCTGCTTCAGAACTACAAATGCCTTCAGACCGTTGTGCCCTGTTATCTTGTCCATGATTAGCATGGGCTCGTTATTATTACCGACCGTTTGACGGACGAGTCCATATACATTGACTATATTGGGATGGGGACCGGCTATATCGGCGACCTTCTTGTACATGCCGGCTTCGCGCTCAAGCACTTCGATGGCATGTTTCCAGGCTTTCCCGGGATCACCAAACGCCTTTTTACAGATCAGCTCCGTTCCGTCTTCGCACCGCATGAGATAAACACCGCCGTAACTGCCATGGCCTCTACTTTCATTCATGATGGAAGGAGCGCCGATGACTAGATCGGGCCTGATCAGAAATGGACCGTCGCCATCCCACGCCAGATTCCTGGGCGCCATCTTGCTCCAGGCAGCGCATTCGATCTTCTCCCTTACTCGGTCCTCAAGCCGGCGATGCCCGTCCGGAATGGATTGCCCCCCCGCACCCGTATATGCCTTATCGAGCTCCGTCTTCGCCGCTTCCACATATTTCTTAAGCCAGCTCCTTGGAACGACCGTCTCGGCGCGCATATTGTCAACCACCTGTTTTTCCAGATGCTCAACCATTTCGGCGCCAATGCCTTCCAGCATTGCCTCCAGTTTCGCATCGATCGATCCGAGATTCTGCACCATCCTTTCCTGAAGCCCGGCCTCGGTTATTTCATGATTGCGCGCCTCAGCTTCCATCGCCGCGCGATAGTGCGCCACTTTGTGTCTGAGCGCGATCAGCTTTGCCTCCAATACCAGGCGCTTCGTCACCGGCACGTCATTGACATGCTGTACGCCCAGTGGCTCCAGGTCCGCCGACAACTCCTCGATCTTCATTGCCTGCCGATCGCTGAGTACACGTGGCGCGTCATCAAGGTCGAAAATATCGAATTTATCGGCAAATAATTGCAGATTCAGACCGTCCAGAGGAACGGTCAGATGCAGCGGACCGTTCTCTTCAATAGGAATGGCGGCTTGACCGCCCTTGTCGCCGCGACCGCCGCCGGACTTTTTTGAGGAAAACATCTGTTGCAGGAAGCTCCTCTTCGCGGCGCCGGGCGCATAGCGGTCGCCCGGATTCTCTGTCGCCCGCTTGCCGGCGTGGCCACTGTCGGTTTTAGCCGCGTCCGCAGTCCTTCGGTGTTTCGGTGTAAGGAAAAAATGACTGGGAAATGAAATTTTGCCGGGTATTTTCATGCTCTTGCCTCTTTATAAGGATTGCATCTGCAATCTGACA
>NZ_DASZBA010000165.1:0-10106 GCF_035944575.1 Noviherbaspirillum sp.
GTCTGATAGAAGGGCATCTGGAAGCGTGCAAGGTCGCCGACAGGATTCCAGTGATGGTAGGCCGGATGAGAAAGCGCCCGGTTTCCCAGTATCAGCCCAGTGAGCAATCCATTCCATGCGCGGGCATACTCGCCAGGGAAAGGAAGGAAAGGCATGGATGGTGTCGCCACTGAATTACGCCAATAATCTTGCAAAACGTTCCGGCCGCCATCTCCATTCTCGTAATGCCGCGTAATCAATGCTGCATTGACAGACCAGATCGACGCGCCTGCGACTGCGATCAGTTCATGACCTTCATCCCGGATAAAGGGAAATAGCGCATTCCAAGCACCGCACTGAAAGGCGCCCCGTCCGCCGCCGCCCTGTAGAATCAGTACGACTTTCTTGCCCATGGCAAAATTCCTTCCGGCATATAGTGCTGTCCGCACGTGTATTTGACATGCTTTGGTGAATGAACCACTTCCTTATCAACCTTGGCAAAGAAGTACGTACACAACATGACTGCAGCAGGCAAGCCAAGTTGCAGGGAATGGAAAAATCCGGCGACACGCAGATTGGATGGTCCGCAGCATGGACAATCGGGGATGTCGGAAAGATAATGTCGGCTTTCCGATCGGCGCTTGTGACATGGCAGTTGGTTCGCCAGTTTCAGAGAGCGGCCGGCGTGGAAGGATGCATAACAGGTTTGCCTGAACGTGCTTTGCAATACTCATTCTCAACCATGGAAGATGGAGATCGCATGTATCCCTTATTTTGGTTCTGGGCGCCGCAATTTTATTTTCCCTGGAGTGGAAGCGTTGCGCAGCGAATTGACCCGCACACGTTCTTTGATGCCATTCGTCCCGATGCAGGCGATCCTGAAATAGAAAGGAAAGCATTCGATATCGCCACTTACGGCAAACAGCTCGGCCTGATCACCGAAGTGCTGCTCGGGATCGCCGATCAGGGAGTGATATCACCCGAGCAGCAAGCCAGCGCGTTACGCGACCTTAAGGAAATCCGCAAGCGCATTGAAGAGTTGAAGGAGGATGAAGCGATGCGAGCGGCGAACCGCATCAGCAAGGAACTCGAACAGCTGCGCACCAGGCATCCGGTCGAATACCTGCGCATTGTGGATGGATTGAAAACCTAGTGTGACCGCCGGTTGCGTCGCTCTGCGTTCGTGCAATACGCGATAGGTGAAAAAAAAGCTCGCCGAAGCGAGCTTTCATTCACAACACATTCTCATCTTTCAAGAACCCTGGCTATCTGCCAAGTGCCCCTGACCCGCAAGAACGACAACCCATGCTATCTGCGTGGTGTCACCGGTCGCCGGAAAGACTGCAATGTTTTCCGATGCAGCATGAAGCGTCACCGGACAATGAATTTGATGTCAGCAATACCTGCGGTTCGCTAACTTAGATAGGGCGGATGTTGGTTGCTTTTTCGCCCTTGGGGCCAGTGCCGCGGTCGAACGACACGCGCTGGTTTTCCGCAAGGCTTTTGAAGCCGCTTGCCTGAATGTCCTGGAAGTGCGCGAACAAATCGCCGCCGCCGTTATCAGGTGTAATAAAGCCGAAACCTTTGGAGTCGTTGAACCATTTGACTGTGCCTGTTTGAGTACTCATGTCATTTCCTTTTAATGAGGATGGGGGCGTGTGCCCGGAATGCACCCAGGACCAAGAAATGTAACCGGAAGGAGTCAAACGGGAATGGCTCTCGGGACGAGCAAGACGGGAAAGAGACCGACAATGACGACGACTTGATGCAAGTGCAATGGCGACTATACAGGTTAATCCGGCAGCGGTGTGATTAATTTTTTTGCCAGGGTTCAATTGAATGAATAGGTCGCGACCGGAGGACGCAGTGCCAGTTGCGCGATCGCACTGCTCAGTTTGTCTTCGATTCTTTTCCGCCGTGCAGGTTGATCCGGCGCTGTCAGCGCCAGATCGGGAAAATACAGCCGAACCGTTTTTGTGTCGGTGAAAATATCCATACGGTGCGCATGCTCATGCGTGAGGTCTTCGCCGATATCCCATTCACACCTGGCAAGCGTAATGCCTTTCGCTTGTGCAATCGCGGCGGCGATGGAGGATATGGCGTCAGCTCCTGAGAGGCGTGCGGTATATACATTGCTTTCCAGCATCGTGACGGTTCCTTGAACTTGATTAACGGCGGCGTGGCTGGCCTGTTGGCATGGGTCCGCGCTTTTCGAGATGGCGGAAAATAATCCTGCCCTTGCTGAGATCGTAAGGCGACAGTTCCAGCGTTACCTTATCGCCCGCCAGTATTCGAATATGATTCTGCCGCATTTTTCCCGAGGTATAGGCGGTGAGCTGGTGACCGTTATCAAGGTTGACGCGAAATCGTGAATCGGGAAGTACTTCGGCCACCTGCCCGTTCATTTCAAGAAGCTCTTCTTTAGCCATTGTTCATTTCCAGTATGAATGTGATGTGATGAAAGTAGCGATCCTCCGGTGCCCGGTGGCGACAGGGCAGGAAACCCGTTGCCTGCCGTTCGAACGTGCGATCGCAATGAAGCGCCGGTCGGGCGCGAATAGTTAAGGGTGACTCTTGTGGCCGGTCTGCTTGACGCAGTAACAAGCCAGGAGGTGGAAAAAGCGCTATGTGAATGGCGCTGGTGATACCTTACTGCAATGCGGGGTGAAGATTTGTCTGTGCGCTTTAGTTTGATGTGCGCACGACTCAGGGGTCCGAAAACCAGGATCGGCTGTCTTCTCTGAAGGTGCAGAGGAATTTGCCATGAGGTGCCATGATTATAGCCCAGTAAGCCTTTTCCTTCCTGAGATCAACGTACGACGCTTTGCGCCCAGCGCACGATATCGGCTGCGCCCATCGCGCCGGCCTGCCGGGCAATTTCCCTTCCGCCTGCAAACAGGGCCAAAGTGGGAATGCTGCGAATCCCATAGCGCCTCCCCAGCATTTGTTCATCTTCCGTATTCACCTTGGCAAGACGAAAGCGCGGCTCGAGCTGCCCTGCGGCTTGCTCGAAAGCGGGCGCCATCATCCGGCACGGACCGCACCACGGCGCCCAGAAATCCACCAGCAGCGGGACATCGCTTTTGCCGGCATGACGATCGAAGTCCGCCGTGGTGAGCGAGATCGGCTTGCCGGTAAAGAGTGGGCGGTGGCAGCGTCCGCAATCCGGCGCTTCACCGAGGCGCTCGGAGGGGACGCGGTTGGTGGTATGGCAATGCGGGCAGACAACGTGTAATGGCATGTCAATCGATTCCGATAATTCGTTAGTCCGCACGCAAGCCTGCGTGCCGGACACGTGCGCGCAGGCGCTCCAGTTCATCCAGCAGGTCGGCAACCAGCCCGGCCAGTTCCGGATTTGCGTCGAAGCGGCGCTCGAGTTCGAACACCCGGCGTGCGCGCAGTACGTCGCGGCTGTTGAACAGCCAGACATCCGGATCAGAGCCTGTATCGCCAAGCAGTACGCCTGCCTGCACATGCTCGATTACCCATTCCCGGCTGACGGTGCAGCTCGCGGCGACCTCGTCGAGCGTCAGGCGGGCATCGTCCAAAATCAGGGCAATATGTTCCTTCATCATCTTCAGAGTCCCTGTCGCGGATTGAATGCAAGTTCGCTGGCCATCGTTTGATAGAGCGCGCGCGCCTTCGGATTGCTGGCGGGGGGCAGAACGACGTCCAGTACGAGATACAAGTCGCCGGCGGTAGGGCCCGGAATGCCGCGGCCTTTCAGGCGCAGCTTGCGCCCCGACTGCGATCCTTCCGGGATGCGCACTTCAACCACGCCGTCCGGCACCTTGGCTTCAACGGTGGCGCCGAGCGCGGCTTCCCATGGGGCCACCGGCAGCGTGGCATAGACATCCTGGCCATCGATTCGGTAGCGTGGATGCGCCTTCAGCTGGACTTCGAGGTACAGGTCACCTGCCTGTGCGCCGCCAAGCCCGGGGCTGCCCTGTCCTGCCAGCCTGATAACCTGGCCTTCGTGAACGCCCTTCGGTATGCGGACCTCCAGCGTCCGTTCTGCCATGACGACGCGTCCGCGCTCGTCCATTTGCGGCGAGCGCAGGGTCAGGGTGCGTACGCCGCCCTGGTAGGCATCCTCCAGGTCGAGCGAAATTTTCGCATGATGATCTTCGCCTCGCACGTGGAATTGTGCTCCGCCGCGTGACGCGGACCGTCCCATGCGGCTGCCGAACAGCTCGGAAAAAAAGTCGCTGAAATCGGCCGCTTCGGCACCCGAGAAATTGTGCTCTGAAAATTCATAACCGCTGTTCCATCCCGGTGGCGGACGGAAATCCTGGCCGGGTTGAAAACCCTTGCCGACGTTGTCGTAAGCTGCCCGTGTTTCAGGATCGGACAAGACGGCAAACGCTTCATTGACTTCCTTCATGCGCACTTCCGCATCCGGCTCCTTCGAAACGTCCGGATGGTATTTGCGGGCGAGCTTGCGATACGCCTTCTTGATGTCTTCCTGCTTGGCGTCTCGATCGACGCCAAGGAGCTGATAATAGTCCTTGAATTCCAATCGATACTCCTTTAGGTTTCCTTGCTCTCAAGTAGGGCTAAACGGATGCGATTCAAGCCCTTGAAATCCAGGCGTACGCATATATTTTTGATACACAAAACCGGGGGCCGCATAGCCGGTCCAATGCTCCCCAACGTGATTTCGAAAGGAGAATGAGATGATGTATCGATCGATGTTTCCTCGGGATATTTTTGCCGAGATGGATCGCCTTCAAAGGGAAATCCAGCAGGCTTTCGATATTGAGCCCAGCATCCGCGGCATCGGACGGGGCGGTTTTCCTGCATTAAATATCGGCAGCACGCCTCAATCGGTTGAGTTGTACGCATTCATCCCGGGGTTGGACCCGGACAAGATCGAAGTGAATCTGGAACGCGGCGTACTGACAATCGCGGGCGAGCGTAGCGATAGTCTGTCGAGCAAGGAAACCAAGGCAACCGTCCATATTAATGAGCGGTTCGCAGGCCGCTTCAAGCGGGTGCTCAGCTTGCCGGAGGATGTAAACCCTGACGGCGTATCGGCGCAATACCGCGACGGCGTGCTGCACATCAGCATCAAGCGTAATGAAACATCGCAGCCGCGTCGGATTTCAGTGCACTGAGATCGCCATTCCTTATTCACTTGGATTTAAGCGACATGCAATTAAGCGCAGGAGAAGAATCATGAACAATCAAGCGAATATTTCGAAAAGCGAAAACAACGGCGCAGCGACGGATGCCGCCATGATGCCGCCTGTCGACGTGATCGAGGATGCGTCGGGAATCACCCTGTTTGCCGATCTGCCCGGCGTGTCGAAGGAAACGCTGAATCTGCAGCTGGAAACGAATAGCCTTACCATCGAGGGCCAGGTGGCATTGACTATTCCGCAGGACATGGAGTCGAGCCATGCGGAAGTGAAGGTGCCGCGGTATCGCAGGACGTTTACCCTGTCCAAGGAGCTTGATGGAGAGAAGGCGACCGCTGAGTTCAAGCATGGCGTGCTGAAGCTTTCGATTCCCAAGGCTCAACATGCGCAACCGCGCAAGATTGAAATCAACGTCGCCTGATGGCACTGATGATTTCAGCATCCCGCCGTCACTGAAGGCGGCGGGATTGAATGGAGGTTTATATGAGAATAGAAGACATCAAGCAAGGTCTGAATTCCTTCTGGGATTCGGTTTCCGAAGGCTGGCAGCATCTGCGTCACTCGGCGTCCAGCGCGCTTACCGGATTCAAGCCGGGCGAGCGCACCAACCTGCCGGCGAAAACGGAGGTCGACGACATGTTCTTCATGCCTTCCGGCAGCTGGTCGATGTTGGGCGGCAATCTCTTCGAGGACGACCGCCGTATTGTCGTCCAGCTCGAAGTGCCGGGGCTTAACAAGGAGGATCTCGATATCGAAGTCCAGGATGGAACACTGATCGTGCGCGGCGAGAAGCGGTTCGAACGGGAACAAAGTGAAGGGCGTTATCGCGTGCTGCAATGCGCGTACGGCAGCTTCCGACGTTCGGTGCCGTTACCGGCCACGGTTGTTTCGGAGCAGGCGCAAGCTACTTACAGAAATGGTGTGCTGCGTGTTGAATTGCCGAAGGCCGAATCTGTTCCGCCGCGCAAGGTGAACGTAACGGTCAATTGACACATGGCGGCCGGCTTATATAGACGCCGTCATGGCTTTGAGCCGAAAGCAGAAAAAAGGGCCTGCAGTCATTTGATTGCAGGCCCTTCTTTTTATATGGCGAACGCTTTTCAGAGGTGTGCAGCGGCATGCGGGGCAGAGGTGACGGGCCTGATGACGTTCCGATACATTCGCAGGGACTTGGACCGGCCCATTACCTCCTTCCGGAAAACGTCCTGATTGTATTTTGCTATTCTCGCGGCTATGCACCCGATACGGGCAACATCCATTCCGCGCGACAGAAATCGTTGCGGCAAACGGCTAGCGCTGCAGTTGTTCTCAGCGGGAGGTGCCTGGATGCAGTTGAATACTTATCTCATTGACGAAATGGAGAAAAATAATGAATGTTACGCAGCGCGCTTATACAAAACTGGCCGCCGCCTCACTATGTGCACTATTGGCCGCCTGCTCGCCATCCGGCAATGAACAGCAGGCAGCCCCGGCGCCCGCACCAGCTCCGGCGGCAAGTCCGCCGCCAGCGCCCCAGGCCGCCGTTCCTGCCGCTCAAGGCATGGGCCTTCCCGATTTTGTCAGCCTGATGAAGCAGCAGGGACCGGCAGTGGTCAACATCAGCGCCACCCGGGTTGCACCGGGGCAGGGAAACCTGCCCGGACTACCGGAAGGCCATCCCCTGCATGAGTTCTTCCGCAGGTTCGGTGGCACGCCTGACGCCGGCGAGGCGTTGGGCCGCAGCCTCGGGTCGGGATTCGTCATCAGCCAAGATGGTTATATCCTGACCAACGCCCATGTCATCGCCCAAACCAATGACGTCACGGTGAAACTGACGAACAAGCGGGAATACAAGGCCAGGGTAATCGGGGCCGACCCATACACGGATGTGGCCCTGATCAAGATCGATGCAACAGGGTTGCTACCGGTCAGGATCGGCGATCCCGCCAGGTTGGAGCCGGGCGAGTGGGTGGCGGCGATCGGCGCTCCATTCGGTTTCGACAACAGCGTGACGGTCGGCGTGGTCAGTGCGAAAGGCCGCGTTCTGCCCAATGGCAGCTACGTGCCGTTCATCCAGACCGACGTGGCCGTCAATCCCGGCAACTCCGGCGGTCCGTTGTTCAGTACCAGGGGGGAGGTCGTCGGCATCAATTCCCAGATCTACAGCCAGACCGGCGGCTACATGGGAATTTCATTCGCTATTCCGATCGACATTGCCATCGGCATTTCGGATCAATTGCGGCAAAGCGGCAAAGTGACGCGCGGACGGATCGGCGTGCAGCTGCAGGAGCTTACCTACGAAATCGCGTCGTCGTTCGGGATGAAAGAAACAAGGGGCGCCCTGGTGGCGAGCGTGCAGCGGGGCGGCCCGGCTGACAGGGCGGGGTTGCGTCCCGGTGATGTGATTACGTCGCTGAACGATCAGCCGGTGAACAGCACCGCCGATCTCGCCCGTCTTGTCGGCGGTACGAGGCCAGGCACGACGGTCGGTTTGCAGTACTGGCGTGACGGCAAGATCAATTCCGCAAAAATCGAAGTGGATGCCTTGAAGAGTTAAACTGACCTATCATCCGGCGCGGGGCGCAGCGATCATGCGCCGGGTTCCATATCCTCGTTTCCGTTGCGACGATCATGTCGATTTCCACTGCGGCGTTCTTGGGGAGCTGATAGACGCCGAAGGATGTCCGCGTATGCACGCCGGCTTTGGAAAACACCGTGTACAGGACTTCGGATGCACCGTCGGCGACCTCGCTTTGCTACGTAAAGTCCGGAGCACCGATTTTCATCTCGCCATCGAAACCATAGTCAAGCTCTTTGGCGATTCGCTCGAACAGTGCCTCCCTCGATGCAGTCATTTTCGCTTCCACGTCGGCTGGCAACCGGTGCTAATTTTCGAGTTGCGTCAATACCTGCGACAACATCGAAATCATCTGATCGATTTCCTCGGTCGTTACATTCAGCGCAGGCATGAAGCGCAGCAGGTCCGAGCGCGGCGAGTTCAGCAACAGGCCGACCGGTCCCATGTCGCGAGCAGTCTCCACGATCTTCGGACCGATATCCTTGCCGAGCCGCAGGGCACGCAGCAAACCTTCACCGCGCTCACCCTGCAAGCCATGTTTCTCCGACAGCTTCAGCAGTTGTGCGCGCAGATACTCGCCTTTGTCCCTGACCGATTGCATGAACCCCGGCTTCAGCAATTCGGTCAGTACCGCAGCGCCGACCGCCGTCATCATCGGGTTTCCGTTATAGGTGCCGCCTTGCTCGCCCGCCTCGAACACCGCAACCGCTTCGCGGCACAGCAATGCCGCCAGCGGCACGCCGCCGCCGATGCCTTTGCCTAGTGTCATGATGTCCGGTTCGATACCGGATAATTGGTAGGCGAACAGCTCGCCGGTGCGTCCCATGCCCGACTGAACCTCATCTACGATCAGCAGCAGGTTGCGCTGCGTGGTGAGCTTGCGCAGCGCCTGCATGAATTCACGCGATGCCGGCAGTACGCCGCCTTCTCCTTGCACCGGTTCCAGCATTACCGCGACGGTCTTGTCGCTGACGAGTTTTTCCACGCTGCCGATGTCGTTCAATTCCGCTTTCGGAAAACCGGGGACCTGCGGCGCGAACATCGTGTCCCATCCGGCTTTGCCGCTGGCGGACATGGTGGCCAGTGTACGGCCATGAAAGCCGTGGTTGAAGGTGATGATTTCGTAGCGGTTTTCGCCGTTCGCGTTTTTGTTGACCTTGCCCCATTTGCGCGCCAGCTTGATAGCGCCTTCATTGGCTTCCGCGCCGCTGTTGGCGAAGAAGACGCGGTCGAAGCAGGAGTTGTCGGTCAGCAGTGTCGCGAGTTTTATCGATGGTTCGTTGTAGAAAGCCGGCGACGGATTGATCAGCTTTTTCGCCTGCGCGCTCGCCGCGTCGGCAATGCACTCCGGCGCGTGGCCGAGGCAGTTCACGGCCCAGCCCTGCAGGTAGTCGAGATAGCGCTTGCCGTTATTGTCGGTCAGCCACATGCCGCTGCCTTCGGTGAAGACGAGGGGAGGGCGATTGGTGACTTGCATGAGCGTGTTGACGTTGTACTGGCTGAATTCCATGCTGGGCTCCTGAAAGGCATTAATAGGATGGTTGAAGTTGGCTGAACGGTCTGAAGCGAATCAAAAAAAAAGCCACAGGGGAGACCTGTGGCTTCGTGATCGGCAAACGCTTACACGCACGGCTTCCCTGGCTGAGGTAGCGGGGTACGGCGTCGCAAGAGTTTGGCAGTCGTATTCATGGCGACAATACTATGATGTTTCGCGCGACCCGTCAAAAGGTTTGTCGTCGTCACACCTTGGCGAGATCGGCCTCGGAGGTGAACGAGTCCGCGTAGAACTCCTCTTCCGGAAGCTTGCACTGGGCGACGAAGTCCCTGGTGGCTGCCTCGACCATGGCCGGCGTGCCGCATGCATACACCTGGTAGGCCGACAGGTCGGGCAGGTCTTGCATTACAGCATGATGGACGAACCCGCTGCGGCCGGTCCAGCCGTCCTCGGGCAGCGCATGCGAGACCACCGGCACGTATTTGAAGTTGGGCAGGATACGCGCCCACTCTTCACACAGGGCATGCATATACAGGTCCTTCGGCCGGCGCCCACCCCAATAGAGCAGCATCGGCCGCGTCGTCTTTTGATGCGTCGCGTGTTCGATGATCGCCTTGATCGGTGCAAACCCGGTGCCTGAGGCCAGCAGCACCATCGGCTTGGTCGAATCCTCACGAAGGAAGAAGGTGCCGAGCGGACCTTCGATGCGAAGGATGTCGCGCTCCTTCATCGTGCTGAACACATGATCGGTGAACAGGCCGCCGGGCATGTGACGGATATGGAGAGACACATGCTCGTCGGTATGCGGGGCATTGGCCATGCTGTAGCTGCGGCGCTTGCCGTCCTTCAGCAAAAACTCGATGTATTGGCCGGCCTTGTATTGCAGGCGTTCATTGGCGGGCAGCTGAAGCGATACGATCGTCACATCATCGGC
>NZ_DASZBA010000166.1:0-3970 GCF_035944575.1 Noviherbaspirillum sp.
GCCGTGGCGAATGCGGTGTTCGCGCTGACCGGAACACGCTTGAGGAACTTGCCGCTCCGCCTTGCTACCGGACCCGCCGCCGCATGATCAAGGCCGATTGGGTGGACATGCCGCACCCAGCCGAACCGGTGGACGATTCGCCGCTTATTATGCTTCTTGAAGCCTGATCCGCAAGTTGCAGATTTGCTGACTGGCAGCCGATTCATCCGTGGCGACGTTTAGCATATCGTCGGTCTTTTCGGCCTGCGCGCGAATGAGCCGGTCGGCCAGTTTCACGTCCGGCAGCACCGTGCCGAAAAATGCGACATGATCCCCGCGCTGGATAAGCAGCGTCGGAAAATTTTCCACGTCGAGATCGCCGATAAAGTCGGCCTGATCCTCGATATCGATCCAGACAAAACGCTTGTCCGGATGCTGTGCGACCAATTGATCGAAACCGCTTCGGTAGCCGCAGCAGGTATCGCACCATGCGGCGCACAGACAGGCGATAATCCAGTCGCCTTGATCCAGCCATTGGGCGAGTTGCGCGCGATTGCTATTGTCTAGAGTGAAGCTGGAAGCCGCCATGACCTTGATTCGGGATGAAGGAAGGAAAGACGCTCATTGTAAGGGATGCCGGCTGCGACCGCTCACGGAGATCAGGTTGTACGTGCTCTTGCAATTGCAGAAAGCTAGGCTGTGGTATCGATATTTCGGCCGAGATGTGGCGGCAGGTTGGGCGTCGGCGCCGGCAATGCCTGTACCAGGGCAAGGGCGTTCGTTTCCTGAATTTCCATTGCCTTTTTAGCCACCGCGATACCGATTGCCTGGTTGGTGGTCGTGGATGCAATGGTTGTCGCCAGCGCTGCGATATTTCCTGTTTCCATTCTTTTACTCCCTAGTCGTATCCCTGTTTACGGCATTCTTGCAAGCTTCTTTAATTACATGGCGCGGTAAAATATCGTATGCCTACTATTCTTGCCATTGAAACATCCTCTGAACTTGCATCCGTCGCATTACTGCGCGATGGAAAGTTGATTTGCCAGGAGGCGTCGGGCCCGCAGACCCACTCTCAGACATTGCTGCCCATGGTGCAGCAATTGCTTGCGGAATCCGGCATTGGACTCGCCGGGTGCGACGCGATCGCTTTCGGGTCGGGTCCGGGGTCGTTTACCGGTGTGCGCACTGCCTGCGGCGTTGCGCAGGGATTGGCTTTTGGTGCCGACCTTCCGGTGATTCCGATTGTTACTCTGTCAGCGATGGCGCAGGCCTGCCGTGACAGGGCTGGTGTATCCGACGTGGTGACTGTATTGGATGCGCGAATGAACGAGGTGTATTGGGCTCAATATCGCCATAGTGGTCGCGAGTGGCAAATCGTAACAGCGCCGACGCTTTCGATGGCCGCCGATGTGGTTCCGGCCGGCGACGCGATTGCCTGCGGAAACGGCCTGACTGCCTATGCATCGCAACTCGGGCATCTGCGTCGGGATGCCGGATGTTTCGAGGTGATGCCGCATGCCGGCCCTGTTGCAGCGCTTGCGCAAATCGAGTTTGAAAAAGGCATACTGATTCATGCCCGCGACGCCAGGCCTTTATATTTGCGCAACAAGGTGGCGCTTACCACCGAGGAGCGCCGCGCGAAGGTGGTGGCATGAGTGCGGTGCACTGGGCGTCTGCCGATCCGGCATCATTGTTTCAGTTCGCGCGCATGCGGGTAAGCGATCTGGACGAGCTTCTGGTAATTGAGAATGCGGCGTACTCGCACCCGTGGACGCGCGGCAATTTTCTGGATTCTCTGTACAACGGCTACGAAACCTGGGTGTTGCGCGACGGTTGCGGCAAACTCGCCGGCTATTTTTTGCTGATGCTCGCGGTTGAAGAGGCGCATTTATTGAACATCACCGTGCGGCGGGACTTGTATGGCAACGGTGTCGGCAGGATGCAACTCGACAAAGCCGCCGAAATTTCCCGCGACAACGGCATGACATCGATATTGCTTGAAGTGCGTCCCTCGAACCCGCGTGCACTGGCAGTGTATGCACGTTACGGATTCATCCAGATAGGGCGTCGAAAGGGATATTATCCGGCAGCAAACGGTGGGCGGGAAGACGCTATTGTAATGAGGTTCATGCTATGACGAATGATCAGCGCCGTAGTGCCTATCTCGAAGAAATCGGCATCGGACCGGTATGGAAGCGCCGCTCGGTGCAGATCGAGGCTGTGCCTGAACCCAAGCCCAGGCCCGAACATATTGTCGAGCAGCCTGTGGCTGCGCCGGCGCCACACGACGATCTTCTTTTCGAGCCGGCAATGCCCGAGATGGAAACGCATGGTTCAAGCAACTATGACCCGGCGGTCATCGCCCGAATGGACTGGGCGACACTCAAGGAAACCGTTTCAGGCTGCACCAAATGCGATCTCTGCCGCAACCGTACGCACACGGTCTTCGGCGTCGGTGACGAAAAAGCAAAATGGCTCTTCGTCGGCGAAGGGCCGGGACGAAACGAGGATTTGCGGGGCGAGCCGTTTGTCGGTCAGGCGGGAAAACTGCTCGATAACATGCTACTTGCGCTCGGACTCAAGCGCGGCGACAACGCCTACATCGCGAATATCGTCAAATGCCGGCCGACCGATGCCGCCGGCAAGGACCGACCACCCACCGCGGAAGAATCGGCAGCCTGCATACCGTATCTTCAACGCCAAATCAGCCTGATTCAGCCATCCATCATCGTGGCGCTCGGCAAGACGGCCGCCTTGTCCCTGCTGAATCTCCGCCCGGACACGCCAGTATCCAAGCTGCGGGGCACCGTGCACACCTATGCCGATCTCCCCTTGGTGGTCACTTATCATCCGGCTTACCTGTTGCGCAGTTTGACTGATAAGAAAAAGGCCTGGGACGATCTGTGCCTTGCGATGGCGACGTATGGCCGGTGATGCAACGACATTTCAGTCGTATTTTCATTGTCGCTGGAGACACCTGAACGACCCGCACGTGCGGGCATTGGCATGGTTGCTGGATGCGCCAAACCTGCTCGACCCGGAGGCGCCGCAATGGCAAGGGAAGATTGCATCCCTGCACGAACCGACACCGGCCACGATCATTTGGCTCAATACGCTGGATAAGCAGCCGCAATCACTGCATGCCTATCTCGGCGATCAGCCGATGAACCGTCTTGGCCGATATGCAGAAAAGCTGATGGCATTTTTCTTTGCGTTCAATGGGACGCTTGCCGCACATGGCTTGCAAGTTCAAAACGGCAAAAATGCCACAATCGGAGAGTTTGATTTTCTGTTGAAACAGGGGAATAGCCTGCTTCATTGGGAGTTCGCGACCAAGTTCTATCTGCTCGAGTCGGACGGAGCGGATGACCTACCGGATCATTTCGTCGGTCCGAATCTCGCCGATACGCTGGGCGCGAAAATGCGCAAAATCATGGATCAGCAACTTGCGTTGTCGCTGCATCCGGCGGCGTCCGCGTATTTGCCGCAACCTGTTGCAGCGGCTCAGGCATTGGTTAAGGGGTGGCTTTTCTACTACGGCGGTACACCGTGGAGCGCTGCTGCGATGCCGCCGCCTTGCCGTGGATTCTGGCTGCCTGCAGCTGAATTCAGGAAGCTGAAAGCAGACGGATTCGTAATTCTTTCGCGCTTACGCTGGCTGGCTCCGGCGAGCGCTACGCCAGACCAATGCATGTCCAGCGAAACGCTTGAGAATTTTTTGAAGGATCATTTCATCCGGGACGATATGCCCGTGATGATCGCATTGATGCATGCGGACGATGGCCGGTTCGAAGAGTCCGATCGTGGGTTTATCGTGCCCGATGGCTGGCGCGATCGGGCGGGTGAACGCATCAGCCGCATGATAGCGGCCGTGTAGTCATTCAATGCTTGTGTTCGCCGATCAGATGGAGTGAGTCGTATTCCCGCTGGTTGGCAGCGTGCCGGCGCATCACCAGCAACATGGTGCCGGAAACAAACGAGCCGAACAGGA
>NZ_DASZBA010000167.1:0-4912 GCF_035944575.1 Noviherbaspirillum sp.
TTCTTCCATCCGGCTGCCGCGATATGGGGCTGCCGCACCCGTATCCGGCCAAGCAGGAGAAACTGGACGAACGCCACAAGGTACATCAGGCCATACCAATGCACGGACAGGGGGCCGAGCGAAATCGCGACGGGGTCGGGAAGCGGGTGGATCAGCATCTATTTCCTTCTTAGTAGTTCAAGAAACGTGCGCAGCACGGGCGACGCATTATCGCGTCGCCATGCCAGGCCGGTTTCGAACGGCAAGGTTTTATTGTTCAAATTCCGGTATTCGACACCCGGGCGTTTCAAATTCGACACCGATTGTGGCACAAGAGCAATGCCCATGCCGGCAGAGACGAGTCCGACGATAGTCTGCATTTGTATCGCCTCCTGCCCTATGCGCGGTGTCAAGCCAGCATCCCGGAAGCAACCGAGGATCGAATCATGAAAAGCCGGTGCGATCCGACGGGGGAAAATGATCAGTGGCATGTCGGCTACCATTTTCAGCCCTACCGCCTTCCTTTCCTGCACCGCTTTCAATCCATGGGGTGCCGCCAGGATGAGCGGTTCCGACAGCAGGGTCATGTAGTCGAGTTCCGATTTCGCCTTTTCCGGCAGCGGCGGGATCAGCAGGCCGGCATCGATCCGGCCTTGCAGCAGATCATCGAGCTGGATATCGGTGGTTGCTTCGCGCAGGTTGATCTGTACCTGGGGATGGTGCTCGCGAAACTCCCTAAGCAGCGGCGGCAGCAGGCTGTAGTCGGCGGTCGATACGAAGGACAGGGACAGCAGGCCCGATTCGCCGGAGGCAGCCCGGCGGGCAAGGTCGGGCAGGGCGGTTGCCTGCTGCAGGATGCGCCGTGCTTCGGGCAGCAGGGCGGCGCCGGCGGGTGTCAACGATACGCTGCGCTTGGTGCGGGCGAACAGCGGCACGCCGAGCGTCGCTTCCAGTGCCTGAATGGTTTGTGACAGTGGCGGCTGCGTCATATGTAGCCTGGCGGCTGCCCTGCCGAAATGATTTTCCTCGGCAACGGCAATGAAATAGCGGAGCTGGCGCAGTTCAATATTCATAAGCTCATATATACGCATTTCATATTAATGAGGAATGAATCATATATTTGACACATGGCTTCAGGCAAGGCACCCTAGCGCCTTTCATGCACATCCCGGAGATATCATGGCCTTCAATCGCCGCTCGAAAAATATCACGCAGGGCGTTGCCCGCAGCCCGAACCGCTCGATGTATTACGCGATGGGATACAAGAAGGAAGACTTCGACAAGCCGATGATCGGTATCGCCAACGGCCATTCGACCATCACACCTTGCAACTCCGGCCTGCAGAAACTGGCGGATGTCGCCATCACCGCGGTCAAGGAAGCCGGCGCCAACCCGCAGGTATTCGGCACACCGACGATTTCCGACGGCATGTCCATGGGTACGGAAGGCATGAAGTTTTCGCTGATCTCGCGCGAGGTCATTGCCGACTGTATCGAGACGGCCGTGAACGGACAGTGGATGGACGGCTGCGTCGTCATCGGCGGCTGCGACAAGAACATGCCTGGCGGAATGATCGCAATGGCACGCACCAACGTGCCGAGCATCTATGTCTATGGCGGCACCATCCGTCCCGGAAACTGGAAGGGCAAGGATCTGACCATCGTGTCGTCGTTCGAGGCGGTGGGGGAATTCACCGCCGGACGCATGTCGCAGGAAGACTTCGAGGGCGTCGAACAGAATGCCTGTCCGTCATCCGGCTCCTGCGGAGGCATGTACACCGCCAACACCATGTCGTCGTCGTTCGAGGCGCTCGGCATGTCGCTCATGTATTCGTCGACCATGGCCAACCCGGACGATGAAAAAGTGGGTTCCGCCGCCGAATCGGCCCGGGTGCTGGTGGAAGCCGTCAAGCGCGACCTCAAGCCACGCGACATCATTACCCGCAAGTCGATCGAGAATGCGGTGGCGGTGATCATGGCAACCGGCGGCTCGACCAACGCGGTGCTGCATTACCTCGCAATCGCCCATGCCGCGGAAGTGGAATGGACCATTGACGATTTCGAGCGGATCCGCAAGAAGGTTCCGGTCATCTGCAACCTGAAACCGTCCGGCCAGTACGTCGCAACGGATCTGCACAAGGCGGGCGGTATTCCGCAGGTCATGAAGATCCTGCTCAACGCCGGCCTGCTGCACGGCGATTGCATCACCATCACCGGACGCACGATGGCCGAGGAACTCGCCGACGTACCTGATCAGCCCCGTGCCGATCAGGACGTCATCATGCCGATCGAAAAGGCGCTGTACGAACAAGGCCACCTCGCCATCCTCAAGGGCAATCTGTCGCCGGAAGGCTGCGTCGCGAAGATTACCGGCTTGAAGAATCCGGTCATCACCGGTCCGGCGCGGGTGTTTGAAGACGAATACTCGGCGATGGACGCAATCCTCGCGGACAAGATCAATGCGGGCGACGTGCTGGTGCTGCGCTATCTCGGTCCAAAAGGCGCTCCTGGCATGCCGGAGATGCTCGCTCCGACGTCCGCCATCATCGGCAAGGGGTTGGGTGAGTCGGTCGGTTTGATCACCGACGGACGATTCTCCGGCGGTACTTGGGGAATGGTGGTCGGCCATGTCGCGCCGGAGGCATTCGCGGGAGGCACGATCGCCCTGGTGCAGGAAGGCGACAGCATCACCATCGACGCGCGTCAACTGCTGATCCAGCTGAACGTGCCCGAAGAGGAAATCGCTCGCCGTCGCGCCGCATGGAAAGCACCGACGCCTCGCTACACCCGCGGTGTGCTGGCGAAGTTTGCTGCACTCGCATCTTCCGCCAGCAAGGGAGCAGTCACCGACTGATTTGCGCCGGTTGGCCCGAATGAAAAAGGCCGGAGAATTTCTCCGGCCTTTTATTTTTTGTCGTCTTATTTTTGGAACGTTTTCTTGACCCGTTCCTTGCGGGCTTTCTCCAACTGCTCGTCTGCCTGCCGCTTGTCGAAGCCGAACATCTTTTCGAGAAACTCGAACCAGATGAATGCGACGGCGAACAAGCCGATAATCCACCACCACGACAATTCAGCAAATGGTCCAACCTCGAAATAACGAAGCGCGGCCAATGCAACAATGATAATAATGAGCGGCATTACAACTCCCTTGGATCAACTTGTTGTGAAAGAATGTAACGGTTGGGCCACGCTGTCAACGCTTTCTGATGCGATGTAGTTATGGAAGGGCAGGCTGCCGTTGTCCGTCAGGCAAAACACGGTAGAATCATGCATCAACATTTTGGAGAAATTAATGAATCGTTCCTTGTTGTTGTGTTTGGCAGTTGGAGTGCTGGCGTCCAATGCCGCGATGGCAAGCCCCGAACTGGCGAAGGCAAAAAACTGCATGGCCTGCCACGCCGTTGGCAGCAAAGTCGTCGGCCCTTCCTTCAAGGATGTGGCGGCGAAGTATGCGGGACAGAAGGATGCTGAAGACAAGCTGACGCAGAAAGTGCTGAAGGGTGGCGCCGGCGTCTGGGGATCGGTACCAATGCCGGCGAACGCGCAGGTCAGTGATGCTGAAGCGCGCACTCTGGTGAAATGGATCATGGCCCAGAAGTAGGCATAAGCCAAACTCGTAATTGAAAAGCGCTCCACGGAGCGCTTTGTTTTTGGGCACTCGCTTTTGGTTTGCGACGAAGTGCGATTGATCGTTTTAACTTGCGCCTCGTCGCGGGCACAAACGAAAACGCCCCGGCGGAAGCCGGGGCGCGGTCGTTGCTATTGCAGTAGTTGCTGGTGTGGGAGGCTTACTTGACCACTTCCAGCTGCTGGCGGTTGCCACCCTTGTAGGTGTACAGCGTCAGCGTGGCGTTCTTGATGTCGCCCTTGTTGTCAAACACGATCGGACCGGTCACGCCCTGGTAGTTGATCTTCTGCAGCACCGGCAGGTACTTCGCCGGATCGCTCGAATTGGCCTTCTGCATCGCCTCAGCCATCACCATCACCGAGTCGTACACGTACGGCGCATAGATCTGCACTTCGGTATTGAACTTCTTCTTGAACGCCGCACGGAAGTCTTCCATGCCCTTCCGTTGCGCTTCCACCACGCCGCCTGCCTCGGCGCAGATGACCTGGTTGTCGCCAATGGCGTCGCCGGCGAGCTTGGCCAGCGCTTCGGTGCAGATGCCGTCACCGCCCATGAACTTGGCATTGATGCCCAGCGCCTTCATCTGGCGCAGCATCGGACCGGCTACCGCATCCATGCCGCCAAAGAACACCACGTCCGGGTTCTTGGCCTTGATGGCCGTCAGAATGGCGTTGAAGTCGGTGGCCTTGTCGTTGGTGTACTGCTGCGCCACCACCTGCACGCCCTTGCTCTTGGCGCCCTTGACGAACTCTTCGGCTACCCCCTGGCCATAGGCGGTACGGTCATCGATGACCGCCACTTTCTTGGCTTTGAGTTGCTCTGCCGCATAGCGGCCCAGGGTGCCGCCGAGCTGGCCGTCATTGGCCACGACGCGGAAAGCGCTCTTGTAGCCTTGCTGGGTGTACTTGGGATTGGTGGCCGAGGGCGAGATCTGCGGGATGCCGGCATCGTGATAGATCTTCGAGGCCGGGATGGTGGTGCCGGAATTGAGGTGGCCGATGACGCCCTGGACCTTGGCATCGACGAGCTTCTGTGCGGCGGCGGTGCCCTGTTTCGGGTCGGCGGCATCGTCTTCTGCCAGCAGTTCGAACTTGACCTTTTTGCCGCCGATGGTCACGCCCTTGGCATTCAATTCATCGATGGCCATGCGCGCACCGTTTTCATTGTCCTTGCCCAGGTGGGCGATCGAGCCGGAGATCGGGCCGACGTGGCCGATGCGCACGACCTGTTCCTGTGCCGATGCGGCACCTGCCAGTGCAAATGCAATCGCGCCTGCCAATGGAATCATTTTTGTCTTGAACTGCAT
>NZ_DASZBA010000168.1:0-6209 GCF_035944575.1 Noviherbaspirillum sp.
GCCGATGAAGCCCGCTCCACCGGTGATAAGAAAATTGCTGGACATCCGAAGGCTTCTTTAATGTGGGCGACCGGAAATAAATGACCTGGTGCAATGCATTGCTACTGTTTTCGTTTCAGGCCATCACCGGTACTGTTGAACGCCTCCACGATAGATCAGCTCTTGAATGCGCTCAATAGAAAAGGCGCGTACCGAAGTAGATACAAACCTTTTAGTTAACTTATCTCAAGCAGGACGTTGTTTTGGATGCGGCAAACCAGCGCACTTCTCATGCCGGAGTGCAATCAGATAAAGATGAAAAGAGCATGGGGTGTGCCGACTTTTTATTTTTTTATACCGGCCTTATTTCCGGTCGTTAAGGAATTCGGACGAACGCTGGCTTCATTACTTGGTGAAGTGCAATCTTATGTTTGCCGTATCGATCATTTGAGTACACGCAGAGCGAAGAATCGACGCTGTACCATAGGACAAGAAAGAGAGCGCTTCGGAACGTGATGCGCTCCGAACGACAGGCGTTACGATCTGTCGAATCGGGTTTTACGGTCCATCAAGGAGTGCTGCGATGAATTCACAGGAAAGAGATGCTCTGCAGGATTTTCTTCACGAGCTGGCGCGGGGGCGGGTGCAGCATAAGGATCCGGAAGCGGAAGCGATGATTCTCCGGACGGTGAGCAATGTGCCGGATGCGCCTTATCTTCTGGTGCAGCGCGTATTGCTGCAGGAACAGGCGCTGAACGCCGCACGCCGACAGATTGCATCGCTGCAGCGCCGGCTTGAAGCCACGCTGCCGCATGACGGCGGCTTTCTCAGTCCTAGCTCGGATTGGGGACATAGCGAATTTCGCACACATCCTTCGCATGCCAAGCACCATCCGGGATCGGCATACCGCTACGGCGACCCGCGCGGCTATTACGATCCGCGGATGGTTCGTCCGGGCCTGATGGGCGGCGGCGCAGGCGGTTTTCTCGGCAGCATGGCGGGTGTTGCCGCAGGCGCTCTGGCGGGATCCTTTCTGTACCATGGCATCGACGATCTGCTGCATCACGATCATGCGGACGCGAACAGCCAGCAGGGGTTGGCCGATATGTCCGGTGATGCGGGACAGGCGGAGCGCTTCACAAGCGACACGGGATGGGACTCCGGCGACCTGGCCGGCGATGCCGGTATCGACGATATCGGCTTTAGCGACGATAGCGGCATGGGAGGAGGCGAAGGAGATTTTCTGTAAAGACGTGCGGCCTGCGTGTTTCGCATGTGCGTGGGCAGCCCGTATCGTCGAGTCGTACCATTATTGATGCATGATAAAAATGCATCACCCTGTCAACCATGATTGCTCCTGTAAGACACCATGCGCCGCCTTCGCCTGCTCGCGTTCCTGCTGTCATGCATGACGGCACATTTTTACGCTGAGGCTGCACCGGAAAGCATTCCCGATGCAGCGTCCTCCGCGCCCGACGCCGCGCGAGCGATTCCTTTGCACGACCTGGCGTCGGCGCTGAGGAACGGTGGATACGTGGTTTATTTTCGTCATGCCGCGACCGATTTTTCCAAGCCCGACGGGGCGATGAAAGGCTATGACGATTGCGCCAACCAGCGCATGTTATCGTCCGATGGCCGCAAGGCGGCGCGGGCAATCGGGGAGCGGATCCGCGCATTGAAATTGCCGGTGGGCGAAGTGCTGGCAAGTCCGTATTGCCGCACGATGGAGACCGCGACGCTGGCGTTCGGGCAGGCGACCCCGAAGTCCGAAATCCGTGAAAGTCAGGGCGGCGATTATGCCGGCCTGAAGCGCTTGTTCGCCTCGCCGGTGGCGCAGGGAACCAACCGCTGGATAGTCGGGCACGGCACTCCATACCGCGCGGTTGCCGGTCCACCGCATCTGGCGGAAGGGGAGGCCGCCGTCATGCTGCCGCAGCCATCCGGGTGGACCGTCGTTGCGCGCGTGACGCAGGAACAGTGGAGAGAGATGCGTTAATAACGATATAGGTAAAATCCGTGTGCCGCGATACATCGCGCCGAGCGGGGTGATGCCGTTTTGCGTCACAATCCAGGTTCGGCATTTCCAGCCCGCAGCACTTGCGGCGACTGCACCCGTTCACAATCAATCGATAAGGATTCTATGAAACTGCTTTTCCCCCTTCTCCTCGCGGTCTCCGTTTCCGCCTTCGCCGCCTCGCAATCCGCACCCGAAAAGCTGCCGTCCGGCGTGATCGTCGAAACCATCAAGGAGGGCAAGGGCGAGAGTCCGAAGGCGTCCGACAAGGTGAAGGTGCATTACAAAGGAACGCTCGAAAACGGCACCGAGTTCGACAGCTCCTACAAGCGCAATGAAGCGATCACGTTCCCGTTGTCACGCGTCGTCCCATGCTGGACGGAGGGTGTGCAGAAGATCAAGGTCGGCGGCAAAGCCAAGCTGACCTGCCCACCGCAGACCGCCTACGGCCCGCGCGGCGTTCCCGGAACCATTCCGCCGAACAGCACCTTGCATTTCGAGATCGAGTTGCTGGCGATCGAAAAATAATCGTTTCCTGATGCCGGCGTCATCGCTCATCCGCGCCGGCGTTCACGTCCACGTCCACGTCATCAACGGCCGATAGTCATGTAGTCCTTGTTCTGCATGATTTCGTTGATGGCAGCGACGTAGGCGTCGCCCGTCGGGTTCGGGCTGGCATTGCCACTGACGTAATAACGCAAGCCGTTTTCCACTCCGCCATGATCTTCAATGCGCATTGCCAGATTGGCCGCCGCGACACGAAGCTGGAGGATCGCGCTATTGTTGTAGTCCTCTACGCTCACCGGTTGCCCGCCCACCCGCGGATTGACCGGGCCGCCGTCGCGCCATTTGCCGTCGTCACCGAGGAACTGCCTGGAAATCTGGCCCAATCCAAGTGAAGCGTTATCCTGCGCAGCCCTATCGGTATCACCCACATGTTTCATGGCATCGCGATAATCGCGGCTGAATGCGCCGGACTCCTTCTGAAGCATCGCGCGGAAGAGGTTCGGGTCCAGGCCATACTCGAGAGCTACCTTGTCGGCGGCGCGGCCGAAAGACGCCTGGTCATAAATCATTGCGTTCTGCGCCTTCTCATCCTCCTCACCACGGTGGATCGGCATGAATTTCGGGTTTGTCGTCCTTTTTGCTTCTTCAAGATTCGCCGCGTGGTTCCCTGGACTGTCCGACGGAGGGGAATCGGTCGAAGGAGTGGAGGGCGGTGTCCCGGAAGGGGCTTGCGGCGGTTGATCGGCAGGCGACCCGGGTGAACGGGAACCGCCCGGATTCGTTGCGGCCGGATTGAAGAAGCTCGGCATTCCGGAATTCGGATTCGTTGCCGTCGGATTGAAGAAGCTCTGCATACCGGAATTGCCGTTCGATAGGGTGTTGAGCCCGGACAACAGCATCAGCAATAGCTGGTTGGCCGAGCCCATCAGGCTGCCTGAATTGCCCATGAATTGATTGAAACCGAAGTCCGATGATGGCGTGGATCCGAAGTTCAGCGGTCGATTCATGTCCAGATTGCTGAACGGATCCCGTATGTCGCCAGCGTCCGGCAAGCTGAATTGCGGTAACGGCTGGGACTGGATATTGACCGGCCTATAAGATTGAAACAACGATGCGATATTGGTTAGCTCCATGTCCGCTCCATAAAAAATTTACTCGGCTTTCATTTCCTTGATACATGGGTGGTGGAAGGCGGCGATTTGTCTCCATTGCCGGACACTATTTTTGAGCGACGGGATGGACGACAAACAATATTGAAGCGGGGTGAAAGCAGCGGCTGCTCCCGTCCATTGCCCCTGCGCCGGGACCGGATAGCGGACTTTGCGTAGAATGCAGTTCCTTTACGCCGCGATCCTGCCCGGGCCGGCCGCCTGCAATGCCTGCAATGAAGAACCCCTTAGTTACCTATCCCTCCTTCCGGTATTTTTTCCTCAGCCGTATCGCTTCCGCCGTCGCGAGCCAGATGATGATGGTCATCCTCGCATGGCAGATGTACGACCTCACCAATAGTGCCTGGGACCTCGGCCTCGTCGGATTGGCCCAGTTCCTGCCGTCGCTGGTCCTGATCCTTGTCGCCGGCCAGGTGGCCGACCGGCTCGACCGGCGCCTCGTGATGGCCTGGTGCCTGTCAGGACAGATGATGATTGCCGCCATTCTGGTGACGGGAACGATGCAAGGCTGGCTCAGCCGCGATGCAATCCTCTTGGCATCGGTTGCGCTCGGCATTGCCAAGGCATTCCAGATGCCGACCCAGCAGGCACTGGCGCCGCAACTGGTCCCGGCCACCGTGCTGCCGAGGGCACTGGCGACCGTCTCGTCCGGCACCCAGGCGGCCGTCATCGTCGGGCCGGCGCTCGGCGGTTTCGTGTATGTCGCCGGCGCACAGGCGGTCTATATGCTGTCGGGGGTGTTGTTTGCTGCCGCCATCGCGGCGATGCTATGCATCAGGGTCCAGGAACCGCCGCGCGCCCGCGAGCCGGTGACCCTGCAAACCTTGTTTGCGGGCTTCGACTACATCTGGCGGCGCAAGGATATCCTCGGCGCAATATCGCTCGACCTGTTCGCGGTACTGCTGGGCGGCGCGGTGGCGCTGCTGCCCATTTATGCGAAGGACATCCTGCATGTCGGCCCGTGGGGCTTGGGCCTGCTGCGCGGCGCGCCGGCGGCGGGCGCCTTGCTCATGTCGATCTATCTCGCGCAACGCCCGATCATGCGCAATGCCGGCAAAGTGATGTTCGGGTCGGTCGCGCTGTATGGCGTAGCCACCCTGGTGTTTGCGTTGTCCACGTCGTTCCTGCTGTCGCTGGCGGCACTGGCGCTGTCGGGCATGTTCGACATGGTGTCGGTTGTCATTCGCCAGTCGCTTGTGCAGCTCGATACACCCAACGAGATGCGCGGGCGGGTCAGCGCAGTCAATTCGGTGTTCATCGGCGCGTCCAACCAGCTCGGCGAATTCGAGTCCGGCGTAACTGCCTCCTGGTTCGGTGCGGTGCCTTCGGTGCTGATCGGCGGTGTCGGAACGCTGGCCATCGTCGCGGCATGGATCAGGCTGTTTCCTTCGCTGGCCCGGCGCGACAGGCTGGTGTCGCCATCGTAGCTGGTGAAGAGCCCGCTGCGTTCCTGGATGGGCGGCAGGGTTACCCGGTGGTATGGAAGGGCACCGGCGGCGCGTCCTCGCGTTCCTTGCCAATGCGTTCGTATTCCGAGATCACCTGCGCGCCGAACAGCAGCAGGGCCGCGCCGATCTCCAGCGACAGCAGCACGATGATGGAGGTCGTCAGCGAGCCGTACACCGTGCTGACCTGCGACAGGGTGCCGAAGTACCAGACGAGAACATGGCGTGTCACTTCCCACAGCAAGGCAGCGGTCACGCCGCCGAGCAATGCGCGCCGCAGCGACAGCCGCCCGACGGGCATGACCAGATAAACCGACGTAAGTACAAAGATCTCGCCCAGCAGTCCGAGCAGGTACAGCAACACGCCGGACACGCCGCCGAGGGACCAGTTTTGCCCGAAGACATGCAGGGTTTCCTGGCCCATGGCCTGCAGGCTTCCGGCCACCAGCGTCACCAGCAGCAGGCCGATGCCGAGCGACAGGATGTAGCAGTAGGGCAGGATGGCCGACACCAGAAAATGCCGGCGGTGAATCGCGACGCGATGGACGAAGATCACCGACATCGCATTTTCCAGGACGGTGAATGCGAGCGAACTGAAAAACAGCATCGTCGCCAGCAACACCCAGCCGATCACCTGGCGGTGCGTCATGAAGTTGGCCAGTTCGATAATGATGGGCCGGGACTGTCCTGGAATGAGCCATTCCAGATAGCGGCCAAGGGTCAGCAGCAGCTCGGTCTCATCGACGACGTGCGACAGCGCGATGACGATCAGGATCAGCAGCGGCACGATGGAAAGCAGGGAATAGTAGGCGACCGCGCCGGCCAGCAGCAGCCCCTGGTTGGCGCGAAAAGCCTTCATCGTGCGCAAGACGAACATGCCCGGGTTTCTCAATACCACTTCGGCTTCATGGCTCAGCATAGTAGAAAGAGGCTTTCGGTCGGGTTTGGTGTTTCCTTCCCGCAATGAAACACGTCTGGATGCAGGCGGAACACAGGAGCTCAAACCGTTCGTCCATGGCAAGCCTCCGATAGTTCAGGCCGTCAAGCCATGACACTGCGAATCCGGATGCCGGGGGAGCGGAAAACCGTGCTTTA
>NZ_DASZBA010000169.1:0-4826 GCF_035944575.1 Noviherbaspirillum sp.
GAAACTTGAGAAAAATTAGGCTGGCTATGGTTAATTCAATGCCGACATGCTCCTTCCCCTTTTCAGGGGGAAGGTTGGGATGGGGGTAGGGAGGTCGAGCTATCGCATGCAGTTGATCAACCTTACTACCCCTCCCTACCCCTCCCCCTGGAATGGGGAGGGAACCTTACAAGGTGGTGCAACTTGATGCGGGTACTGAAGCGCCGCAAAATAATGTATGCACCTCCAACCGTTCAATACTCCACCACCGCACTCTGCGCCCCCAGCCGCTCCACCAGCGACTGCCGTAACGCATCCGCGGGCGCGACCCGCCACTCATCCGCCAGCCGGATCTCGCAGCCCACGCCCTCCTGCGTATAGCGCATCGTCAGCGGCAGCCCCGACTCGGACCGGTACGGTGACAAGATGGTCTTGATCTGCGCCGCATCCACCCTGCCCGACAGGGACAGCGCGAACTGCTTGCCGAAGTGGGTGCGGGCGGTGGCGATATCCATCACTTTTTCCGCGCTGATGCGCAAGCCGCCGTTGAAGCGGTCTTCCGATACCTTGCCCATCACCGCCAGGAATTCATCTTCCTTGAACAGGTTTTTGTTCGGGTCGTACAGCTCGTTGTACACAGTGACGTCGACCGTCGCGGTCGAATCGTCGAGCGTGACGATGACCATCTTTCCGCGCTGGGTCATCTGCGTGCGCACGGAGGTGATGACGCCGGCGATCACGCGGGCGTCGCGTGACGGCTCCAAGCTGGCAAGCTTGGTGCGGGCAAACTTGCGCACCTCCTCCGCGTAGGCATGGAACAGGTGGCCGGACAGGTAAAACCCGAGCGCCGATTTCTCTTCGGTGAGCCGCTGCTTGTCGGTCCATGGCTGCACCTTCACATATTCCGGCGGGCATTCCATGTCGCTGTCGTCGCCGCCGAACAGGCTGACCTGGTTGGCGGACGCTTCCGCCTGCTCCGCACATTCCATCGCGAAATTCACCGATGCGAGCAGCACCGCGCGATCCTGCTTGAAGCAGTCGAGCGCGCCGGCACGGATCAGCGATTCGATGGTGCGGCGATTGATTTGCCGCCGGTCGATCCGTTTCACAAAGTCGAACAGGTCGGTGAACGGCCCGCTCTTGCGCGCGGCAATGATCGCTTCGATCGCATTCTGGCCCGAGCCTTTCACCGCGCCGAGGCCGTAGCGGATCTGGGTCGCCTTCTTGCCCGGCTCGCCGACCGGGATGAAGCGGTAGTCCGACTGGTTGATGTCCGGCGGCAATAAGGTCAGTCCGCAGACATCGACCGCATCCTCCACCAGGATCTTGATCTTGTCCGTGTCGTCCATGGCCAGCGACAAGTTGGCTGCCATGAACGCGGCGGGATGGTGGGCCTTCAGGTAAGCGGTGTGATAGGACAGCAGCGCATAGGCGGCGGCGTGCGACTTGTTGAAGCCGTAGCCCGCGAACTTTTCCATCAGGTCGAAGATCTCGTCGGCCTTTTCCTGCGACAGGCCGTTCTTCGCCGCGCCTTCCCGGAAAATCTGGCGATGCTCCGCCATCTCTTCCGCTTTCTTCTTACCCATCGCGCGCCGCAGCAAGTCGGCGCCGCCGAGCGAGTAGCCGCCGATGACCTGCGCCATCTGCATCACCTGCTCCTGATACACCATGATGCCGTAGGTCTCGGACAGGATGCCTTCGGTACGCGGATCGGGATACTCGAATTTCTCGCCGTGCTTGCGTCGGCAGAAGTCCGGGATCAGGTCCATCGGGCCCGGACGATACAGCGCCACCAGCGCAATGATGTCCTCGAAGCGGTCGGGCCGCGCATCCTTGAGCATGCCCTGCATGCCGCGGCTTTCAAGCTGGAACACGGCGACGGTTTTCGCCTTGGTCAGCAGTTCGTACGAGGCCTTGTCGCGCAGCGGCAGCTTGGCCAGGTCGAAGTTGGCCATCGCCGGATCGAGCTGCTTGATGTAGCGCACCGCGCGGTCGAGAATGGTCAGCGTGGTCAGGCCGAGGAAGTCGAACTTCACCAGGCCGACGGCTTCCACGTCGTCCTTGTCGTACTGCGACACCACACCGGCATCGCCGCCCTGGGTGTACAGCGGACAGAAGTCGGTCAGCTTGCCGGGCGCGATCAGCACGCCGCCGGCATGCATGCCGACGTTACGCGCGATACCTTCGACCTGTTGCGCAAGGTCGAGCAACTGCTTGACCTCCTCTTCCTTTTCCAGCCGTTCGGCGAGCAGCGGCTCTTCCTTGATCGCATCTTCAATGGTGACCAGCTTGCCCGGCTTGAAGGGAATCAGTTTCGAAATGCCGTCGCAGAAGTTGTAGCCCATGTCGAGCACGCGGCCGACGTCGCGCACCGCGCCCTTGGCCGCCATCGTGCCGAAGGTGGCGATCTGCGACACCGCCTCCTTGCCGTAGCGATCCTTCACGTACTGAATCACGCGGTCGCGGCCTTCCTGGCAGAAGTCGATATCGAAGTCAGGCATCGATACCCGTTCCGGATTCAGGAAGCGCTCGAACAGCAGGTTGTATTCCAACGGATCGAGGTCGGTGATCTTCAGTGCATAGGCGACCAGAGAACCCGCGCCGGAGCCGCGGCCCGGCCCGACCGGCACGCCGTTGTTCTTCGCCCACTGGATAAAGTCGGCCACGATCAGGAAGTAACCCGGAAAGCCCATCTTGATGATGGTGTCCGTTTCGAATTTCAGTCGCGCTTCGTAACGCGGCCTTTCCTTCTCCCGCCGCTCCTCATCCTTGAACAGCTGCACCAGGCGTTCATCCAGCCCCTGCTTCGACTGCATCACCAGGAATTCGTCGATGGTTACGCCTTCGGGCGTCGGGAAGTTTGGCAGCTTCGGCTTGCCGAGTTCGAGCTGCAGATTGCAGCGCTTGGCGATCTCGATGGTGTTCTGGATAGCCGCCGGCATGTCGGCGAACAGCTCCGCCATCTCCGCCTGCGTCTTGAAGCACTGCTCCTCGTTGAAACGCTTCACGCGGCGGGGATTGGCGAGAATCTCGCCTTCCGAGATGCAGGTGCGCGCCTCGTGTGCGATGAATTCTTCGCGATTCTGGAACTGGATCGGATGCGTCGCCACGACCGGCAGTTTCAGCTTCGCCGCCAGCGCCACCGCATGGCGCACATGGTTCTCCATGTTCGGCTGGCCGTAACGCTGTACTTCGATATAGAAACGGTTCGGGAAAATCTCGGCCCAGCGCGCCGCGCACCGTTCGGCGGCGGCCATGTTGCCGTGATCGATTGCCATGCCGACATCGCCGCAATGTGCGCCGGACAATGCGATCATGCCGCTGGACGCGCCGTTCTCCAGCCACTCGGTGCGCAGTTCCGCGCGCCCGCGATGCAGGTTGGTCAGCCATGCCTTGGAAAGCAGTTCGCACAACTGCAGATAACCGGTGCGGTTTTTAACCAGCAGCAACAAACGCCACGGCTTGTCGCGGTCATCGTCGTTGGTGATCCAGACCTCGCAGCCGACAATCGGTTTGACGCCCTTGCCGCGCGCCGCCTTGTAGAACTTGACCATCCCGAACAGATTGGCCAGATCGGTAATCGCCAGCGCGGCCTGCCCGTCCTGCGCGGCGGCCTTGACGACATCATCGATGCGCACGAGGCCATCGACGATCGAGTATTCGGAATGAAGGCGGAGATGGATAAATTGCGGCGAAGTCATCGTGCTATTTTACATGGGCGAACTGCTTCCACGAGGCAAGCAAGGCGGCATTTTCCTCAGTCGAAATCGGGCTTTTGCGTATCGAAGATAAGCCATGCAGCGCGTCAAAGTTTATAATGACGCCAAATCAATGACTTACCGAATGTGGCACCTATGCAGTCCGAAAAACCCTACGTCAATATCGCCGCTTACAAATTTATTACGTTCGACGACACCGTCGAAAAACGTCCACAGTTCCGTGCGCTGTGCGAAGAGCTCGGCCTGAAGGGCACCATCCTGCTGAGCCCAGAAGGCATCAACTTGTTTCTTGCCGGATTGCGCGGACAGATCGATCAATTCCTGGCATGGCTGCGTGCCGATCCCCGCTTCGCGGACCTGCAGGTAAAGGAAAGTTACTCCGATAAGCAGCCGTTCACCCGGATGCTGGTCAAACTCAAGGCGGAAATCATTACCATGAAGAATCCGCTGATCAAGCCGGAGGAAGGCCGCGCCCCCGCTGTCGAACCGAAAACCCTGAAGCGCTGGCTCGACCAGGGCCATGACGACAGCGGAAAACCGGTGGTGATGGTCGATACCCGCAACGCCTTCGAGGTCGATGTCGGCACCTTCAACAACACCATCGATTACCGCATTGAAAAGTTCAGCGAGTTCCCGGATGTCATCGCCCGGCACAAGGACGAGCTCGACGGCAAAACGGTGGTGACCTTCTGCACCGGCGGCATCCGCTGCGAAAAAGCCGCGATCCACATGCAGAACGTCGGCTTCGACAGCGTGTACCAGTTAGATGGTGGCATCCTGAAATATTTCGAGGATGTCGGCGGCGATCATTACACCGGCGACTGCTTCGTCTTTGACTACCGCACCGCGCTCAACCCGAAGCTGGAAGCCACGCAGACGGCACAGTGCTTCGCCTGCCGCGCGGTGGTCACGCCGCGCGAGCAGTTGTCGCCTTACTATGTGCCGGGAAAATCGTGTCCGCATTGCAGGAAAGAGATGCGTGACGTGGAGCCGAAGGCGGAAGCGTAGGCTTAAGTCCGACCGTCCAATTCAGGCAAAGTAAATGTAGTCAATGCCGTTTTGAATAGAACCGATGACTTGCGCCTTGTTTTCGACACTCTCGCTGAAGTTCATTAGTACTTCATGGCG
>NZ_DASZBA010000170.1:0-47750 GCF_035944575.1 Noviherbaspirillum sp.
GTTTTTGGCAATAACAAAATGGTGGTGATGTACCGAAACATTCAGCTTGTTTCAGCTTGTTTAACCAGCACTTATACCAAGGAGAACTACATGAATAGATTTGTTAGCGTTGCCGCGCTTGCTGTAGGCGGTTTCCTCTTGTCGAAGACGCTCAAGAAGAACCGTAACGCATCCGGCTTATCGTCATCCGTGATCGAATCGATCGAACTCAATGTGCCGGTTAGCACTGCCTACAATCAATTCACGCAATTTGAAGAGTTCCCGCAATTCATGACCAGCGTGAAGGAGATTCGGCAACTGACGGATACACGTTTGCACTGGCGTGCCAACGTCGCCGGCGAAGAAAAGGAATGGGATTCCGAGATCACCGAGCAGATTCCTGACGAGCGTATCGCATGGCGCAGCACCACCGGCGTGAAGAATGCCGGCGTCGCGACCTTCCATCGCATTTCCGATACCGCATCGCGCATCACGCTGCAGATGGACTATGAACCGGAAAACATCGCCGAGCAGGTCGGTGACGCCATCGGCGCCGTCCGCATGGAACTGCGCGGCAATCTGCAGAAGTTCAAGGAACTGGTCGAAGCTCGCGGCAAGGAGACAGGCGCCTGGCGCGGCTCCGTCGCACAGCACTGATCCTGCTCCGGCATTGGAGGCGATGCCTCCATTCGCCTGTCCGGTTGTGCCGGCCCGCGCGGCAGCACGACCGGATTCCATTTGCTCCCTTGCATGCATGAACAAGGCGACGCAACGGTATCGTCACCTTCTCGCTTTTTCCTCATTTTCCTAGAAGGCAGCAGCATGAATATTTTGATGGTAATGACGTCGCACGACCAGCTCGGCGACACCGGCAAGAAGACCGGCCTGTGGCTGGAGGAATTCGCCGCTCCCTATTTCCTGTTCAAGGATGCCGGCGCGGAGGTCACGCTGGTGTCGCCCAAGGGCGGCCAGGTACCTCTCGATCCGAAGAGCGATGACCCTTCGTCGCAAACCGAAGCGATCAAGCGCTTCAAGCAGGATCCCGAGGCGCAGGAGGCACTGGCCAATACCCTGCCGCTCTCGTCCATTCATCCGGATGTCTACGATGGCGTGTTCTATCCCGGCGGGCATGGCCCGCTCTGGGATCTGGCCGACAACCGCGATTCCATCCTCGTCATCGAAACGATCTACAACCAGGACAAACCGGTCGCGGCGGTATGCCATGGCCCGGCCGTATTCAAGAATGCGCATCGCAATGACGGCAAGCCGCTGGTCGACGGCAAGCGCGTAACGGGCTTTTCCAACACCGAGGAAGAAGCCGCGCAGCTGACCAACGTCGTACCTTTCCTGGTCGAGGACGTGCTGAAGCAGAACGGCGGCCAATACTCGAAAGGTGCGGATTGGTCGGAGTACATTGTCGAAGACGGCAACCTGATCACCGGCCAGAATCCGGCATCCTCGGAAGCGGCGGCAAGAGCGGTGCTGGAACGCCTGCGGAACGAATCGGGCATCTCCATGCCGCATGCAGCCGGTGCAGAATCGCACCGCGGCGCGCCGCAGCGGCTCTGACGGCATTCGGGGACGGGTTTCGACCCGTTCTCCGGCAAGGCCATAAGGCGGGTCAGGTGAGCAATCCCTGCTCGCCGAGGATGTCCTGCACCAGTTCCAGGCGCAGCACGGGATTGTCGAGACTGAGAAGGCGCTGCTTCTGCGGCGCCGGTATCGGCAGCAATTCGCACCAGCGGTTGGCGACCCAGCCGCATTCGTCCAGCCGGTAGGGAGGTACGACCGGCATTTCATCCGCCGGAACACCCTCGTTGCGCAGCGACGTCAGCAGGTTGTCCAATGCAGTCGCGGTATTCTTCAATTCCTCCGGCACCGCGACGACCCGGTCATTGTCCAGCAGCGTGACCGACGCCACCCATAGTCCATGTTTCAATCGTTCGCTCGCATCGATGCGAAAGCGCGTCGTGCCCGTGCATCGGATCTGCAGCAAACCGGTCTGGGGCGCATGCCACTCGGTGATCGAAGCCAGCGTGCCGACGGGCGCGATGTTTTCCTCCACATCGGGCCGCCGCACTTCATGCCCATGCGTGAGCAGCACCACGCCGAACAGCGTGCCGTTGGCGATGCATTTGTTGACCATGTCGAGATACCGGACTTCGAAGATCTGCAGCGGCAGCAAGCCGCCTGGGAAGAGTACGGTATTGAGCGGAAACAGGGGTATGGATTGATCGGCCATGCGTCATGATGACATGAAGAGATGATGCTTGCAGGCTGCCCTGTTTGATTGCCTCTATGGAGCAAGCAGCTTGAGACTTTCATCGCACCATTTCACCCATCCTCGCTCATAGACGATGCCGGCGGCCAGGCTCAGGTACCTGCCGAGCGCGGCATCGTGCAGGCGGTCGGGATCGGGAAACACGCGCTCTTTTATTTTCAGAAAAAGGTCGAGCTTGGCCCTGTGAGCATTGCGCCGCTCGACGATCTGCGCATGCAGGGCCTCGCGGGGAACGACGCCGAGCGCACAGCATTTCACCAGCAGATCTTCCTTGATCTGGCCCGGCGCGGACGGTACCACGGCCCAGTCCAGCAGGTGCCGTCGTCCGGCCTCGGTAACGCTGTAGAGGATGCGGTTCGGCCTCGCCTGCTGCTCCACCACGGTCGGCCTGATGCTTCCCTGGGCATCGAGCCTGGCCAGCTCCTGGTAGATCTGCTGATGGGTGGCGCGCCAGAAATGGCCAATTGAAATATCGAATTGTTTCGCGAGGTCGTAGCCGGTCATCGGCTGCTCCAGCAGGGAGACGAGGATCGCGTGGGAGAGTGCCATGTTGAAATGATTTCCTGTTGGGTCGACGGATGGAATAGTAAAAGATTCTGCGGACGAAGCGTACTGCTTGACTTTTCACCCACGCTGCATGAATATGCAAATTCTTGCATATGACTCGAAACCAACCAAGGAGCTTCAGATGAGCCTCAAAGGAAAAACCCTGTTCATTTCCGGCGGCAGCCGCGGCATCGGCCTGGCGATCGCACTGCGCGCCGCCCGCGACGGCGCCAACGTCGCAATCGCCGCCAAGACCGCCGAACCGAACCCGCGTCTCGAAGGCACGATCTACACTGCCGCCGCGGCGATCGAAGAAGCCGGCGGCAAGGCACTGCCGCTGGTGGTCGACATTCGAGATGAGAAACGGGTTGCCGAGGCGGTGGCGGAAACGGCGGCTGCCTTCGGCGGCATCGACATTCTGATCAACAACGCCAGCGCGATCCGTCTCACCGGCACGCTCGACACGCCGGTCAACCGCTATGACCTGATGCACGGCGTCAACGGCCGCGGCACCTTTGTCTGCGCGCAGGCGTGCCTTCCATACCTGCTTAAAGCCGAAAACCCGCACATCCTCACGCTTTCGCCGCCGCTGGTGCAGGACGCGAAATGGTTCAAGGCATGGCCGCCCTACACGATCGCGAAGTACACCATGAGCCTCTTCACCCTCGCCTTCGCAGCCGAGTTCCGCGAACAGGGCGTGGCCGCCAATTCGCTATGGCCGCGTACCGCGATCGCCACCGCCGCCGTTGCCAACGAGATCGGCGGACAGGACATGATGAATGCATCCCGCAAGCCGGAGATCATGGCGGATGCGGCGCACTGGATCCTGTCGCAGCCGGCCAAGCGCTGCACCGGCAAATTCTTCATCGACGACGAGGTGCTGCTGGCAGCCGGCACGCGTGACTTCGCGCAATACGATGTGCAGCCTGGCGCGAAACTGCAGGCCGATTTCTTCATCGAAGCCTTGCCGGGCATGCTGCCTTCCGCCTGAAAATTGCCCATTCATTTCCAAGGAGATCAAGATGCAACTCGCACCGGCGGTACAAGCATCGCTCGACAAGTGGCACCACATGGTATCGATCGCCGACATGCGGTCGCTGAACGAGATCATTCATCCGGACGCCGTATTCCGGTCGCCGATGGCATTTCATCCGTATGCCGGCGGCGACACGCTCGCGACCGCGCTGCGGACGGTGCTCACCGTCTTCGAGGATTTTCGCTACCACCGGCAATTCAGCGCCGACCAGCATAACGTCGCGCTCGAATTCAGCGCCCGTGTCGGCACGCGCGATGTGAAAGGTATCGACCTCATCCGATTCAATGACGATGGCCTGATCACGGATTTCGAAGTGATGGTGCGCCCCGGCAGCGGACTGGCTGCATTGGGCGAACAGATGTCGGAAAAACTGGGAGCCTATCTGAAGGCGGCGAAGGCATCGAAATAAGCCGGGTGCCGAGCCACCGGTTCATTCCCTTCTTCAGCCCCTTACTTGCAGCGAGTCCGACATGATGCCCACCCTGCTTCTCTGTTCCGCCGCCATCCTTGTTTTTATCGGCTGCGCTCACTCCTATCTCGGTGAGCGCGTTGTCTTCAATCGGCTGTTTGCATTGCCCGACCTGCCTCTGCTTCATGGCGACCGCCGCTATACCGAGCAAGTCCTGCAGTTCGCGTGGCACCTGACCAGTCTCGCATGGTGGGGATTTGCGGCGGTCGTTGCCCTGCTTGCCGGCACGGTCGCCACGCCGCGACTGGTCGGCATGCTCATCGGCGCCACCGTCGCTCTCAGTGGCGCGGTGATCGTCGTGACGGCAGGCAGGCGTCATCCTGCATGGTGGATGTTCCTCGTCGCCGGCGCAGGCATCGTGGCCGGCAGCACATTCATCGGGCAGGCATGACGGCAACCGGCGATATCGGCGTGCGCCATGAACAGGTCCGGGCTGCCGGCGTGGAACTGCATGTGGCGCGCGCCGGTGAGGGACCGCCTGTCATCCTGCTGCATGGTTTTCCCGAGAACTGGACCTCATGGCGACACCAGATCGGTCCTCTCGCCGCCGCCGGATTCTCCGTCCTGGCGCCCGATCTGCGCGGTTACAACCTGTCCGACCGGCCCGCCGGGCGCGAGCTCTATCATCTGCGGCATCTGGTCAATGACCTCGCCGCGCTGGTGCGTCATACCGGCCATCCGCGCGCGCATATCGTCGGCCATGACTGGGGCGGCATCATCGCCTGGACCTTCGCCGGCGAATACCCGGAAATGCTGGACAAGCTCGTGATTCTCAACGCGCCGCATATGCAACGCTTCCTGGAGAAGGTACGGCGACCGCCCCAGATGCTGCGCAGTTCGTATATCGGCTTTTTTCAGTTGCCATTGCTTCCGGAACGCGCCCTGGCGGCACGCAACTTCATGTTGCTGCGGAGAATCTTCACTCACACTCCCGTCCGAAAGGACACTTACTCCGCCGACGCTATCGAAGAGTATGTCGCATCGATGGCGCGACCGGGTGCGCTCACAGCCAGCCTCAACTATTATCGGGCCAACATCGGCAGCGGATTCGCACTGGCACGCAAGGTGCGGACGCAAGCAACGACGCTGGTAATCTGGGGCGAACGCGATCCCGCATTGGGAACGGAATTGCTGGAAAGACTGGATGAATTTGCGCCGCGCGTGCGCATACACCGGATTCGCGATGTTGCACACTGGGTTCAGAATGAAGCGCCGCATGAGGTGAACCGGGCATTGCTAAGTTTTCTTGCGGAATGAATTGGAAGCACGCCGGTTTTTCAATTCAGACCAGTAGCACACATCCTTCCTATCCTGGGCCTTCCACTTTCGTACGTCGCAGGCCATTTCAATTTCCGGATCACATTAGTTACGTCGTTCAACCGTCCGGCTGCTCCAGAGCTGCACTGTTTTGGGCTGCGGTTCTCATGACATTTTGATGTGAGACAAAGAGGTACATACGTCTAACCATACACTGGCGTTTACCCAATTTAGTGATATGCACTTTGATTTATGTAGAAGTTGCATTACAAATAATTTATTTTTTGTTTATTCGAGCAACGTAGCAATCCCATAGTGAAAGTCGTTGTTTCACGTAAAAAGAATCGAGGGAAGCACCATGCTCAATAGTCGGGCGCAAGATCAGGAATCTTGCACGCTAGCTGGCCCTCATCATGAGGTTTATTCTGGAGTATCCGAAGACGCCACCGACGCATTGCTGATTGGCCGAATGCGCTTGCTTCTGGCAGTGTCGGGATTGCTGGCAATCTTCGTCGATCCGGAAGCGCTCGGCGCAATCGACACGGTCACACTAAGCGTCTTTATTTGTTATGTCGGTTATAGCGTCGTCATCTACGTCTGCACGACACTAAAGAAACCCGCTTTCTATGGCAAAGCCATACACTGGCTGGATGTTTTCTGGTTCGCTCTGATTATCCTGTTCACCGGCGGCATCAATAGTTTTTATTTCCTCCTCTTCTTTTTTGCGATCCTTACTTCTTCCTTTCGCTGGGGACTGGAAGAAGGCGCACGCGTTACGCTTGCTTCCACTTCATTGTTCACCGCCACCGGTTTGCTGCTGGAAACCGAGAACGAGTTGACACGATTGTTGCTGCGCACGATCTTTCTTCTCTCGCTCGGATATCTGAGCGCGCACTGGGGGGAATCGAAAGTGCGTCTCAAGCGCCGGCTGGCTATGCTGCGCGACGTGAGCCAGTTGTCGAATCCACGCTTTGGGGTGGACAACACCATCACATCCGTCCTCGAAAAGACGCAAAAATTCTTCAAGGCCGACTGCTGCATCGTCATCATGCGCGATAAGGAGACCGGAAGTCACACCTTGCGGTCAATAAAGAAAACCAAGCCCAGGACATCGGTCAGCGCCAGCCCGATCAACGCGGACGCGGCGGCACCGTTTAAGGCGTTCTCCCGGGAGCATATTCTGGTCCATGCGCTCCGGCGCTGGAAAATATCAGACACGCCGATCGGTTACCTGGCGTGTGACAGCGGGACAAACACCTGGGTCCATCACCCGGACAAGGCCGCCGACAGCCTGGCGGAACTCCTGGAAGCACGATCCTTTATCAGCGCGCCGCTGTCGATGAGGACAGAGGAAGGCCGTATCTTCGTCGCCTCATCGAAGTCCTCGCTCGGAAAATCCGATGCGCTGTTTCTTGCCCATATCGTTGCCCAGGCATTTCCCATGATCGAGAACATCGATCTCCTCGACAGGATGGCATCGGAGGCAGCATCGCTGGAACGCCGAAGAATGGCGATGGACCTCCACGATACAGCGCTGCAACCGTATATCGGTCTGAAGCTTGCACTGAGCGCGGTCCGAAAAAAAGCGTCCGAAGACAATCCCTTGAACGTCGACCTGGAAAGGCTGATGGCCATGGCGGCACAGGTCATTGGCGACTTAAGGCACTACGCCGGCGCAATCCGGAAGGACATGAACGAGGCCGAGCCGGCACTTCTGGCTGCGCTGCGCCGGCATGCGGCTCACATCATGAAGTTTTACGGCATCAAGATCGACATTGGCATGGATGGTGATCTGCATATGAACGATCGCCTGATGGCAGAGGTTTTGCAGCTTGTACGCGAAGGGTTGAGCAATATATGCAAGCACACCGTTGCCCAGAAAGGCGCGGTGAAACTTCAATGCATGAGCGGCCGGCTCAGAATCCGGATTGAAAACGAAAGCGGCGGCGAGAAAGCAGCCCGGTTCGTTCCGAAATCGATCTCGGAGCGGGTTGCCGCGCTGGGCGGCAACGTTGCCGTTATCAACGACCCGGACGGGAATACCGTAGTAGACATCGAAATACCTACCTAACTGAGAGAGCGACTAAATGACACTCGCGCACAATGGAATCCGTGTATTGCTTGTCGACGACCACCAGACGATGTTGTGGGGCTTGCAAAAACTGGTTGAAGGAGAAAGTCCGAAGATGGAAGTCGTAGGCACGGCCCGAAGCTGCGATGAAGCGGTTACCAAGGCCGGGCAACTTGTCCCGGATGTCATTCTGCTGGACCTGGACATGGGCGGCACCAGTTCGCTCGATATCCTTCCCGCACTGTTATCCAACTCGGTGTCGCGGGTACTGGTCCTCACCGGCGAACGGGAACGGGAGAAGCACGATAAGGCAGTCCTGCACGGCGCGAGGGGTGTGCTGATGAAGGACGCCTCCGCCGATCAGCTGCTGAAGGCCATTGAAAAGACCCATCAAGGGGAACTCTGGCTGGACCATGGCTCGCTCAGTCGTGTGTTCAGCGAGATGCTGGGTGCCAAAACGCCGAAGAAGCCGGACCCGGAAGCGGAACGAAAGGCAAGTCTCACGGCACGCGAGCGCAACATCATCCGCGCCATCGTTGCGGACAGCAGCGCCACCAACAAGGTCATTGCGCAAGGGCTGTTCATATCCGAGCATACGCTGCGCAACCACCTCACCTCCATCTATCACAAGCTGGACGTGATCAATCGCCTTGAACTCTACCTTTATGCAGTCAACCACAAGCTCGCCGATCCGCAGGAGGATCCGGTTCCGAAGGGCACGGTACGGCTGCATGCGTTTATAAGGCCTTGCAAGACAACGTAGCATTCATATGAAATGGCATGCCACGTTCACGTCACGCCGTGTTTCTCTCGCTGATCGTATTTGGGCGAGCCACATTCAAAGACGGCCATTTAACATCGGAAGTATGGTTCGAATGACTTGAATTGCCGCAGGACCCATGATCACCATGATGATTGAAGGAAAGACGCAAACCACGAGTGGAAACAACATTTTCGTCGGCACCTTGGATGCCATCTCTTCTGCGCGGCTCTGCCTTTTATGCCGAAGATCGTCGGAGAAAACCCGTAGCGATTCACCGATACTGGTTCCGAATCGATCCGCCTGGGTCAGCATGATTGCGAACGTACCGATCTCCTCGACGCCGGTTCGCGTGGCAAGGTTGCGCAAAGACTGTTCACGCGTTCCGCCGGCGCGCATCTCGAGATTGGTCAGGTGAAGTTCTTCTGCAAGCGCGACGCTCGTCACCTTCATTTCCTCGGCGACCTTGGTCAGCCCGGCGTCCAATCCGAGGCCAGCTTCCACGCACACCAGCATAAGGTCTGCGGCGTCCGCAAAGTTTTCAAAGATTTCCCGTTTGCGGCTCCTTACTTTCCAGTAAAGCACCACATTGGGCAGATAGCAGCCAACTAACGCGGCTAGCACCAGAAAGAAGATGAGCATCAGCCCATCCGCCTGACTTACTATCTGCAGAAAAAAAAATGCGATGCCGGCCAGCAGTATGGGCAGCAGGGTTTTTGCACCAAAATACACAAGCCGTGCGTCATCATGGCGTAATCCCGCCCGCAGCAGCTTGATTCGCAACGGCGATGTTTCCCAATCGCCGCTGGGCGTGGACAGTTTCGCGAATGGACCAACAACGGAAACCACAGTTTCGGCCCAATGCGCTTCACTCCCCTTATGTGCGGGAAAAAATACATTTTGCATGCGTTTCTGGGTTTTCGTCGGGACCATCAGAACAAGCAAACCCCATATTGCCAAGGTTACAGAAAGGAAGATGAGCGCGGAAAGTATGAGGATATTCATGGTAATGGATCCTTAAACGCGGATTTTGATAATTTTTCGCAGAATCAGGACGCCGAAAGCCATCAGAATCAGCATGTACTTGATGATGGCAATGCCGATTGGATCCGTCCACAGCGGTGACATGAAACCGGAATTCACCAGGTTCATCACTGCCGCCAATGCAAACGGCATCAAGCCAAGAATCCAGGCTGACAATCGACCTTCCGATGACAACACTTTGATCTTGGAAAAGAGCTTCAGCCGTTCTCGGATCAGGCGGCTAAGATTCCCGAGCACCTCGGTCAGGTTGCCGCCGGAGTCGCGCTGGATCAAAACAGCCACGACAAAGTAGCGCAGGTCGGTGATGGGCAGGCGCTCGCTCAGATTCATCAGTGCCTGCTGCAACGACACGCCATAATTCACCTCGTCGCTTACGATGCGGAACTCGTTACCGATCGGGTCCGGCATCTCCTCTCCGACCATTTGCAGCCCGGATGAAAATGCGTGGCCTGAACGTAGTGCCCTGGTGATGAGGTCGAGCGTATCCGGCAATTGATACTGGATCGTATTCAGTCGGCGGTTGCGCTTGTAAAGCACATAAAACATGGGCATGGCAGCCATTGCGGCGCCAACAAGGGCGCCGATAAACAGAGACTGGTGGGCGAATACGGTGATCACGCCGTAACTGGTGAACCCCAATGCGGCGCAGGAAAGCAAAAGTCGTGACACAGTCCACTTCAAGCCCGACTGAAACACAAGCCTGTCGAGCGAATGAGCTCTTGGTAGACGAAGCAACAGGCGCTCGATCTTGGGTACCTCGCTCAGCATCCGCTGTTTTAAAAGCTGCGCCTGTTTGCTTCTGTCGCGTGACGCGGATAGCGCCTGTAACCTTTCGCCAATTTTTTTCGCCGCGGCGCCCTTGTACGATTTCCAGAACAGGTAAAAGCCTTGCAACAGCAACATCACCGCAAGAAACACCATTACTGATATGATTAGAAAAGATTGACTTCCAATGGCTTCAAGCATGTCGTCGCCCCTATTGATAATGTTTTGTGGGGTCAAACATCGCGTCCGGCAGCATCACCCCAAACGAACGAAGTCGATCGGCGAACTTCGGCCGGACACCGGTTGCATGGAAGTATCCTTGTACATTGCCTTCCTCGCCAATGCCTGTCTGCTTGAATGCGAATATCTCCTGCATCGTTATGACGTCGCCTTCCATCCCGGTGATCTCCTGGATACTGGTGATTTTGCGCTTGCCGTCGATCAGCCTGAGACCCTGGATCACGACCGTGATGGCGGAAGCGATCTGCTGCCTGGCAGCCTTGTGCGGCAGATTCAGATTGGCCATACCGATCATGTTCTCCAGCCTCGACAACGCGTCACGCGGGGTATTGGCGTGGATGGTCGTGAGCGATCCTTCATGGCCGGTATTCATCGCCTGCAGCATATCGACCGCTTCCGCACCTCGTACCTCGCCAATGACGATCCGGTCGGGGCGCATCCGAAGCGCATTGCGCACCAGTGCGCGTTGCGTGATCTCGCCCTTCCCTTCGATATTCATCGGCCGTGTTTCCATGCGCACCACGTGCGGTTGCTGCATCTGAAGCTCGGCGGCGTCTTCGATGGTCACGACCCGCTCGGATGCCGGAATATACCCGGACAGGATGTTTAGCAACGTCGTCTTTCCGGCACCCGTGCCGCCGGATATAAGTATGTTTACCTTGGCCTTGCTTAAACCTTCCAGCATGAACGCCATTTCCGGCGTGAGGCTTTTCAGCTCGGACACCAGATTTTCCATCCGCAGCGGAATATGCGCGAACCGGCGGATGGACATCATCGGACCATCCAACGCGACCGGCGGGATGACAGCGTTCACCCGCGATCCGTCGGGCAACCTAGCATCGACCATCGGGCTGGATTCGTCGATGCGCCGGCCTACCAGCGATACGATCTTGTCGATGATCCGAAGCAGATGTTTTTCGTCGGTAAAGGTCACGCTGGTCAGTTCCAGACGCCCCTTCCGCTCGACGTAAATTTTCTTGTAGGAGTTCACCAGGATGTCGGATACCGTCGGATCGGCCATCAGCAGCTCAAGCGGCCCGAATCCGAGCATCTCATGCTGGATATCGCGGATAAGGGAACGGCGTTCGATGTCGTTGATCGCTGTCTGCTCATCCACCAGCAGCCGTTCGACCATCGCCGAGATTTCCTGCCTAAGCACTTCGGGCGCCAAGGTTTCCAATGCCGCAAGATCAAATTTATCCAGCAGCTTGATATGGATGCGACCTTTCATCAACTTATACGCTTCGCTGGTTCCGCGAACGTCTTCGCGCTCAAGCAGCGGCATCGCGCTTGCATTTAATTTATCTCGAAAAGACATGTCTTTGATACTCCTTATGGCCTTGCCGATTCACGCTGGCAAGTGCGCCCTGCATGGAAGATGCTTAAGCCCGTTTAAAGAAGCGGTTAAACAAACCGCGGTTTTCCTCCGGCTTGGGATTGAGCACCAACGCAAACTCGGCCAGGTTTTTTGCGACAGCATTCGAGCGCGAGGCCGCCATCAACGGATTGCCATGGTTGATGGCCGTATTGACGTCCTTGTAGGAATTCGGCACGGCATGAAGACGTGTTACCTGAAGAGTACGCCGCATGTCATCAAGGCTGATTTCACTGCCCTTTTCGAAGCGATTGACAATCAATTCAATCCTTTCTGCCGGATATCCGAGCGACTTGCACACCGCAAGCAATTTGCTGGCGTTCCGGAGATGCGGCAAGCCCGCCTGCAATACCGGAAAGATCCGGTAGGCCCGGTCCAGCGCCCTGATCGACAGCGTATCCAGGCTGCGGCCGATATCCAGCAGGATGAAGTCATACTGCGTTACCGCCAGGCTGAGAATGGCATCGATATGTTCGGGCTTGATTTCCATCGCCTGTGACGGGTCCTCCGGCGCGGCCAATATGCTGAAACTCGGCGTTATCCTTACCGTGCTCGCCGCCAGGAACGTGGCATCGAGCCGGCGAATGTCGTGGGCTACGTCGGCCAACGTCGATGGCGGCGTTCCGTCATGCACAAACGATAACGCATCACCGAACTGCAAGTTGAGGTCAACCAGGAGAACGCTTTTGGATTCGGCCAGCTGGTAGCCGAGATTGGTCGCCAGAAATGTCGCACCGCTTCCGCCCTTGCAGGGGATGAATGCAAAAATCTTTCCAGGGCTGCGCGCATGCCCGCCGGCGAGCTTGGCAGCAACCCGGCCGACCGCCCCCTCCAGCGCGCCGGACGGCGCTGGCGACGGCAGCACCTCGCGCACGCCCGCGCGCATCGAATTGATGAGGAACTCGGGCGTATGCGTGGCGCAGAGAAGAACGACGGCAATTTTCGGAAAATGCATGGTGATGTATTCGACCTGCTCCAGCTCGCCCGGATCGCAGCACATGCCTTCCACCAGCATTAAGTCCGGCGCTTCCTGCTCGGCGACAGTGCGCATCTTGCTTTTCCCGCCGTCGACCCGCACGACAGAATGGGAGAGTGCTTCAAGTACCCCACCCATCTCCTGCAGGTGGTTCTTGTTGGGGGAAATGATGGCGATTTTCATGTATCGACTCTCCTGAACGTTATATGCAGATGGCGTTGCTGTTCGGGTCCTGGCGCATGATTTCCCGGGGCAGGAACGTCGAAAATGTAGGCATCGGGATAGGGGCCCTTGCTACCAGACCCGCAATCGGCGATATCCATTGGTAATTCAGATTGGCAATCTCCACTGTGACGCCTTCGCAGTCCGCAGACGTACAACCGGCAGGTACCCACGTCATGTTGATGTCGGCGATCTGGGGCAGCATCGCTTGCATCTTCGCCAGGACCTGGGCATCGTCGCCGGTGTTGTCGTCGCACACCACCGCAAAGCGAGCACCGGCACGGGTGGCTTCGTTCGCTGCATTCCAAGTGAACAGCATGCGGGAAAAATCCGTAATGCCAAGCAGAAAAGTCAGGAAGATAAGCAACGCCAGGGAGAATTCGATCGTTGCCGAGCCGGATGAGACTTTGTGCATTCGGTGCATGTTCATAGCTGAGTTCGCATGGTTGCAGTGATGTCGCCGTAGGGAATGCCAACACCGTTGCCGCAGGCGGCCGTGCCGAAGCTGACGCCAAAGGCGGAGGTGAACAGTGGCTGAAAACAATAGCCCGTGACTGTTACGGTCACAATATTGATCAATGGACCTGGCGCCCCTGGTGAGCCCGTAATTACGGTTTCCCATACTGGGGCCGCCACGTTGGCCGCGGTGAGGCCGAGCACCAGCGGCGTCCCGGTGTTGGCGGTACTGCCATACACGATCAGGTTCTCTGCTTCTGGCGCACCGGTGCCTGGAGTCTGCACGGTGAGAAACCGGACCGCGTCCCGTACCGACTTGGTAATCGTGTTGTACTGGTACATCGCCCGTCCGAATTCAGTGGTGATGAACGTCATCAGCAGGAGAAGCGGAAGGATGAGTGCAAGCTCTATCAGGGCTGCACCGCGCTGTCTGGTACGCATGCTCGTTCTCATCTGACTAGGACCGGCACCAGCGGGCCGGCTGTACCGCCTGCTAATCCGCTGGTCGTACATGGGCTGTTAGTCGCACCGGCATTGCCTATAAATTCCAGCTGCACGTCGTTGATCGCGCCACCCCCCCCGCCCGGGCCACCACCGCCCGGGCCACCACCGCCCGGGCCACCACCGCCTGGACCGCCACCGCCTGGACTACCACCGCCTGGACTACCACCGCCACCACCAATGGTAATTGGCTGTAGCATGAGCATGCATGCGAAATTGATGACGTTGTTGGCGGCATTGATGATTGGCACTGTAACAATCCTGCGATTGGACCCATATTGAAAGTGCTCGCCGTTCAAACCCGCCGACGCGAACCTTTGGAAACCGCCCGGATTTAAATTCAAACCCGTTATGGTCTGACAAGCGGTGGTACTTCCACCACAGGAAGCATACTGAGCCCGTCTGAGAACAAAATCACTGAACGCATTTGCTTGAGCTGGCCAGTTGGTCGCGGTATATGAATAACCAGTAAAATCCGGATTCCGGTACTGGGTGGCCGGACCGGCACTACCCCTATATATACCGAAGCGGGAATTCCATGCGTCCGCTACACCAGCCTGGACGCCGGGGGTTCCGAGGGTATCGCCGACCGTTGTTCCGCAAAATCCGTTCATCTCGGCTTCCGTCTCGGCTGCGTTGTTCGAGCCGTCTAGGTTGGCCCATCCGATATTGCTCACCATCGCCGCGTTTGCAGGACCTAACAACGTAACCCACTCTCCAGCGGCAAATCCATAATTTGGCGACGTACCGCCGGGTTTGGGTCTAAGCGCAATCGGAACCGGACAGGTGGACTGTGCGCTAGCGCGAGTAGCAACAGCCGACGCCATCACGGTTTGCGTGTTTGCGTATGCAGGGGAAGGTCCCGAGAATGCGGCCATGGTGTGCAATAGCCACATCTGGATGTTGGCTTGCGTATGCTGGCACTCGGCGTAACGCGCCGCGACCGGATTAGTTGTTGGATTATATGTGCTATCCCTGAAAGTAATATCTGCGTCGATGATAGCGCCCTGCCCGCCCCATGTAACCGACTGAATATTTACGCGGTTCTGATTACCGGCAGTCCGACCAGCCTGTCTGGCCCGATCGATAGAGTTGTTCGCTCCGCCCATCCCATCAAGCTCCTGTGCAGCCGCCAGCGCGCAACTATCCATCGCTGTCTGCAACTCCGTCTTCACAATAAACAGGTGGCCGAAATCCAATGCAATTCCCATGAATCCGAGCAGGAACAACATCACCAGCGACACAGTCACTATCACTGCCCCGTTCTGGTATCGGTGACTGACAATGCGGCGCATACGAACTCCTGTTTATCGTCCTGTATTCAAAGCCATGTAAACCCGTTGGGGATAACCAGACTACACGCACACTGCCGTAGTAAGGCAGGTGGCTACCCTGCCGATGAAAGTGCCAAAACTGCCGCCAAGCGTGAGGGGCTGCAGCGCCAACACCAGTCCGATCGACACAACCGCGATGATCAATGCATATTCCACGACCTGCGCACCGTCTTCTTCCTTCAAAAATTGACTGAGCATGATGCGTTCCTTTTTAATGTCGGGCCAATCAACATTACAGCCGGGCCGATTGCGGCGCTCTGCGGTTTCAATTGAAAACATGGTCAGGCGGGCGATCATGTGACCGGAAACCGGTTACGAACCGACCGCCTTTCCGTTGCCGTTACCTCGCTCTATACACAGACCGCGGTAGTTAGGCAGGTGGTGACTCGGGTAATGAAAGTTGCAAAGCCGCCCCCAGCTGCAGTGAGCGCTTGCAGCGCGATGACAAGTGCGATTGAGACCACCGCAATAATCAGCGCATATTCGACGACTTGTGCACCTTCCTCTTCCTTTGCAAAGGCCCGGATGGAATTTTTGAATGCATCGAGGAGTTGGAGCTGGAGTTGGAGCTGGTTCATTTGATTTACCTCTTGAAATGGATGTGGAAAAGAGTACGACAACTACAAACTACAGGGCACTGCTTGCTTCATCTTGCAACTTGCATTTACATTCCCCATGCATGTGGATAAATTTCGTTATCCGTTGCATGGATCATTTCGGTCGGCCCAGTCGAGACCGCCACTACTTCGAACTACCAACACCGCCGCCGATATTGATGACGTTGACTGCCGGCGGCGGCGCCTTGAACGTTTTCTGATAAAGAACTACCGCATCTGCTGCCGCCTTGCCATCCATGCCGGCAACGGGATCCGGATTTTTTCCGGCTTCCGGGTTGATCGTCATGTTCGTTTTTGCCTGCCGCACGGCGTCGCCGAAGCGGGCGTCGTAGTGCGGCGTTACCGATGCACAGCCTGCAATCAGGACGAGCCCTAGTACGAATGCCTGCTTTTCCATGAGATGTCCTTTTCAATAATCAGCGGGAGAGGAAGATGCCGGGGTGGCGCTTTCCAGCGCGCCGTTGAAATACACTTCGCTACGCGTCGGCACCACATGATTGTCGGTAGGCAGCCGTGGTACTTCCGCCAGGGGCTTCACAAGGCGAGGCGTGATCACGAAAAGCAGTTCCGACTGCTCGTTCTGAAACTCCGAACTGCGGAACAGGGCGCCGAAGACAGGCACTTCGCCGAGCCCCGGGAAACGCTTGATCGTTTCGGTGACGTTGTTCTTGATCAGTCCGGCGATGACGAAACTCTGTCCATCGTTGAGCTGCACCGTGGTATCGGCCCGCCGCACCGTCAGCGAAGGCAGCACCGATGTCACGCCGCTCACCGTGGTAAAGGGCGATCCGGTCTGCGACAAGTCCGACACCTCCGATACCATCTTCAGGTTGATACGGCTTCCATCCAGCACGGTCGGCATGAATTTCACGCCGACGCCGAACTCTTTTTCTTCCAGCGTAATGGTGGGAATGCCAAGGTTGTTGGTCTGTGCGACGGGAATGAAGATCTTGCCGCCTGACAGGAAGCTTGCATTCTGGCCGCTGATCGCCATCACGTTCGGCTCGGCAAGCACCCTGACAAGACCGTCATCCTTCTGTCCATCGATTCCCAGCGAGGTCCTGCCGCGCCTGAGCAGTTCCAGGAAGCCGCCGCCATTGGTCAGGAAGTTGGAGAGCACCGAATAGACATTGTCGCCACCGCCCACGGTCCGGTTCAAACCGACGCTCGATCCGAGCTTGTCGAGCAGCGTCTTGCTTATCTCGGCGATCTTTACCTCCAGCATGACTTGCTGCGGGTTGGTTACCTGCAGCAGGTTGACCACCTTCTTGCCGTCGCCGTAGGACGTGGCGAGGCTCATGATGCTGTCGAGCTTGATCGAATCGCTCACCTTGCCGGTCAGCACCAGCGCATTCTCCGCGCCCCTGATCTTGATGCCGGTTTCCTCGGGCATCAGTTCCGCCAGCTTTGCCTGCAGGGTTTGCGGATCTATCGTGACGATAATGTCCTTGACGACGCAACGTCCGTCCGCATTCTGCAGGATCACGTTCATCGATCCTGACCGTTTCCCGAGGAAGAACAATTCGGTCGGACTGAGCAACGTGATATCGACATCCGCCACGCCGTCTGAAGCTGCGGCAGCGCCCGCCGGAGGTACTGCCGCTTGCGCAGCCACCTGGCCTGCGCCTGCAGCGGGTGCTCCTGCCGCGTTCGCGCCGCCTTGATCGACCGGCTTTCCGGCACGGTTTGACGGATTGCCGCCCACGACCATTCGTGTCGCCGGCATACTCAATTTGATGACGCTTGATTTCCCGAGCGTGACGACAGTGGCCGGATCGACCGTCACCGATGTGCAGGGCTTGAGGCCGGCTGCCGCTCCCTGCGGCTGGCCGGTAGCCGGCCTCCTTGCCGGCCGGGGCTGGGCCGGCGTCGCCGTGTCGCCGGCTTGCGCCACCGTTCCTGCAGGCTGCGCCACTGCGAGGATCGGCGCCTGGAGTGCAAGCATGAGTACCGCCGACAGGTAGGTGTTTTTATTGTCCACTGAAATGCTCTCCGTCTCTGTTATTGAATTGCAGCTGACTTGTTTTTGTCGAAGCAATGCATTACCCGGGTGCCGCTCTGGATGACCTCGACGCAATCCCGTGCCGGGAGCGGCGCCGGCTTTCTACGCTGGACCACGGGTGCCGCCACGGGAGTGGCGACCGCCATCGCGACGGGTGCGGGCTCCGGCTCCTTCTCGCCGAAAAGCTGGCGCTTGGTGATGCCCGCCGTGGCAACGGTCTGCTTGTCCACCTGGTTGCGCAGGACCAGCGACAAGGTGCCGACACTGCGCGCAAGATCCAGCTTCTCGGAGTCTTTCAATGACAGCTCAAGCGTGACCGCGCTGACCACCTTCGGCTTGGTATCGTCGCGCCCCGCTTCCTGGGCGACCGCCAATACGAGGACGTTCTCAAGCACGGTTTTGCTTATCTGGCGGTTTTCTTCGCCCTGCCTAATTTCCTGCTGGGCGTTGACCATGACGTCCACATAATTACCGGGCAGCGCGAATCCAGCCACGCCCACCACGTCGTTGACCCTGACCGTCATTGCCCGCTTTCCCTCCGCGATGACCGCCGACAGTCCGCCCTTGGTGCCCGGTGGCGCGAGCTTGCCGTCCAGGACCGCTTCGCCGCGCAATACGCCCATCTTCACGACGCGATCGTGCAGATCCTTCGCATCCTTGAAGGTCCCCGCCGGTATGGATCCGCTCGGCCAGTCGACCGTGGTCAGCATCTGCGGCGTGATCTTGCTGCCGAGTTCGATGTCGACCGTTGCCACCACCACTTTGTTGGATGCGATCGTGCCTTGTTTTGACAGCCATCCCGCCGCGTATACCGCGGCGACCAGTCCGATGACCATCGCCAGGAAAATCAATCCGATTGCTTTAACGTTTTTCATATCAGACCTTCATTTGGCAAGTTGAGGCGCTTATGCAAAACCCAGATGCTTCGCCACGACGTACAGGATCGTCCCGACGCTGATGCTGACGCCATACGGCAGCTTTCCTACCGACGCGCGGGACGCGATGCGGCCATCGGGCGTGATGCCGGCCATCGCCGATATCACCATGGTCTCGGCGACGTCCTTGATGTTGCTCATCATGCGGCCGAAGGCCCGGTGAAAAACCGCGAATGCCAGTGCGGCGACGCCGCCGACGATGAACGTGAATACGACCGCATAAAGGACGTCCGACAAACCGAGAAACGCGCCAACCATCGCCATCAGTTTGGCGTCGCCCGCGCCCATGACCCTGAAGACATACAAGGGCAACATGGTCGCCAGGCCGACCAGCAAGCCCCCGAAGGACCATAGAAAGCCGGCGTGGGGGACCGCCGGATAAGCGGTGTTGTAAACGAGTGCGAAGATCACACCTGTCAGCGTCAGCCAGTTCGGAATTCGGTATGTGCGATAGTCCAGCACTGCGGCGAGCATAAGCAGGACAAACAGCACTGCGGTACGCGGATCCATGATCATCATGGCGAGCAGTTCAAGCAGGGAATCCAGTTCGTTCGTCATTACTAAGCCTGTATCGAAAATTGCACTCGCCTCAAACAGAAATGCTTACCCACACCAACACTTCAATTGCTTTTGCCCAATGCCAGCAGTACCAGTATTCCTACGACCACGACCAGTAATCCGATAAGCGCATACTCCATGTTCGATTCGCCGGCCTCTCCTTGCAGAAACAAGGTTGTTGCATGCGACTTGCACTTTGTAGATCGCATACTTATCTCCGGGTGATAAATCATTCGCTGATTCGGTCTGTTTCGAATGGATGCAACGGTGTTGACGTTGAAAAAAGTATAGAAAGGCGACGACGCAGGCACATGAGCGCATCGTCCTGATCGAAGCAGGACATACCAACTGTTTTGGCACGGAACTCATAGGACAAACCAACTAGGCGCCGCAAAGCTTGCGCTGTGGAACCAGAGAGTCTATCGAGGGGAAAAGGGACAGTTCGTGGTCAGCAAACGACCCGAACCCATTGAACGAAGTGGTACCAGGGAAGTGAAGAAGCGCGGCGATTCTCGGGCCGGGATGATTTCCGGAAAGAGAAGGCGTTATTCCTGCATTGGAAACGAATTGCCGGAAGTGCTGAATCAATGACTGCCGGAATTATCGGGACGGACGCTTTGGGGCAGGTGCACCGCTCAAGTCTCGATACGGTTGGGCGGATTTACGGCCATCAGTACTGCTTGCTCAATGTCAGACCATCCTGTCAGGTGCATTTTCTGTCCTTTATAGGCCATGAATTGCGCCTGGTGTCCGGACAGCGACATGTCTCCGGGCCGACGATAGTAATCTTCGACCCAGGCAAGCAGAAAACCCAACTTCCGGTTCTGCTCCTCGAGGCTGCCGTATTTATGCGGTTCCCATGGCCTGGACCGGCAGTTCGAAACGCATTGTTCCAGGCCGGGATCCAGGAATAACAAAAAAGGTTTGTATTCCAGAGATGTAGCAATCAGGGCTGCGTAACAGCCTTCGACGATCCAGCGCAGATGCTGCGAGCAGAACGTGATGACGTCCGCGCGGGCCAGCAAAGGGTCGCGTTGTTCGGCAATTTTCCCCGGCTCCCATGCGATGGTATCTAGGTCGAGTATGGGCGCATCGATCGCTCCGGCCAGGCGCTTTGCCAGCGTTGATTTTCCCGAGCCCGAGTTGCCAATGATTGCAAATCGCATGATCCGCTTAGCCGGGTGCGGCACGCCTGAACAGCCAGGCGGAGCCGCCGAACATCGCAACGAAAAAGGCATTGAGAATCAGGATTTCCGCCGGCCCGCTCCATGGCAGCCCCAGTTCCGCGGTCACCGCAATCATGGCCACCATTGCCTGCACAAGCGCCGCAGCGGCCAATGCGCGCGCCATTCCCCGTGGCTGGAAGCGTGCGACCGAGGCGCCGACGATGCCGACCGCGATCACCCCGAAATACATCATGTTGGCGGGATCGCCATCCTTTCCAATGATCCCGACACCGAGACTCAGCCATATGAGAAAAATTGCCGTCACAACGGCCATGCCGGCGGCGCAACGGTACGCGGTCGTTTTGCTTGCAGGATGCATGGGCATGTCTCCAGATGGGATGGCGGTGCAACGCGAGAAACCAAAAGAGTAAACCGTCATGGACGTTTTGCCCAGCGAGGGCGAAGCAGGCGTACAACACCCTGCCCTTGCCGGTCCGTTGTGAAGCTTTGTTCATGCATCACGGCATGGATGCAGTCGTTGCCCGTGAAAAATTCTGTTGAACCATGTACTGCGGATCGGTTGCCGCCGTGGTTGCCAGAAGTCAAACCGGAGTGATTTCCGATTCAATATCCTGCGCCGTACTTTGGCGGGCCAGCAGGACGCCAGCCTGTTCCACGACCAGGGCGGGAGAAAAGTACATGATCTTCCATGCCCTCGCGGCACCGCCGAGCGGCGCGCCGTCATGGACCTCTCCCGGATTGACGGTGATCGTATCGCCCATCCCGGCTTCCACGATCCCATGGCCGCTCAATGAGCTTTGCGCGCCGTGAATCATCACGCCGATCCCGAGTTGATCATGGGTGTGGCGGGGGAAGGCATGCTTGGTTCTTGCTTTCACGGCTTACACGCCCGCGACCGCGCAACGATGGATTTTGAAATGTTCTTTGATCATTTTCCAGGGTTTGGACAAGGACTTTTCACGACAAGTCGCACACTTTCAACCCGGGAAACTATACCTCCGGTCTTCCACTGACGGCGATCGTTGCCCTACGGCAAATGAAAGACATCCGCCGCAAGCGAACATTCACCCACCTGGCGGCTTACGCATGCGGCGTCGTAGACGACCAGCAGGGATTTCGCCTTGCCGCCGTCGGCCGAGAACAGGCAGATTCCTTCCGCATGGTCGACGCCCTGGCCGAACGGCACGTCGATGACCCGCTTCATATCCTTTTCGTCCAGCATGCATTCGCCCTTCGGCTCGGTACCGTCCACCCACCGGAAAACCGTCACGGGTCCATCCAGGTCCATGGAGGGCCCGGCAAGAATCAGCAGGTCGGAGCCCTGCACGGCGAGGTCCCGGATACCCAGGCCGCCGAGATTGAGGAAATGCTTGCGGTACCGGCGCCCATCCGGCCCGATACGCTTGAGTTTCAGGATCGAAGGATCTTCCTTGTCCTCCTTCAGCGCCAGTTCGAGAATGATTGCCCAGCCCCGCAACACCGGTCCGCGCAACCCGACGAAGACGCGCTTGCCGGCCACTGCCAGACCTTCGATATCGAAGCCGTTGTCCTTGCCGGGAATCGACAGGAAGGACGCAAGGTGCTCGTCTTCCACGAGGACGTCCATCAGGTCGTTGCGTTCGCTCCGGGCGCGAAGCTGGGCGGCGCATTGCCTGTTGCCTTTGCGCACCGATTCCTTGGCCAGCGTGAAGGTACCGTCGCTTTCCACGACGGGAATGCGGGCGAGCAGGTAACGGTTGTTCTCGGCAGATAAGCGGGCCAGTTGCTTCTGCGCCTTCCTGACGCCCTCACCCACGTCCGGCTTGCTGCGCTTCAAACTGTGCGACCCGACCAGCCAGAGATAACCGTCATCGTATGCCAGCCCTTCGATGTCGACTTCCTGCAGGTCGGCGGGATCACCGGTGGGCGGCACCGGCAGCCGCAGGTAGTCATCGAGCGCAAATTGCATGTGGTCGCGGGCGTAGCGGTAGTCGCCGCCGTCATCGCCCTTTTCGAGGGTTAGCCGTTCCAGGCTGATGGTCTCGTCGTTCGCGACCCATAGGGTATTCCCGATCTGCAAGGCGACCGACAGCCCGTCGCGCATCTCCTTTCCCTTTCCAAGATCATGCCTTTCGGGATGGAATTCCAGCAGGAGGATGCTGTTCGGGGTCATGGCTGCGCCTTTGATCAATGGGGGTGGTTTGCTCCATTGTGCACCTCGATGCCAAGGTGCTTGCGGACGGAAATCAAAGGTTCATCCCAATACGCATCGATAGGCTGGGCGATGAGGCACGGTGCCGAACGCGCCATGGCTGCGCCGGCAAGGCGCGCCGCCCGCAGCTCGCGAATCTGCGAGGGCGCGATAACCGGATAGAAAAGGCGGGCGTATGTCGCGGCGCGGTCAAAGGACGGGCTGTAATGCTGCCCGGCGACAAATGACCATACGCCTAATTCACCGGGAAGGCTGATGCCGAATCCGAGCAGCACATGAAAGGCGTCGTGCAGGAGCAGGTAGCGGACCGCAAGCGGATTCGCATGGGCGGCGATGTCGGCGTATGTATCTGTTGATACGACGAGCGGCTGCAGCTTGTTGCCGTCGATGAATTGCGCATAGGCATGACCAAATGTGCCGTTCTTCAAACGGCGAAGCGCGGGAAGATCGATGACCGGGTAGAAGCGCTCCAGCGCGCGCAGCCTGCGTTCGACCTCAGGATAGGCGGATGCGCCGAGCGCCGCCGATTTGTAAACCGCCGCGTCGCCTATCCGCCCGGCGCGGTAGGCCCGGAATGCTTTCCCGAGAAGCGTGAGCTGCATGGAAAGAGAATGTATTCGTTCGGTCATGAACGTTAGATGCCGCCGGTCATGCTAGCTGCCGCGATAGGTGGAATATGCCCAGGGCGACACCACCAGCGGCACATGGTAATTCTGCCGCGGTTCGGCAATGCCGAAGGCGATGCTGACACGATCGATGAAGCGGGGAGAAGGCAGCGATATGCCTTTTGCAGCGAAGTAATCGCCGGCGGCAAATACCAGCTCATACATGCCGGCGCGCATTGCCTCGCCTTCCAGCAATGGTGCGGCGCACCGCCCGTCGGCGTTGGTGACGTCGGTTTTCAGCAAGGTCCTGCCGCTGGCATCGATCGCGTACAGTTCGATGCCGACTCCCTCGCCGGGCTTGCCGTGCAGGATGTCGAGGACATGGGTCGTGAGCTTGGCCATGGCGGGTCCTTGGTTCGTGGGGGAATGCCGGTGCTATCTTATCCCGACATGGCGGAAAACGAATATCGTGCATGTTGATGAAATATGCGGATTCCGATATCAGGCATCTGCGATTTTATATATCAAGGGTGGTGCGCGGTGCTAACCTGTGACAGAGTTGCTTACTTATGGGGGGTGGTGCGGTCGTGCCACTGCATACAGTTGATCAACCTCACTACCCCTGCCCTAATCCTCCCGCTGCAAGGGAGGCAACCTTACAGTGAAGGTTCGAGCGATTTTACTTAACTCGGCTTTTTGCAACAGATAGCAGATAAGCCTCATCCCATGCCCAACACCATCCGCTTTTACCATCAAGGCACCATCCGCACCATCGAATCCGGTGCGCCGACCCGCACCGTGCTGCAGCACCTGCGCGAGGATCTGCATTGCACCGGCACGAAGGAAGGCTGCGCCGAGGGTGACTGCGGTGCCTGCACGGTGGTCGTCGGTGAACTGCGCGACGATCGGCTGGAGTTGAAAACCGTCAATTCCTGCATTCAGTTCATGCCGACGCTCGACGGCAAGGCGCTGTTCACCGTCGAAGACGTCAAGCCCGACGGCGCGGCGCTGCATCCGGTGCAGCAGGCGATGGTCGAATGCCACGGCTCCCAGTGCGGTTTCTGCACACCGGGTTTCGTGATGTCGCTGTGGGGCTTGTATGTCAACCAGGAAGACGGTGCCGCATCGCCCCGGCGCAGGGAGATCGACGCAGCGCTGTCGGGCAACCTCTGCCGCTGCACCGGTTACCGCCCGATCATCGATGCCGCCCGCCGCATGTTTGAACTGCCGCCGGTCATGTTTGACAGAGCCGCGATTGCCGATGCGCTGCGTCCTCTGCAACGCGACCGTTCGCTCGGTTACAGCCATCAAGGCAGCCGCTTCGCCGCGCCGCTTTCCCTCGACGAAGCGCTTGCATTGCGCGCCGACCGTCCGCAAGCCTGCCTGCTCGCCGGTTCGACGGACGTCGGCCTGTGGGTGACCAAGCAGATGCGCGAGCTAAAGGACATCATCTATCTTGGCGAAGTCAAGGAGCTGAAATCCGTTGCGTCGACGGGCATCCACCTGGAAATCGGCGCCGGCGTGCCGCTGGAGGAGGCCTACCGCGCGCTTTCCGCGCTGTACCCGGCGGAACTGCCGGAGATGTGGCAGCGCTTTGCCTCGCTGCCGGTGCGCAATGCCGGCACGCTGGGCGGCAACGTGGCGAACGGATCGCCGATCGGCGACTCGATGCCCTGGCTGATCGCCCTCGGCGCACAGGTCGTGCTGCGCAGCCGCTCCGATGAACGGGCGCTGGCACTGGAGGATTTCTATCTCGGGTATCAGAAAAAGGATCTGCGCCCGGACGAACTCGTCGCCGCAATCCGCGTACCCTTGCCGGAAAGCGGTTTGCGTTTCCGCACCTACAAGCTGGCGAAGCGGTACGACCAGGATATTTCCGCCGTCTGCGCCGCCTTCAGCATCACCATTGAAAGCGATCGTATTGCCACCTGCCGGATCGCCTACGGCGGCATGGCGGCGACACCGAAACGTGCGCGCGCAACCGAGACCGCCCTGCTCGGCCAGCCATGGAACGAACCCGCGCTGGAAGCGGCGACTGTCATGCTGGAACAGGATTTTTCACCGTTGTCCGATATGCGGGCATCGGCCGCGTACCGCATGACGGCGGCGAAGAACCTGCTGCGGCGTTTCTGGCTCGAGACCCGCGCCGATGCGCCGCTGCCTTCTTCGGCGCTTGATGTGTTTGCGCTCAGGGCGGTATGAAAGGAGGAAGGACGCGATGAACAAGCCGGCTGAACCCGTCGGAGCCGCCACCGCCGCCTGGAGCGAAGTGGGTCGGCAGCATCCGCATGAATCGGCGCTATTGCATGTGCTGGGCGAAGCGACCTATACCGACGATATCCCTGAGCTGCAAGGCACGCTGCATGCGGCATTCGGGTTGTCGCAGCAGGCGCATGCCCGCATCTCGGACATCGACTTCGATGCGGTTCGACATGCGCCGGGCGTTGTTGCCGTGCTGACCGCGGCCGACATTCCCGGCGTGAACGATTGCGGGCCCATCGTGCATGATGATCCCATTCTCGCCGACGGACTGGTGCAGTATGTCGGGCAGCCGGTCTTCCTGGTGATCGCCGACAGCCACGACAACGCCCGCCGTGCCGCGCGACTTGCGCGCATCGGGTACGATCCGCTGCCCGCCGTCCTGACGCCGGAGGCGGCGCGTGACGCCCGCTCGTTCGTGGTTCCGCCGATGCGGTTGCAGCGCGGCGACGCACAGCGTGCGCTGGCACAGGCGCCTTACCGCATGCGGGGTGTGCTGAACGTCGGCGGCCAGGAGCAGTTTTACCTGGAAGGCCAGGTCGCCTATGCGATCCCGAAGGAAAACCGCGGCATGCTGGTGTTCAGCTCGACCCAGCATCCTTCCGAGATGCAGCATGTGGTGGCCCATGCGCTCGGCCTGCATTCGCACCACGTCACGGTGGAATGCCGGCGCATGGGCGGTGGCTTCGGCGGCAAGGAATCGCAGTCGGCGGCATGGGCGGCGGCCGCGGCGATTGCCGCTGCGCATTTGAAGCGTCCGGTCAAGCTGCGCGCCGACCGCGACGACGACATGATGGCCACCGGCAAGCGCCATTGCTTCCACTATGAATACGAGGCCGGCTACGACGACGAGGGCCGCATTCACGCCGTGCGCCTGGAAATGGTGACGCGCGCCGGTTATTCCGCCGACCTTTCCGGTCCGGTCGCGACACGCGCGGTATGCCATGTCGATAATGCGTATTACCTGTCGGATGTCGATATTTCGGCGCTGAGCGGCAAGACCAATACGCAGTCGAACACCGCCTTCCGCGGCTTCGGCGGGCCGCAGGGCGCAATCGTGATGGAATACATCATCGATGATATTGCACGCAACCTGGGACGCGATCCGCTCGATGTCCGCAGGGTGAATTTTTACGGTAACGGCAACGATGCGGACGGCCGCGATCTGACTCCCTACGGCCAGCGTGTTGCCGACAATGTGCTGCATGAACTCGTCGCCGAGCTGGAGGGCAGCGGCGAGTACCGCCGGCGGCGTGCAGCGGCGCGCGGCTTCAATGCATCGAGCCCGGTGCTGAAGAAAGGCATCGCGATCACCCCGGTCAAGTTCGGCATTGCATTCAATGTCACTCACCTGAACCAGGCCGGTGCGCTTGTGCACATCTATGTCGACGGCTCCGTACTGGTCAGCCACGGCGGCACTGAAATGGGCCAGGGCGTGCACACCAAGGTGATGCAGGTGGTGGCGCATGAACTCGGCATATCGCTCGACCGGGTGCGCATCGCGGCGACCGATACCGCCAAGGTTGCGAACACGTCCGCCACCGCGGCATCCACCGGCGCCGATCTGAACGGCAAGGCGGCGCAGGACGCCGCCCGCCGGATACGCCTGCGGCTCGCCGAATTTGCCAGTGGCCGCTATGGCGGCAGCGCGGAGGATGTGGTGTTTGCCGACAACATGGTCCATGTGAACGGCAATGCCTATGAATTTACGGTGCTCGTCGGGATGGCCTATCTGTCGAGGGTGCAGCTGTGGTCGGACGGCTTCTACGCCACGCCGGACCTGCACTGGAACACAGCCGCCATGACAGGCAGCCCGTTCTCGTATTTTGCCTATGGCGCGGCGATATCGGAGGTGGTCATCGACACGCTGACCGGCGAATGGAAACTGCTGCGGGTCGACGCGCTGTACGACGCCGGCCGCTCATTGAATCCCGCCATCGATATCGGCCAGGTGGAAGGCGGGTTCATTCAGGGCATGGGCTGGCTGACCACCGAGGAGCTGTGGTGGAACGACGCCGGCAAGCTGATGACTCACGCGCCATCCACCTACAAGATTCCGGCCGTGTCGGATTGTCCGGCGGATTTCAGGGTGAAGCTGTTCGAGAACCGCAATATCGCGGACAGTATTCATCGCTCGAAAGCGGTGGGTGAACCGCCGCTGCTGCTGGCCTTCTCGGTATTCTTCGCCATCCGCGACGCGATAGCGTCGGTCGGTGAATACCGCTTCAATCCGCCGCTGAATGCCCCCGCCACCAGTGAACAAATCCTGCACGCGGTGGACCGGGTGCGTGCGACGTCCGCCGGAAAGGGAGAGCAAGCATGAACGAATGGCTTTCGGCGCTGCTTGCACAGGAATCTCCGACCGTTCTGGTGACGGTGGCCAGGTCCGAAGGCTCGGTGCCCCGCGAAGCCGGTGCGAAGATGCTGGTCACCGCCGCCCGCTGCTTCGACACCATCGGCGGCGGCCATCTGGAATATTCGGCCATCGCGTTCGCGCGGCGCATGCTTGCCGAAGAAGAAAGTGCCACGCCGCGCATCGAACGTTTTGCGCTCGGGCCGACGCTCGGCCAATGCTGTGGTGGCGTGGTACATCTTGCCTTCGAGCGCATCGATACCGCCGCGCATGCCGGCTTCGCCATGCTGGATGCCGCTCTGCGTGCGCAGGAAGATCGCTGGCGGCTGGTTCCGCTTGCGGGGCGGAATCGGGCACGGACCGTCGTCGCCGCAGACGCACCGCCGGGCATCGATCTGCATGCGGTCAGGGAATGCCGCATCCTTGCCGATGCATCGGGGCACAACTGGCTCATCGATCCCTGCCCCGGAGCCAGGCCGCATCTCTACCTGTTCGGCGCCGGCCATGTCGGCGCGGCGATCGTGCGGGTGCTGGAAGGTATTCCCTGCCGGATCACCTGGGTGGATGAACGGGGGGAGTTGTTCCCACCGTCGTTGCCGCCGCATGTGACGGTGGAAGCCACCGATACGCCGGAAGCGTTGATCGATACGGCGCCGCAAGGCGCCAGCTTTCTTGTCATGACGCACAGTCATTCGCTCGATCAGCGTCTGGCCGAATGCATCCTGCGCCGCGCCGATATCGGCGACGGCACGGGCTGGTTCGGCTTGATCGGATCACGGACCAAGCGCATCCAGTTTGAACGGCGGCTGCGCAGTACCGGCGTCGCGCCGCAGGTGATGGCGCGAATGGCATGCCCGATCGGCATACCGGGCATCGAAGGCAAGGCGCCGGCAGTCATCGCGGTAGCCGTCGCGGCACAATTGCTGCAGGTATGGGAAAAGCGGATCGCCGCCACACCCGCGCTGGATAATGAGCGGACAGGATGAACAAGGAATTGCAGATATACCGGGGCAGCGTGCTGCACTTCACCGGCGACCCGGGGGTGGACGAAAAGGCGATCCAATGGCATGAGGATGGATTGCTTGCGGTCGCCGAGGGGCAGGTCGTCGTCGCCGGCGACTATGACGTGCTGCGACGCACCCTGCCACCGGACGCGCCGGAGGATGATTACCGCGGCAGGATCATCATGCCGGGGTTCATCGACACGCACATCCATTACCCGCAGACCGACATCATCGCTTCGCCCGCGCCGGGCCTGCTGCCCTGGCTGGAAACCTACACCTTTCCGGCCGAGCGCAGGTTCGACGATCCGCAGCATGCGCGCGAGGTGGCCGCTTTCTTCCTCGATGAGCTGATGCGTTGCGGCACCACGACTGCGATGGTGTACTGCACCGTGCATCCAACCTCGGTGGATGCCTTCTTCTCGGAGAGCGAATCGCGCAACCTGCGCATGGCTGCCGGCAAGATCATGATGGACCGCAATTGCCCGGATTTTCTGCAGGACACCGCCGAAGCCGGCGCGCGGGACTGCGAACAGCTTATCCAGCGCTGGCACAAGCGCGGGCGCCAGTTGTATGCGATCACGCCGCGTTTCGCGCCAACCTCGACACCGGCGCAATTGCAGCTTGCCGGCGAACTGGCGCGCACTTATCCCGATACCTTCGTGCAGACCCATGTGGCGGAAAATACCGACGAAGTCGCCTGGATGAAAACGCTGTATCCGGACTCGCGCAGCTATCTCGATGTCTACGATCACTACGGCCTGATGCGCGAACGCGCCATGTATGCGCATTGCATCTGGCTCGACGATATCGACCGCAAGCGCATGGCGGAGACCGGATCGGCGGCGGCGCTGTGCCCCACATCCAACCTGTTCCTCGGCAGCGGCCTGTTCGATTTCAATGCGGCCGATGCCGCCGGCATGCCGCTTTCACTGGCAACCGACGTCGGCGGCGGCACATCGTTTTCGATGCTGCGGACGATGAATGAGCTCTACAAGGTGGCGCGCATGGGAGGCACCCACCTTCCGGCCAGCCGGCTGTTCTACATGGCGACGCTCGGCAATGCGCGCAGCATGCGGCTCGATGGAACGATCGGCAGCTTCGTCCCCGGCGCGGAAGCCGACTTCATCCTGCTCGATCCGAAGGCAACACCCCTGCTGGCCCGCCGCACCGTACAGGCGAACAGCCTGGAGGAACTGCTGTTTGCCCTTGCGATACTGGGCGACGATCGGGCAATTGCCGCCACCTTCATCGCGGGACAAGCCGCCCATCGCCGGGCAGCCGGTCCATAGAAACCGTCACGACGAAAACAGCCCTTACAGGAACGCGCCGATCTTTTGCACGACAGCGTCCCGCACCGAACCGCTGGTGACGAAGGATCGCGCAATCGCGATGTCGTCATGGAACCAGCGGTCGCCATCGAGGCATGCCGGAATCTGCCGCCGCACTTCGTCATAGGCCGCCTGCGTGCCCTTGCCCAGCACGAATCCCTCCAGCGCCTCCTCGGTCATCGTCAGTGCCTGTGCCGCCAGCAGCATTTCGACGCCGACGATGTATTGCGTATTCGCCACCACGGTGGCCGCCTTCCGTACGCACCAGGTGGAATTCGATATATGGTCTTCGCTGTTGCCCTTGGCGGGAATACTGTCGACACTGCCCGGCATGCAGAGCGTGCGGTTCTCCATCACCAGCGCGCTCATCGAGCACTGCACCACCGGATAACCGGTGTTCACGCCGCGAATGCCCGACATCAGGTTGCGCGGCAATCCCCAGGACATGCCCGGGTCGATCAGCCGCGCGATGCGGCGCTCGCAGATGCTGCCGAGGTCGGCGATCGCCATCGCCAGCAGGTCGGCCGCCTGCGCGAGGTACTGTCCATGGAAATTGCCGCCCGAGATGATTTCGAAACCGCCGCCTTCCCTGGAAAAGATCAGCGGATTGTCTGTGGCGGAATTGATCTCCCGGGCGATGATGCCGTCGATATAGTCGAGCGCGTCGAACACCGGGCCGTACACCTGCGGCGCGCAGCGCAGCGAATACACATCCTGGATGCGCGGCGTGTAGGCGATGTCGGCACGGCGGATTTCCTCCGGCAACTGCACCGCGCGTGCCGCGTGGGTCGTGCGGGTGGACCCGGCGAGCAGGGCGCGGATGACGGAGGCCGCCTTGATCTGGCCCGGATGCGGACGCGCAAGGTGGATGCGTTCGTCGAAAGCCGACATCTCGACCCGCATCGCTTCCAGCGACAGCCCGAGGGACACGCAGGCGTCGGTGAGCAGATTGCGCGCGTCGCGGGCGGCGAGCAATGCAACCGCGAGGGACACGGTGCAGCCATTGATCAATGCGGACGCATCCTTCGCCTGCAACTCGAACTTCACCTCGCCGATGCCGGCCTGCAGGATGGCGTCCGGCGCCCGCATGCGCGCGCCCTTGTACATCACTTCCGCTTCGTCGAAACCGGCGATGGCCGCCGCGAGATAGGCCAGCGGCGCGAGGTCGCCGGACGCACCCACCGATCCCTTCTGCGGCATCAGCGGATGGATGCCGGCATTGATGAAGGCGAGCAGCCGGTCCACCACCTCGACGCGCGGTGCGGAATAGTTGCTGGCGAAGGCGTTGGCCCGCAGCAGCATGGTTGCGCGGCTGACCTGTTCATCGAACGGCTCGCCCATGCCGGCGGCGTGCGCCTTGATCAGTTGCGTCTGAAACAGGCCGATATGCTCAACCTTGACGCGGGTGTCTTTCAGCAACCCGACGCCGGTGTTGAAGCTGTACATCATCGGCGCGTCGTCGTGCATCCAGTTGGCTTCGATGTAGTCGCGGCTCTGCTTCAGTGCGGTGCGGGCGCTCTCGGCGAGCGTGACGGTGAAGGTGCTGTCGCGGGCGACGGCGGCGACTTGTTCGGCGGTGAGGGTGAAGCCGTCGATGGTGAGTGTGGTGGACATGGGTTTGTCTTCCGATTCTATGGAGCGCGCAGCAGGAGGGAACTGTGTTGTGAGATTTGAAGAAGGCTAGAAGTCATTTTATATATGACTAATGCAACATATTTGTCATTCCCGCGAAAGCGGGGACGACAAGACTCAATATATGAAATAAGTTTTAACGATCATTTTCCTCCCGCCCTGAACCATTCCCCGATCATCCCCCGTTCCTCTTCGGTCATCCCCGTCATATTCCCTATCGGCATCGCCCTCAACTGCACCGCCTGCTGGTAAATCTTCTCGCCATGCCGGCGGATCAGCTCCGGGCTGTCCAGCGCGATGCCCGCAGGCGCCGCTGCGAATCCAGGCTGAGTGGGTTGCTGCGCATGACAGGATACGCATCGTTGCCCGATGATCGCCTGCACTTTTTCAAAGCCCGGCGCGCTGCCCTGCGCTGTTGGCGCCGCGACGGGGCGCGGTGCAATCGCCATCGCGGTTGCAAGTATCAGCGCCACACCCGCCGCCGGGTAGCCCCATGCGATCCTGCCCTTGTGTTTCAGATTGAAGAAATGCCGGATCAGCACGCCCGCCGCCATGACGGCCGCGAGCACCAGCCAGTTATAGGCATGGTTGTAAGTCATCGCATAGTGGTTGCTGATCATGATGAACAGCACCGGCAGCGTGAAGTAATTGTTGTGCACGCTGCGCTGCTTGCCGCGCTTGCCGTGGACGGGGTCGGGCGGCTGGCCGGCCCGCATCGCGGTCACCATCTTGCGCTGGCCGGGGATAATGACCATCAGCACATTGGCAACCATGATGGTGCCGATCATCGCGCCGACATGCAGGTAGGCCGCCCGGCCGCTCAACAGCCTCGACAGCACGAAGGCAACGGCGACGATGAACAGGAAGACCACCACGCCGAACAGGAGGTCGCGCTCACCGAGCGGGGAACGGCACAGCAGGTCGTATACCGTCCAGCCGACGACAAGACTAAGGATACCGATCCCGATCGCCTGCCAGCCGGCAAGATCGGCGACGGCGCGATCAATCATCATCGCCTGCGGATTGAGGTAATACACCACCAGCAGCAGCGCGAAACCGGACAGCCAGGTGGTATAGGCTTCCCATTTGAACCAGTGCAGTTCGGGCGGCAACTCGGGCGGCGCCACAAGGTACTTCTGCGGATTGTAGAAGCCGCCGCCGTGAACCGCCCATAGTTCGCCGGAAACGCCCTTCTTCGCGAGTTCGGAGCCCGGCTTCGGCGGCCTGATGCTGTTATCCAGCCAGACGAAATAGAAGGATGCGCCGATCCATGCGATGCCGGTGATCAGGTGCAGCCAGCGCAACAGCAGGTTCAGCCAGTCGGCCGCATACGGAAACAGGGAAGCGTCCATCCGATCCTTATCAACAAACCCGCCTGCCGCCACGGGCACTGCGGACGAAGGGAGCGTAGCCCGAAAGACCGCGCTCTCCGCCATGCTCCATTGCGGCAGGTCGACGATAAACTTTTTCGCAGTCGCAAACTATGCGGCTTACAGTATATTTGACATACGCCAGTCGATATACCGATACCACACCATGGCAAAACTACCTACCCATATCGATATCCATCTGATCCGCATCCTCTACATGCTGTTGTCGGAAAAAAACGTTTCCCGCGTGGCGCTCAAGCTGAACCAGCCGCAGCCGTCGATCTCCGCATCGCTGCGCAAGCTGCGCGAACTGACCGGCGACCCGCTTTTGGTGCGCGGCTCGCGCGGCATGGTGCCGACCCAGCATGGCGAGAGTTTGCTGCGTCCGGCGAAGCGCATTCTCGACGAGACCGAGCGGCTGTTCGTTCAGAAGATGCCCTTCGTCGCCGAAGAGGAAGCGCGCACCTTCAACATCGCGGCGCCGGATTATCTCGACAGCCAGTTCCTGCCCAACATCATCGCCAGGGTCCGGCGCCAGTCGCCGAAAAGCCGCATCGTCATCCATCACATCGGACGCGACGTCGACTACAGCCGCCTGCTGTCCGACGGCGAGCTCGACCTGGTGATCGCCAACTGGGATGAACCGCCGCCCCACTTGCACCTGTCCAAGCTGTTCCAGGACCCGATCGCCTGCTGCATGCGCGCCGACAGCCCCTACGCGAAACGTACCGCGCCGGACGGGATGACGGTTGAAGACTATCTGTCGCTGCCCCATGTGGCACCGTCGCAGATGCTGCCCGGTTACCACGGCGTCATCGAGGCATTCCTTGCGCGGCACAACATGAAACGCAATGTGGTGGTCGAATCAGCATACTTCAGCCAGATGCCGTACATGTTGATGCAGTCGGACCTGGCGCTGACGACCGGTCGGCAGTTTCTTCGCTTCTTTGAGAAAACCCTTCCGCTGAAGACGTTCAACGTGCCGATCAAGTTTCCGGCGATGCGGTTCTATCAGCTGTGGCATGACAGGGTGCACCATGCGAGCGAGCATAAGTGGTTAAGAGAGTTGGTGGGGGCGGTGGCGAAGGAGTTGAAGTGAGGGGTGCAAAGAAAATTGGCCAAGGTTCTTTTTTACGATTTTTTCAATCGTATCTACTTCTCTAGGACAGAAGAAGAATGTTCGGTACATTGTTTGCTATGGTGAACAGACGTTGCAGAAAGTATTAAAACTGCCCTCGATGACACATAAAGTCTGTGGCCGTTGAATTCCGCTTGGACGGCTGCCGGAGAAGAGCGGGCCAAAGCGGACAAAGAAGCGAAACCTGTCTGAGCCGCAGGCGAGTTTGTTTCGCTTCCCGCTTTGGCCCGCTCTTTTCCGGGCACCCGAAGGGCAGCGTCCCTGCGGTCGCCTTTCTTTGCTTACTTTCTTTGGCGAAGCAAAGAAAGTAAGTGGCCCGCCGGGGCCAGTCCCGGCTAATCTCTTCGGAGAGCCGCATGCGTTGCATCACCGGAGACACTCCGTAATACTGGATTCCCGCCTGCGCGGGAATGACGGAGGTGATGGATCACCGGAGACACTTCGTCGCCCCGGATTTCCCTCTGCAAAACCCTGTGCGGGAATGACATCAAAGAGATATATTAACCACCCACCGCCACCATGCCCGACACTTACCAAAACTACCCCCGCGACATGATCGGCTACGGCCGCAACGTCCCCCACGCGCAATGGCCCCATGGCGCACGGATCGCGCTGCAGTTCGTCCTGAACTACGAAGAAGGCGCAGAAAACAGCGTACTGCACGGCGATCCGGCATCGGAGACATTTCTGTCGGAAATCATCGGTGCACAGGCATTTCCGATGCGCCACATGAGCATGGAATCCTTGTATGAATACGGATCCCGCGCCGGCCTGTGGCGACTGCTGCGGATGTTCGAGGAACGGCGGCTGCCGCTCACCATCTTCGGCGTCGCGATGGCCCTGAAACGCCATCCGGAAGCAACCGCCGCCTTCGTTGAACTGGGTCACGAAATCGCCTGCCACGGACTGCGCTGGATCAGCTACCAGAACATCGATGAGGCGACTGAGCGCGCTCACATGGCGGAAGCGGTGGACATCATCCGCGACCTCACCGGCAGCCCGCCCGCCGGGTGGTACACCGGCCGGGATTCGCCGAATACCCGACGGCTGGTGGTGGAACATGGCGGCTTTGCCTATGATGCCGATCACTACGGTGACGACTTGCCATTCTGGCAGGAGGTGGAGGCACGTGGTCACGATGGGGTAATGCGCAGGAGGCCGCACCTCGTGGTGCCCTATACGCTCGATACCAACGACATGCGCTTCGCCGCCATGCAGGGCTTCAACTCGGGCACCCAGTTTTTCGATTATCTGAAGGACGCGTTCGACGTGCTGTACCGCGAAGGCGATCCCTCCGGCCTGGACCGGCCGAAGATGCTGTCCATCGGATTGCATTGCCGCATCGTCGGACGGCCGGCGCGCGCCGCCGCGCTGGCGCGCTTCCTGGACTATGTGCAAATGCACGATAAGGTATGGATCACGCGCCGCATCGACATCGCCAACCACTGGCGCGCCACCCATCCATTCACTCCACGGGATATTGCATGACCATCACGCTCGACTTCCTGAACCGCTGTGATGCCGATGCGTTCGTCCAGGCGCTGCAAGGCATCTATGAGCATTCGCCGTGGATCGCGGCACGTGCCGCCGGCGGGCGACCATACGGGCAAGCCGCTGCGCTGAAGCTGGCCCTGCAGCAGGTGGTCGCCACCGCTACCGGGGATGAACAGCTTGGACTGATCCGTGCCCATCCGGAACTCGCCGGCAAGGCGGCCGTGGCCGGCGCGCTTACGAAAGAATCGACCGATGAGCAGGCGCGCGCCGGTCTGCGCAATTGCAGCGAGCAGGAATTTGCGAAGCTGCAGGCGCTGAACACCGAGTACAACCGGAAATTCGGCTTCCCATTCATTCTTGCCGTGAAAGGCCCGGATGGCAACGGACTGGGCCGCAGCGCCATCATTGACACATTTTCCCGCCGGCTGAAAAACCGGCGCAGCGACGAGATCGCGGAAAACCTGCGGCAGATCGGCCGCATCGCGGAGCTGCGCCTGAACGACCTGCTCGGCGTCAGGCCGGAATTCGGCGGCGAAATCCTGGCCCGGGCCGACATGCTCGCGCAGTGGAGCGATGACGAAAGCGCCCTCACCTGCGCCTACATGACCGAGGCGCATCGCCGCGTCGCCGCGCAACTGGCGCAATGGATGCGCGACGCCGGCATGCAGGTTGCCGTCGATGCGGTCGGCAATGTAGTCGGCCGCTACCTGTCGGACGATCCGGATGCGAAGACACTCATCACCGGTTCCCATTACGACACGGTGCGCAACGCCGGCAAGTACGATGGCCGCGAGGGCATCCTGCTGCCGATCACAGCGGTGCGGCACCTGTACGAGCGTGGCGAGAAGCTGCCGTTCCACCTGGAAGTCATCGGTTTCGCCGAAGAGGAAGGCGTACGTTTTCAAAGCACCTTCCTCGGCAGCAGCGCCGTTGCCGGCCTTTTCGACATGGCCTTGCTGGACAGGAGCGATGCGGCAGGCATCACCATGCGCGATGCGCTGCAGGCGGCCGGCCACGAGCCAGGCGCCATCCCTGCCCTCGCCCGCGACCCGTCCGGCCTGCTCGGCTTCATCGAGGTGCATATCGAGCAGGGACCGGTGCTGCTTGAGCAGGGCTTGCCGGTCGGGGTGGTGACGTCGATTGCGGGCAGCAACCGCTATCTGCTGGACCTCGCCGGCACGGCAGGACATGCCGGCACGACGCCGATGACAATGCGCAAGGATGCGGCAGCGGCAGCAGCCGAAATCGTGTTGTACGTGGAGCGCCGCTGCAGCCGTGAACCGGCGCTGGTCGGAACGGTCGGCCAGTTGCAGGTGCCGGAGGGCTCGGTGAATGTGATCCCCGGCGCTTGCCGCCTGTCGCTCGACATCCGTGCCGCGGACGATGCAGTGCGCGAGGCGGCGGTAGCCGATGTACTGAAGGAAATCGAGGCCGTTTGTGCGCGCCGCCGGATCGACTTCGAGCTGACGCCCATCGTATCGGCGCAGGCGGCGCCCTGCGCGCCGTGGCTGATGGAGCAACTGGAAGCGGCGGTCGCAAGGCATGGGGTCCCGCCCCTGCGCCTTCCTTCGGGCGCCGGTCATGACGCGATGATGATGGCGCGCATCACTGATGTCGCGATGCTTTTTACCCGCTGCGGCAATGGCGGTATCAGTCATCATCCGCTGGAAACCATGACCGCCGACGATGCCGATCTCTCGTGCCGCGTGTTTCTCGATTTTCTTCGCAACTTCATGCCAAGCATGTCCGCGCCTGCGACACCGTAGAAATTTCCGTTAAAAGGCGCAATAACATTGCCATCACGCAACATCTTTGACTAAATCAAAAGATGTTGCAGTGCATCTTGTTAATTTAAAACTCTCATTCTATGATGCAAAACCGAACGACGTTAGTTTTGTTCGAAAGCACTATTCACCACCTGTTTTCTGATCAGGCAGACCAACTTACCCAGAAGGAGCCCACCAGCCGTCCATCATTCTTCCCGCACCCTCGCAAGAAGCACACTGCAAAAAAAATAATTCACAGGAGACAACATGCAAAACCGCTTCATGAAGTGGATCGTCGCTGCTTTGGTGACGATCGTCGCACTGCCGGCCCCGTCCTGGGCTGCCGGTTATACCCAGACCAAATACCCCATCGTGCTGGTGCACGGCCTGTTCGGCTTCGACCGCATCGGCCTGGTCGAGTACTGGTACGGCATTCCCGCCGCGCTGCGCAGCGATGGCGCACGCGTCTATGTGGCGCAGGTGTCCGCCACCAACAGCACCGAAGTGCGCGGCGAGCAATTGCTCAGCCAGGTCAAGCAGATCATCGCCGCGACCGGCGCCGGCAAGGTCAATCTGATCGGCCACAGCCATGGCGGCCCGACCGCGCGTTATGTCGCATCGGTGCGGCCCGACCTGGTCGCGTCGGTCACCAGCGTCGGCGGTGTCAACAAGGGTTCGAAAGTCGCTGACATCCTGATCGGTGTCGCACCGGACGGCTCGCTGTCGAACGCGGTGCTGGCCTCGATCACCAACGGCCTGTCGCAGATCATCAGCTTCCTGTCTGGTGGATCGGGCCTGCCGCAGAACGCCAACGCGGCCAACGTATCGCTCAGCACCGCCGGTTCGCTGCGCTTCAACCAGACGCATCCCTACGGCGTGCCGACCACCGCCTGCGGCGAAGGCGCATACCAGGCGCGCGGCGTGCATTATTTCTCGTGGAGCGGCGCAAAGCCCTATACCAACGCGCTCGACATCGTCGACCCGGCGCTGGCCCTGACCGGCCTGGCATTCGGCTTCGCGAAGAACGACGGCCTGGTGAGCAGCTGCTCCAGCCGTCTCGGCCGCGTGATCCGTGACGACTATGCGATGAACCACCTGGATGAAGTCAACCAGACCATTGGCCTGACCAACATCTTCGAAACCAATCCGGTTACGGTGTACCGTCAGCAGGCAAACCGCCTGAGAAACCTCGGCTTGTAATCCATTCGAATGATAAAAAAATCCACATCCGTGTGGCTTGGGGCGGCGGCTGCGGCCGCCGCCGTTTTCATCTACCTGCTGTCGCCCTCCGGTGAACCACCCGCCGCACCCGCAGCGTCGACCGAGCAAAACCTGTTTCCCTTCGTCCGCTCTTTCGAGGGCACGCGGCCCGACGGCCGGATCGAGGTCGACGGCGAAGACCTGGTGGTCAGCGCGGAACTGGTGCGCCTGTTCGACTACTACCTCGCCGCCATTGGAGAAAAACCGCTGGACGCCATCCGCAAGGAAATCGAACTGGAACTGGACCGCCGACTGAAAGCACGTGCCGCCGGACAGGCAAAGGAACTCCTGGCGCGCTATCTCGATTACAAGCGCGAACTGGTGGAAGTGGAAAAGAACAGCCAGCTGGCCGGCGGCACGCTGCAAGCCATCCGCGGCCGCCAGGCGGCGCTGATGCAGACCCGCGCCCGCTTCTTCAGCGACAAGGAAAGCCAGGCGATGTTCGGTCTCGAAGACGCCTACGACAACGATGCGCTGGCAAGGCTGGAGATCGGCCTCGACACATCCCTGACGGCCGAGCAAAAGCAGCAAAAGCTCGCGGCGCTCGATGCCGCATTGCCGCCTGCACTGCGGGAAGCCCGGGAAGAACCCTTCAAAATCGTGCGGCTGGAGGAATCGGCAAACAAGATGCGTGCCGAAGGCGCCACCGAAGACGATATCTACCGCATGCGCGCCGCCGCGCTGACGCCGGAAGCAGCGGCTCGCATGGCGGAAGTCGATCAGGAGGAATCCGCCTGGAAGGCGCGCATCGCCGCCTACCTCGCGCAGCGCAACCAGTTCATCGCCAGCAATCCGCGGCTGCCGGAATCGGAGCGGGAGGCGTATCTGGACCAATTGCGGCAGGCGCAATTCAGTGAGGATGAGCGGAAGCGGCTGGGGGCGTATGAGTGAGCTGAGCGTAGTCAAAGCTGACAGGCGTAAGGCTTCACAAAAAAATTGAGACGCGACCAGGTTAGTGCAAAGAGGCTGTGGCCGTTGAATTCCGCTTGGACGGCTGCCGGAAAAGAGCGCACCAAAGCGGATAAAGAAGCGAAACCTGTCTGAGCCGAAGGCGAGTTTGTTTCGCTTCCCGCTTTGGTGCGCTCTTTTTCGGGAACCCGAAAAGCAGCGTCCCCGCGGTCGCCTTTTTTGCTTACTTTTTTGGCGAAGCAAAAAAGTAAGTGGCCCGCCGGGGCCAGTCCCGGCTAGTCTCTTCGGAGAGTCGCACGCGTCGCAGCACCGGAGAATCTCCGTCGCCCTGGATTCCCGCCTTCGCGGGAATGACAGGCTGATGTATTACGAGAGACTCTCCGTAGTCTTAAACTCCCCCTTTGCAAAACCCTACGCGGGAATGACAAAAACGATCATCCCTACCGCCTCCTCCCCAACCAAGCCGTAGCCCCACCACACACCGCAATGATCCCCATCCCCACCCACGCCCAGAAATCCGGCGCATGCCGAAACACCATCCAGCTCATCACCGCCGCAAACCCGATCTGGGTATAAGTAAACGGCATCAGCGACGCCGCCCCCATCCTGCTGAACGCCATGATCAATAACAGATGGCCGGTAGTGCCGATCAGCCCGAGCGCGCAAAGAAGACCGATCTGCGCCGCAGACAGGCTCGCGAACGTCGCCGGCAGCGCGTCTCCCTGCGACAACAGCAAGGGCGCCAGAAGGACTGTCCCGATGACGCCGGTATAGAACTGCGTGGTATGCGGATTCTCCAGCGCGGCCAGACGGCTGGTCAGCAGACTGTAGGCGGAAGCAGCCACCATCGTCACCAGCGCTACCAGGGCGGAGGCGCCGAACAAGCCGCTGCCGGGCCGTATCACCACCAGCGTGCCAATGAAGCCGCCGCACACCAGCAGCCAGCGTACTTTCCCCACCGGCTCGTTGAGGAACCATGCCGAGATCGCGGTCACCAGCACCGGCGACAGCATGACGATGGCGGTGAATTCCGCCAGCGGCAGCAGCTTCAATCCGAAAAACGCCAGTGCGCTGATGGACAGAAGGAGCACGCCGCGCAACAGCTGGAAACCCGGATGCCCGGTGCGGAACCCGCGTACGCCATATTTGCGCCATACCCACAGCGTCATCACGCCGGCCTGCAAGGTATAACGCGACCACAACACCATCACCACCGACATGAAAGCACTGAGATATTTGGTGCCGGCATCCATCGTCGCAAACAGCAGCGCGGACAGGACGATCATGCCGATGGCGGAAGTGGAATGGCGTGCGGGAGACTGAGGCATGGCCGTCATGATAACGGAGGACGGCCCGTGGCGATGCGGACGTAAGGCTGTCGATTGCACCTCTGATCGCTGCATTGCCGACACGATAACCGGTCGCGGATGACGGAATGACAAGAGGCGCGGGAACGGCCGTTATCAACGATGACACAGGCGCCGATTCATTCCTATACACCCGCATTGCCTGTGGTTACAATCTGCCCGATATCCTGAGCGCGAACCCGCAACCAAGACATGACAGCCGTTGCACTGAAATTCCAACACATCGTCAAACGCTACGGAAAAAAGACCGCGCTGCGCGGCGTCAGCCTCGACATCGGCAGCGGAGAATTTTTCGGCCTGGTCGGCATGAACGGCGCCGGCAAGACGACACTCATCAAATGCCTGTTCGACTTCTGCGCCGTCGACCAGGGCGAGATCGATATCTTCGGCGTCAGCAACCGCCGCACCGAATCGCGCCGCCCGATCGCCTTCCTGCCCGAACGCTTCATGCCGCCCTATTACCTGACCGGCCGCGATTTTCTCGGCTATGCGCTGAAGCTGCAGGGCATCGCTTACGACCAGGCGGAAGCGGAAGCGACGCTGCGTTCGCTCGACCTCGATCCTTCTGCGCTGACCCGCCCCGTGCGGTCTTATTCAAAAGGCATGACGCAGAAGCTCGGCCTGTCGGCCTGCTTCATGGCGCGCAAGGATCTGTACATCCTCGATGAACCGATGAGCGGGCTCGACCCGAAGGCGCGCGCGCTGCTCAAGGCGCGCCTGCAAGCGATGCGCTCGTCCAACCGCACCCTGTTTTTCAGCTCCCACGCCCTCGCCGATGTCGAGGAAATCTGCGACCGCATGGCGATCCTGCATGACGGCGAACTGCGCTTTGTCGGCTCGCCGGCGCAGTGTCGGGCCGAGTTCGGCGCCGATACGCTGGAGCAGGCATTCATGAAATGCATCGCATGACCGAATCGCAAGCCGGGCTCGCGCGCCATGCGGCGTTGACGAACTTCCATCTGAAAGCCAGACACCCATGTACCTTTCCCACTTCGGCCTGAACCAATCCCCGTTCGGCATCACGCCCAATCCGGCGTTCTTCTATGCCGGAAGCAAGCGCGGCGAAATCCTCGAAGCGCTGATCTACGCCGTCTGCCACGGCGAAGGCATCGTCAAGGTGACGGGCGAAGTCGGCAGCGGCAAGACCATGCTGTGCCGGATGCTGGAAAGCCTGCTTCCCGCCAACGTGGATGTGATCTATCTCGTCAACCCCACGCTGGCGCGCGACGAAGTGGTGTATGCGATCGCCTCCGAGCTTGGTATCGCCACCAGCGGCCTGCGCCCGGATGAAGTGATCCGCCTGCTGCAGAGCGATCTGATCACACGGCATGGGGCGGGACGGCAGGTGGTGCTGCTGGTGGAGGAGGCGCAGGCGATGCCGCTCGAAACGCTGGAAGAAATCCGGCTGTTTTCCAATCTCGAAACCGCGCATCACAAGCTGCTGCAGATCGTGCTGTTCGGCCAGCCGGAACTGGAAGACAGCCTGAACCTGCCGAGCATGCGGCAGCTGAAGGAACGCATCACCCACAGCTTCAAGGTGCCGCCGCTGCCGCTGGACGTGATCCCGGAATTCCTGATGTTCCGCATGCGGGCCGCCGGCTACCGCGGTCCGGATGTATTCAGCAAGGGCGCGGTGCAGCTGATCGCGTCGGTATCGGAAGGGATCGTGCGGCGCATCAGCATCCTCGCCGACAAATCGCTGCTCGCCGCGTTTTCCGACAACAGCCATGCCATCCTGCCGCAGCATGTGAAGGCCGCGATCCAGGACAGCGAGTTTTCCAACACCGCGTCGCGGAAATGGCGGCGCAACGCAGCGCTCGGTGCGGCGATGTTCGCCGGACTGGTGGCCGCCGCGACGGCCGGCTGGAGCCTGCGCCCGGTGGCGGCACCGGCGCCCGTGGCTTCGGCATCCGTGCCCGTTCCTTCAGTATCCGCAGCGCCGGCTGCGACCGCTTCATCCGCGCCGTCGCCTGCGACACCGCCGGTAACAGCAGTGGCGCAGGATGAAGCGCCGGTTTCCGCACCGGCTGCCCCCGCCCCACCACCCCTTGCTTCCAACCCATCCGCCAGCGCGCCGCCCGCAACGCCGGCACCGCCGGCACCGCTTGCCCCCTCCGCGGCGTCGCTGCTGCAGCAGCGCCTCGCCGCGACCCGCGCCCTTCTCGGCAAGGACGGGCAGGACAGGATGTACACGGTACAGATTGCGCTGATGGCCACCGACAGCCCCGCGCAGGTAGAGCGCTTCCTGCGCAAGGCGGAAGGCAAACTCGGCGCGGACCGCCTGTTCGTGTACCCGACCCGGATCGGCGAAGAAACACGTTACGGCGTTGCCTACGACAGCCTGGCTTCCCGCTCGCAGACGATGGACGCCATCGCGAGCCTGTCGAAGGAATTCGGCTACCGCCCGCAGTTGCGCACCTTCGGCGGCATCCGGGCGGAGATCGAGCGGTCGAAGGCGGAATCGTTGTGGGATAGATAAGTATTCCTGTGGCTTAGCCGCACAGGCGTGCGAATTCATTCTGCCGGGAAAGGTTTTCTGACATAGAATTGGCTGGCTGCAACAGTTTGTTACAGCGTTCCGCCTACAAGAACCAACGACAAAACGCGAATGATCAAAGCGGCCACCTCTCTTTGCGGATGCCTCCTGCTGACGGCTTGCGGAACGCAGCCGGCGGCACCGTCTGCCGGCCATCTGATGCAGGCACCCCAGGCAGCCGGGAGCATTCCACAGCCGGTGCAGCAAAGCCCGGCCCTCAGGCCACCCAAACCGGCGCCGAAAGCGGAAACCTATAGCGTCACGGTGCACAAGGTGCCGGTCCAGTCGCTGCTGTTCGCGCTGGCACGGGATGCGAAGCTGAATATCGATATCCATCCGGACATCGAAGGCTATGTCACCCTCAATGCGCTGGACCAGACCCTGCCACAGCTGCTGAACCGGATTTCCAGGCAGGTGGACATGCGATACGAACTGGACGGCCCGAACCTGGCGGTGCTGCCGGACGCGCCGTTCCTGCGCAACTACCGGATCGATTACGTCAACATTTCGCGCGACAGCAGCAGCAACGTCAGCATCGCGACCCAGATCAGCTCCACCGGCACCGACAATGGCATCGGGACCGGCGCCGGGGCGGGTGGTGGTGGCGGCAACAATAATTCCACCACCTCGGTGACCAACAGGTCGAACAACCGTTTCTGGGAAACGCTGGTCCAGAACATCAAGGACACGCTGCGCGAAACGGACAAGATTCTTCCTGACGGCGATGCGCCGGCGGAACAGGACGCCGCGGCGCCCGCCCCCGGAGCTGCAGGTGCGCCGGCACGGGGCACGGCACCGAAGGCCGGCACCACGCCGCGTCGCAACACCTTCCGGGAAGCCGCATCGGTGATCGCGAATCCGGAAACCGGCCTAATCGCGGTACGGGCCACCGGCCGCCAGCATGAGAAAATCCAGGAATTCCTCGACCTCGTGATGTCGAGCGCCAAGCGGCAGGTACTGATCGAAGCGACCGTGGTCGAAGTGCAATTGAACGATCAGTACCAGCAAGGCATCAACTGGTCGCGCGTGGGTTCCTACGGCGGCAGCCCCGCTTCCATGACGGAGACGATAGGCGGCAGCGTCAACCTGCCGTCCGGCGTGATCACCGGCACCACGCCCGGCCTGCTGACCCTGCGCTATGCGAATCCCACGTCCAGCCTCGGCAACATCGCCGCCACCATCCAGCTCCTGGAGTCCTTCGGCAAGGTGAAGGTACTGTCGAGCCCGAAGATCAGCGTGCTGAACAACCAGACCGCCCTGCTGAAAGTCGTCGACAACCGGGTCTATTTCACCTTCAGCTCTGTCACCACCTCGGGGCAGGTCGGCATCGCGCCGCTGACCACCTATACATCCGAAGTGCATACGGTGCCGGTCGGTTTCGTGATGAGCGTGACGCCGCAGATCGCCGAAAGCGACGAAGTGACGCTGAATGTGCGGCCGACGATCTCGCGCATCATCGGCTATGTGCAGGACCCGAATCCGGCGCTGACCACCGCATCGACACCGGTGGTCAGCAATGTGCCCGTGATCCAGACGCGGGAGATGGAATCCGTGCTGAAGGTATCGAGCGGCCAGATCGCCGTCATGGGCGGACTCATGCAAGATTCGATCAACAATGCCAAGGACGCCATTCCCGGTGTGAACAATGTGCCGCTGCTGAGCGATGTGCTGGCCTACCGGAATGAGAACGCAAGCAAGACCGAGCTGGTGATTTTCATGCGGCCGGTCGTGGTGAAGGACGCCAGCCTGAACGGCGACTATCGCGAGTTCCGGGATTACCTGCCCAACCGCGACCGGCCGCTGAACAATCCGCCCTACGGAACACCAGCGCCCGTACCCTCGCTTGCGCCGCCCGCGGCAAATGGAGCCGGCTGATGAGCTTGTTGATGCAGGCGCTCAAGAAAGCCGAGCACGCGAAGCAGAACCAGGACGTGCCGCGCGACCCCTTGCCGGTTGCGGAGCCAGTGGTTGCCGGGAAGTTGGCGGAAATGTCGCTGTTTCCGATGGAGGCCCCGCCGCTGCAGCATCAGCAACCGGAACCGGCGCTGGAACCGGTCATCGACATCGCACCGCCTCTTTCCGCCGCCGGACTGGCTGCGGAACCGGCATTAGCGCCGGTCGTACCGCCTTCCGCCGGGCTTCAGGTGCAGGATGCTCTCGCCGCGCCAGGCATGAACGAAGCCGCGCAAGCGATACCTGCCGCCGCTGCCATGCAGCACGACCCCCTTGTTTCGACCCCGGCTGCAAGAACCGAACCGGTGCAGCCCGCAAGGAGTCCTGCCAACAGGGTCACGCAGCAGGACGCCGCGGAACGGCAGCAGGCACTCGACGACAGCAAGAAAGTACTGCTCGCCCAGCAACAGGCAAAGGCGGTGTTTTCATCGAAACAGACAGGAAAAAAGCGGCGCGCCGGCACCCTGGCAGGATTGGGACTGGCAGCCATCGGGCTGTTCGGCGGTGTCTTCGCCTATTACTACTGGCAGCTCTCCGGGACCGCCATGAACCAGTATCCCGCCGTCGTGGCCAGCCCGGCACCCGCCTCCGCGCCGCCGGTAGAGAACACCGTTCCGCCAGCGGGCGGCGAAACCCCCGAAGCGGCCGCGCCGGTGCCTGCGGTTGCTGCGGTTGCCACGGCAGCGCAGCCCGGACAGCCGGATGTGCCCGCCAGGATGCCGCCGTCCGGGACGCCAACCCCGCAAGCCGCCGCAGCGATGGACAACGCGGTGCGCAACGACGCCAGGGCGTCAGCCGCCCTTCCTGCGATTGCAGCCGCTGCAGCACCTGCTGCCGCCCCCGCGCCCGCAGGTACGGCAGCCAGGGAAAAACGCGCTCCGGCCGAGGATGTCGCTGCCGAGCAAGCGCTGATCCAGTTCAAGCCGGGCGCCAGGGTTAGTACGGCCAATCCCGGCCTGGATCAGGCCTATCAAGCCTTCATCGCCGGAGACCTCGGTGCGGCCCAGCAGCAATACGAGCGGGTGGTGCAGCGCGAGCCGAACAATCGCGACGCCCTGCTCGGTCTTGCAGCGATTGCCGTCAAGCGCCAGCAACCGGAACAGGCCGCATCCCATTACGTCAGGCTGCTGGACGCCGACCCCGCGGACGGCGAAGCGATCGCCGGGCTGGTCAGCCTGAACCAGGGCGACCCGAACCAGAACGAAAGCCGGCTGAAGAAAGTGCTGGCGCAGAATCCGCAGTCCGGCGCGGTGCTGTTCGCGCTCGGCAACCTGTATGCCCAGCAATCGCGATGGGCGGATGCGCAGCAAACCTATTTCCGCGCCTACACGACCGCGCCAAACAACCCGGATTACGCATTCAACCTCGCCGTCAGCCTGGACCGGCTGAACCAAGGCAAGCTGGCACTCGATTACTATCGGCGCGCCCTGGCGCTGCATTCGGCAAGCCAGGGCAACTTCAGCCCGGCATCGGTCCAGGGACGGATCGCCGAATTGCGCGCCGCGGCGGATCAATAATCATGCATTCAAGCCGTTCGTAACCCCACCATGGCAGACAAACCGAAGCTGCCCCTGGGCACCCTGCTGATCCAGAAGGGCGTGATCACCGAGGACCAGCTGCGCATCGCGCTGACCGAGCAGAAGCGCAGCGGCATCCCGCTGGGCAAGCTGCTGACCCAGCTCGGCTTCGTGACCGAAGCGATCGTGCGCGAAGCGCTGAGTGAAAACCTCAACCAGCAAAGCACCGACCTCAACAACATCGTCGTCGACGCCGCCGCGATCAAGCTGATTTCCAAGGAAGTCGCCAAGCGCTACCGCGTCTTCCCGATGGTGTACGACAAGCAGCAGCGCACGCTGATGCTGGCGATGGCCGATACCAGCAACATCGTGGCGCTGGACCAGATCAGCGCGATGCTCGGCAAGGACATCGGCGTCAAGCCGATGCTGGCCGGCGACTCCGAGATCACGCGGGCGA
>NZ_DASZBA010000171.1:0-24470 GCF_035944575.1 Noviherbaspirillum sp.
GTGGCGTTCATGGTCGGCATGTGGGGCGTCAGGTCATGGGAAGGAAAGGCATCCTACCTGTCGTTCTTTTCGATCAACTTCCGTGCGCTCTGGACCGTGCTGAAGGGAGAAAAGATCAAGTTTCCGGTGACACCCAAGGAGCGCCAGGAGGGCGACTTCCTGGCGCTGGTGATTCCGCAGATCACCGTCATCGCGCTCACCGTGGCCGGCATCGTCTACGGCTCCTACCGCGTCTTCGCGCTCGGGCACAGCAACGAATTGCAAAGCCTGGTCGTCAATGCGGCCTGGGGGCTGAACAACATCCTGGTGATGCTGCCGATGATCAGGGCGGCGCGGTGGAAGCCACCGGAAGAGGAGCGGCAATTGGTTGAATTCGAAACGGCGAGGGCAAGGTGAATCGGGAGAATCTGTTAAGGGCACGCAGCAATATCATTTTCATCCTCGCGCTGGCGGTCGGCTTCGCGCTCATCATGTGGATCGAGCGCGCCAGCGTTCCACCCGCCGCCGCCAAGGCGGCGGGCATCACTACCACTGCAGCCAATGCCGCAACCACGCAACCGGTGACATTCAGCCCGGATATACCGACGCAGCCGGAGCCGAGGCCGCTCGACAAGCGGGAGATCGAATGGGCGCGGACCGCATGGAAGTACTTCGAGAACAACATCAACCCGAAGACGGGGCTGGTGCATTCGGTCGACAAATACGAAGCGGCAACCATGTGGGATACGGCGTCCTTCCTCCTTGCGCTGATATCGGTCGAGCGACTCGATCTGCTGCCGCAGAAGGAGTTCGATGCCTTGATGGGCAAGGCGCTGCAATCCCTCGGCCGCATGCCGCTGTACGATGCCGCCTTGCCGAACAAGTCCTACAGCACCGCCGATCTTGCCATGGTCGACTATGCGGCAAAGCCGTCGCCCAACGGCATCGGCTGGTCCGCCATCGACATCGGCAGGCTGCTGGTGCCGTTGACGATCGTGGCATGGAATTATCCCGAGCATACCGACGCGGCGCGGCGCGTCATCGCCCGCTGGTCCCTGCAGCGGCTGACGCGCGACGGCGTATTCATCGGGGCGCAGGTCGGCGACGACGGCAAACAGTCGCTGCTGCAGGAAGGCCGGCTCGGTTATGAGCAATACGCGGCGAAGGCAGCGCAGTTGCTCGGCATCGATGCCGCCGAAGCGCACGACTACCGGGCGCAACTCGCCTATGCGGAGATCGGCGGCATCCAGGTGCCGCACGACCGGCGCGATGCCCGGACGATGGGCGCACATAACTATGTCCTCAGCGAACCTTATGTGCTCGACGGCCTGGAGTTCGGGTGGGACCGCATCTCGCGCGAGTTCGCGTGGCGGGTCTACCGGGCGCAGGAGGAGCGCTTCCGTGCCACGCGGCTGCTGACCGCCGTCACCGAAGACCATGTCGACCAGGCGCCGTACTTCGTCTACAACACCGTCTTCAGCAATGGCAAGCCATGGAGCACCATCACCGAGAAAGGCGAGGACGCGTCGCGCCTGCGCAGCCTCAGCGTCAAGGCGGCCTTCGGATGGTATGCGCTGTACCGCACCGATTACACCGAGAAGCTGATCGATGCGGTGTCCGCGCAATTCGACCCGGAGCGGGGCTGGTACGCCGGCATCTATGAAGAGACCGGCGCGGCCAACAAGGCGATCACCGCCAACACCAATGCGGTAGTGCTGGAAAGCCTTGCCTTCATCGCCACCGGCAAGCTGATGTCATATCGCCAGGAGAACAAGCAATGAAGCGGCCAGACCTGCGGATCTTGATCGCCGCATCCATCGTTCTCTTGAACGGCATCGGCGCCGCGCAGGCGGCTTCCTGTACCAAGGGGGAGCTGCCCGCCGCGCGCTATCCGCAGCGCTCCGGCCCGCTCAACGAAGCGGAGATGACCATGGCGCGCAACGCATGGAAATACTTCGAGAACAATCTCCAGCCCGAATCCGGCCTGGTCAATGCGGTGGATGGATATCCGTCCACCACCATGTGGGACACCGCCTCCTACCTGGCCGCCATCGTGGCGGCAAACGACCTCGGCGTCATCGACCGCGAACAGGCGCGCAAGCGCATCGGCGCGGTGATCGCCACCTTCAACCGCATGTCCTTTTTCCGCGACGAGCTGCCGAACAAGGTGTATCACGCGAAGACCGTCGAGAAGGCGGACTACTCGAACAAGCCCGGCGAAATCGGCTTTTCCGCCATCGACCTCGGACGCCTGCTGATCTGGCTGAAGATCGTCAAGGAGCGCTATCCCGAGCATGCGGACGGCATCGACCGTTTCGTGCTGCGCTGGAAATTCGACAAGATCGTCGACCGTGCCGGGACACTTTACGGCGCGCGCGTCGACGACAAGAACCGGACCGAGTATGTGCAGGAAGGCCGGCTCGGCTACGAGGAATATGCGGCAAAGGGATTCGAGCTGTGGGGCATCTCCACCGAACAGGCCTCGCGGCCGGAACCCTACGAAACGATCTCCACCTATTGCGTCGATGTGCCGTTCGATTCCCGCGATCCGCGCAAGACGTCGCAGCACAACTACGTGGTGTCGGAAAGCTATGTGCTCGATGGCATCGAATTCAACTGGGATCTCGCCCGCGACCGCGATACCGATGACCGCCGCCACAGCCATGAATGGATCGTGCGGTTCGCCCACCGCGTGTACCAGGCACAGGAGAACAGGCACCGGGAAACCGGCATCCTGACGGCCCGCTCCGAGCACCAGCTCGACCAGGAACCGTACTTCGTGTACGACACCGTGTATTCCGACGGCTACGCATGGAACACCATCACCGACACCGGCAAGCACGTGCCGCAGTTCGCCGCCGTCTCGCTGAAGGCGGCGCTGGGCATGTGGGTGATATGGAAATCCGACTACACCGATCTGCTGTTCCGCACCATCGCAACCGCCGTCGATCCGGCGAAAGGCTACTACGAAGGCATCCTCGAAAACGGCAAGGGGCCGATCAAGACCTTCACCGCCAACAACAACGGCATCATGCTCGAAGCGCTGCTCTACAAGGCCAAGGGGAAAATCCTGAAATGGGGACCGCGCCGCGAAGGTCTGTGGGAGAAAACGTTTAACCAGCCATATGGCAATGATGCCCAGGCCCGGTTCAGTCTCCGCAAGGCGGAGAATTGCGTTCCCGGCGAACAGGGCGGCGAGGCGAAGCCATGCTGAGCGGAAGCCGGCGCACCACCGGTTTAGGAAAGCGTGCGGCACATGCCGCAGTGATCGGCGCACTGTCGATCAGCATGATGCTTGGCGGCTGCGGCATCGTCGCCCGGCAGGCATCGTCGATCGCCGACTACAACCTGCACGCCGGCCAGATCGGCCGTTACGGCAAGCTGACCGAGCAGGAAATGCAGTGGGCAAAGACGGCATGGCGCTATTTCGAGAACAACACCAACCCGGACAACGGCCTGGTCAACTCCTTCGACCGCTACCCGACCTTTTCGATGTGGCATGTCGCCGACTACATGGCCGCGCTTGCGGCGGCGCGCGATCTTGCGGTGATCGATGCGCGCGAGTTCGACTACCGCATGTCGCGGCTGCTGAAGTTCTTGAACAGCATGGACCTCTCGGAAGGCAGCGTGCCAAACAAGCTGTACAACTCCATCACCGGAAAGATGGTGAACTACGCCAACCAGCCGGAGGACATCGGCTGGTCGGCCGTGGAGACGGGGCGGCTGCTGACCTGGATGAAGATCATCGGCGTGCGCTACCCGCAATACCGGGAGTACATGGACAAGGCGGTGCTGCGCTGGAACTTCTGCCAGGTGATCGACGACTGCGGCACGATGTACGGCGCATCCCGCAGCAACGGTCAGCGCCAGCGCTACCAGGAAGGCCGGCTCGGCTATGAGCAGGCCGGCGCGGCCGGCTTCGCCGCATGGGGCTTCGATGCATCGCGCATCTGGCGCGCACCGCGCGTCGAGACCGTCACCATCCTGGGCGTCCCGGTGCAGCACGATGCACGCGACCCGCGCACCACCGGCGCCCCGAACGCCGTCATGACGATGCCGCATGTGCTGCTCGGGATGGAGTATGGATGGCGTTATCCGGGCGATGCAGGTGCAGCGGGCGGCGTCGACCTGCGCCAGCTCGCCGAACAGGTTTACCGGGTGCAGGAAACCCGCTACCGCCGCGAAGGCATCCTGACGGCGCGGACCGATTACCAGATCCGCGAGGCGCCGTATGCGGTGACGGACACGGTCTTCGCCGCCGGCTATCCGTGGAACACCCTCGGCGCCGATGGCAAGGAGTATGAGAAGCTGGCGCTGGTATCGACCCGGGCCGCATTCGGCATGTGGGTGCTGTGGCCGGGCGACTATACCGACCGGCTGATGCAGTCGGTGCAAACGCTGCGCAACCCGGAACGCGGATGGTACGAAGGACGCCTGGAAAACAGCGGCGCGGCACTCGAAACGATCTCCTTGTCCACCAATGCGATGGTCCTGGAGACCCTGCTGTTCAAAGTGCGCGGCCAGCTCTATCCAGGCGAGGCCGCACCGGGTTACTTCGAGCGCCGCCTTTCGGATCCGTTCGAGCGGACGGTGCAATGCCTGCCGCAGGAACGCGCGATGTGCAAGCCGGGTGAGGGCGTGGCGCAGCGCTGATGAATTGTTACTGCCCGATCCGGACCATGCTGTACTGCGCCTTGCCGCTGGTGCCGTCGTAATAGCCGGGGAAATGAAGCGCCGAATCGAGATTGTCGCCATACCAGGCGTTCATCATCAGCTTCATCGGCGCGGCGAGCGTGACGTATTCCCGTCGTATCTCCGTCCACCGGCCGGTGTCGTCCATCACATGCCAGACGATGGAGTCCGGCCGCCATGTAAAGCTGTACTGGCGGCTGCGCTGGTAGGGGTCGATGCCGAGAGCAGCCAGGTCGACATCGACCGGATACTGCCTGCCGGCGATCCAGTAATTCGTGTGAAGCAGCGACGTGCCGCCGATGAATTCGATATCGATTTCATGGTGGGTCGATGTCGCCGCCGCGCCGTCGTACAGGAAAAAGGAACTGACGGAGCCGGGGACATTGGCGGGTTTCATGTCGACGACAAATCGGCCGTATTGCCAGGATCGCCTTGTGCGCACCTCCGCGCATTTGCCCGAGTTGCCGCTGAAACCGAGCGAAAGTGCGCCCTTGCCCCGGGATACTTCCTGGTTGGAAAACGTGCATCCGAAAGGATGCCCGTTCACCCACGTTGCGATTTCCCATGCATCACCGAGTCCGCCTTTTCCGCTGAAATCGTCGAAGAACAGATTTGTCATTTGCGCATTTGCATTCAACCCTATCGTCATGCCCAGCACCGCAAGCAACGCCTTGATGTTGGTTTTTGCCGCCATGCCCGTCTTCTCCCGATCGCCTTGTATGGGTGATAAGCGTCACCGATAAACATGATAGTGGTTTCCGCCTGGAAGCAAAACAAGGAAGACACAGTTCGGGGATCAAAGAAGGAACAACATCGTCAGGCGGAAAAAAAGTGAACCGAAGCCACGTGATACGTTGCCTTCGCGATGCGCAATGCCGGCGAAACAGCTGTTCAGAACCGCTCGTGGTCGTGCAGAAAGCGCCACCGCCCCTGGGGCAATCCTGCCATCGGCACGCGACCGATGCGAAGGCGTTTCATCGCCGTCACCTGCAGCCCCACCTTCGCGCACATATGGGAAATCAATCCGCGCGGCGGTGATTTGAGCGCAAAACGCAGCCGGTGCTCGCTCTGCCAGCTGACCTTGATCGGCGGCAGCGGCTTGCCATTCCAGCTCAATCCGTGATTCAGCAATGCCAGTCCGTACGGCGCAAGTTCGCCCGTGACGTCGACGATGAATTCATGTTCGACCTTTGCCGCATCGTCGACCAGCTTGCGCTTGATGCGCCAATCCTGGGTGAACACCAGCAGGCCGCTGGCTTCCGTTTCGAGGGCATCGGTCAGGGTGAGGCTGGCGACATGGCGTTTCAACAGCCGGACGCCGGAACGATCGCCGGCGTCGCGCAATGCAGGGGTGAGCAGCTGCGCCGGATCGATAGCGAGCGTGTCCATGCCAGCAGGCTTGTGAAAGAGAAACGTCACTGGTTCAGGCGGCGTCGGACTGGCGTCCGGCAACAAGGCAATGGTCTGCTGTGCTACCCGGAATCCGGGTTCCTCGACGACGACGCCGTCGACGGTCACCCAGCCGCCCTCGATGTATTGCTCCGCTTCGCTGCGTGAGCATGCAAACAGTTCGGCAACGCGCTTGGAAAGACGGACGGATTCGGTCATGGAAATGTGGCGGCGAAAGGAGGACCGGACATTGTACGCACTAAAATCTTGCCGGTTTCCGTTGAAGGCATCATGGTCGGATGCCAACAGGGCCGGATGAGGCATTGGCGAGGGATGCGCATGCGGCAAGCCTTGCGCCGCATGCGGTTTGGTGCAGGGGCGACGCCGGCGCATGCGCTGCGCCAGCTTCGCTGTGACGGTGACACTCGCTTAGTACGGCGCCTTCGACGTCAGGCTCGCCGCATTCGGCTTGAACTGCAGCGACTTGTACTCGAGGAACTCTTCCATTCCATACGGCCCCATCTCGCGTCCGCGGCCGGACTGCTTGTAGCCGCCGAACGGCGCGAACAGGTTGAACGAGCCGCCGTTGATGTCCACCTGCCCGGTGCGCAGGCGCTTGGCCAGTTTCTGCGCGCGCTCGTCGCTGCCGGCCCAGACGCCGCCGGCCAAGCCGTACAGCGTGCCGTTGGCGATCCGCACCGCTTCGTCTTCATCGCGATAGGTGATGATGGACAGCACTGGCCCGAAGATCTCTTCCTGCGCGATCGTGCTGTCGGGCTTCACGCGGCCGAAGATGGTCGGTTGCACGTAATACCCTTTCGGCAGGTCGGCAGGCGCATCCGGTCCGCCGCACAGCAGTTCGGCACCTTCGTCGATCCCTTTCCGGATATAACTGCGCACGCGCTCGCGCTGCGCCTCCGAGATCAGCGGGCCGAGCTTGGCACTGCCGCCGAAGGGATCGCCGATGGTGAAGTTTTTCGCCACTTCCACTGCGATTTTCGCCGCTTCCTCGTAGCGCGATTCAGGCACCAGCATGCGGGTGTGCGCGGAACAGGTCTGGCCGCTGTTGAGGAAGCAGGCGGTGACCGTACCCTTCACCGCGGTCGGCAGGTCGGCGTCGTCGAGGATCACCGAGGCGGATTTGCCGCCGAGTTCCAATGCGACGCGCTTGATGGTGGCCGATGCCACTTCGGAGATGCGCTTGCCAGCGCGGGTCGATCCGGTGAAAGACACCATGTCGACATCCGGATGGGCCACCAGCGCCTCGCCGATCACCGGGCCGACACCGCTGACGAGATTGAACACGCCCGGCGGCACACCGGCGGCGTCGATGACTTCGGCAAGGATGAAGGCATTGAGCGGCGCGACTTCCGACGGCTTGAGCACCACGGTGCAGCCGGCCGCCATGGCGGCGGCGACCTTGGCGGCGATCTGGTGCAGCGGGTAATTCCACGGCGTGATGCAGGCCACCACGCCGACCGGTTCGCGCACCACGCGCGAATTGCCCGTCACTTCCTCCCATTCGAACTCGGTCACCATCTTCGCGTAATAGCCGAAGTTGGCGATCGGCGAGCCGACCTGGATCTGGGCCGACAGCTTGAGCGGCATGCCGACCTCGCCGGTGATGGTCTGCGCAAGTTCTTCGCTGCGCGCCTTCAGGCCCTCATGGATCTTGCGCAGGAAGCCGGCGCGATCGCCCGGGGGCGTGGCGCTCCAGCTGTCGAATGCAGCACGGGCGGCGGCTACCGCCGCGTTGGCGTCCGTCTCGTCGCCCTCGGGGATGGTGGCCATGACTTCTTCGGTCGAGGCGTTGATGACGGGGATGGTATTGCGACCGGATGGAGTGACCCATTGGCCGTTGATGTAGAGCTTGTCGCGGTTTTGCATGTTGTTTGTCTCCAGAGGAATCAATACTTGATCGAAGGTTGGGCCGGAGTGCGGATTGCTCCTTCCCCCTCGCACGGAGAATGGGGGATGGGGCGGCCCGCGTAGGGGTAGTGAGGTCGGGCTAATACATACGATTGCTCAACCTCACTACCCCCACCCTAGCCCTCCCCCTGATAGGGGGAGGGGACCGTCCGGTGTAAAAGTTGTTGCAGTTTCACTGGCTGGAAGATACTGAACGGATAGGCTCAGTCTCGACTTACTTCAGATTCGCTAATCAAACACAATCACCCCGCGCGCATTACGCCCGGCGGTCATATCCGCGAACGCCTGCGGCGCTTCATCGATCGTATAAGTACGGGTGATCAGTTCATCGAGCTTCAGGCGATGCGCACGATACAGGCCGATCATGCGCGGGAAGTCCTCGCGCGGACGGGCGGAGCCGAAATAGCTGCCCGTCAAGGTCTTCTCGCCGAAGGTCAGCGAGGCGGTACGGATCGACGTCATGTCCTTCAGTCCCGCGACACCGACCACCACCGCCTTGCCGCCCTTGCGCAGAACGCCGTAGGCCTGTGCCGCGATCTCGCCGAGGCCGACGCATTCGAAGGCGTAATCGGCGCCGCCTTCGGTGAGCTTGGTGATGGTCTTGACGACGTTTTCTTCGGTTTTGCTGTTGACCACGTGCGTGGCGCCGAACTGGCGCGCCATTTCCAGCTTGGCATCCGACGTATCGACTGCCACGATCATGCGCGCGCCGGCGATGTGGCAGCCCTGGATCGCGTTCAAGCCAACGCCGCCGCAGCCGAACACCACCGTGATCGAGCCGGCATCGACCTTCGCCGTATTGACAGCCGCGCCGACCCCGGTCATCACGCCGCAGCCGATCAGCGCGGCTTTGTCGAGCGGCATCTGCTGGTCGATCTTGACGACGTTGTCGACATGCAGCGTCGCGTACTCGGACATGACGCCGCAGCCCGAGAATACGTGCAGCGGCTGTCCGGAGAGATCGCGGGTGCGCAGCGTGCCGTCCGGCAGGGTGGTGGCCGCCTTTGCCGCCTGGTCGCACAATTGCGGACGGCCGGTCTGGCAATAGCGGCATTTGCCGCACATGCTGACGAAGGAACTGACCACATGGTCGCCGACGCGGTAGTCGACCACGCCTTCGCCGACCGCCACGACCGTTCCGGCACCCTCATGGCCGAGGATGACCGGCGGCGGGAACGGGATGGTGCCGTTGGTGGCAGACAGATCGCTGTGGCAGACGCCGCAAGCCGCCAGTTTGATCATCACTTCACCGCGGCGCGGCGGTTCCACCAGAATCTCTTCGACTGTTACCGGCTGATTGATCTCGCGGCATACGACGGCTTTCGATTTTTGCTCCATTCCTTACTCCGTTCTGCACTGTGAAATTAAGTTTTGGTTTTGGATCAGCATTGTTGCATGAGACTTCATTGCCTGCACTTGTTTCCACTAGGAAATTACTCCCATTTACATGGGATGGCGGAGGCCCTGAACTAGGACTACCATGGCGCCCACTCGTATCCGTACGTGCCGATTGTTTGTCCAAAAAATCCAATAAAAAGGCATCTTCATGAAAGTCAGCACATGAGCATCAAGGAAGGCATTGCCCTGATGCTGCTCGTCATTGCATTCGGCACCGCACCGCTCTCCTATTTCATCGGCTGGCCGTGGGGCTGGCTGGCGCTTGGCGCTGCGTTCCTTGGCGTTGCTTTCATCATTGCCGAACACCGGCCCCGGTCGCGAAGCCGCACCGGAAGTGCCCCCGATGTCACCGACTGCTAGCGATCGCCCGGCATTCACCCTCCGCAGGATGGCATCAGGTCGCCCTCATGCTGAAATAACGCAACTTCCCGCAGCGTTGCTGGTCCATGCCCTGGGCAATTCGTTGCCGCCCGCGAAAATGTCCGTCCGCCGAACCGGCGGTTTCCAATAGCATAAATAATCGACAATTCCCGTCGACGGCCACTCCCGACTGACCCCGCGTTCCCATGGGGTAGACTGTCGTTTCTCTTCCTGTTTGCTGCAAAAAGATGTCTTTTTCCTTTCCTGACCCATCATTGTCAGCGCGATTCGGGCTTGCCGCCTTGTTCGCCGGCATTGCTGTCGGACTGCAATGGGCGATCCAGCCGTTTGTCGGATCGCGAATCCCGTTTCTTTTTATCCTGCCGATGTTGTTGCTGGCCGCTAATCTGTTCGGGCGCGGCCCGTCGTTGATCGTGCTGTTGGCCGGCCTTGTCAATGCAGCTTATCTGATGATGCCGGTCGGCCAGATGAACGTGGCTGCCTTGCCGGACCGCATCGCGCTACTGGCATATGTGGTGGTTGGCATCGTGCTGGTATTTTTCGGCGGTCGCATGCGGCTGGTGAGCGATCGCGCCGCCGACGCCGAACGTCGCCTGGGGCTGGCGCAGGAAAACACCGGCGTCGGCCTGTTCGAAATCGACCTCGTTGAGCGGACCATTTTCGCGTCGCCCGCGTTGTGGCGGCTGGTCGGCCGTAAGCCGGGGCACACCAGCCGGAGCGAGACGATTTCGCTCGACGAGTGGAACGCCGGACGCATCCCGGCCGAAGTGGAGGAAGGGCGCGCCGCTCTGAAGAGCAATATCGACCGCGGTGTCAGTGTCTACGAGCGCGAACACCGGGTCAGGCTGCCCGACGGCGGCATGCGCTGGCTGATGTCGAAAGTGCATATCGAACGAAACCCGGAAGGCCGCGCGGTCCGGCTGCACGGAGCGTCGGTGGATGTCACCGAACGCAGGCGGACCGATGATCTTCTCGCCCAGACCCGCGCCGAGCTGCAGCAGCAGGTGGCGGACCTGCAGCGGCTGCATGCATTGAGCAGCCGGCTTCTGGAATTGACCGACATTCCGAGGCAGTTGCATGCCATCCTGGAAACAATGGTCGATCTGCACGCCAGCCAGGGAGGAGCCGTCATGCTGTGCATGCCCGACGGCGGGCCGATGGAGATCGGCGCCGTTGCGGGGCTGTCCGAAGCGCAGACAGGCACTTTGAAAACGCTGCTGGACGAAAGCACTCCCTGGCACGTTGCCAGCACGGAGCGGCGGCGGGTGGTGCAGGACGACGGCGATGCGGCATTTCGCCCTCTGGCCGGTGCTCTGGGCCGCCGTGGCGTGCATTGCACGCCACTTGCCGGGCCCGGAGGCGAGATCCTCGGCGTGATCATGCTCTTCTTCGAGGCGCCCCGTCGTCCGGATGAACGCGAGATCAGACTGGCCGACATCTGCGCCAGGAAAGCAGCGGTATTCATCGAACGTTTCCGTGCGCAGGTCATTGCCAGCGAACGCGACCAGCGTTTCCGCGTTGCGCTCGAATCCTCGGCCGTGCCCTTTACCGTGCTGACGCCGGTGCGCAACCGGCAAAGCCGGATCGTCGATTTCAGATGGAGTTATATCAATACCGCCGCTGCACGGACCATAAATCGTCCGGCGGCGGAGCTGACGGGCCGGCGTGTGCGGGAAGTGCTGCCCGGCACATGGGACGAACCCGGGCTGTTCGACGCCTACGTCGCGGTGGCGGAGCAGGGTGTGACGCGCGAGTTTGAATTGCGGTCGGAAGCCAACGGCATCATCGGCTGGTTCCATGTGGTCGCATCGCCACTGCAGAATTCGGTTGCCGTCTGGTTTGCCGATGTCACCGACCGCAAGCGGCAGGAGCATGCGCTGCGCGAAGCCGACCAGCGCAAGGATGAATTCCTCGCCACCCTGGCGCATGAACTGCGCAATCCGCTCGCTCCGATCCGTCAGGCGGCGTTGATTTCGAAGTCGCCCACCGCGACTGAAGCGCAGAAGCGCTGGAGTCATGACGTGATCGACCGCCAGGTGCAGCACATGGCAATCCTGCTGGACGATCTGCTCGATGTGTCACGCATTACGCGCGGCAAACTGCATCTGCGCAAGGAACGCACCGAACTCGCCGCAGTGATCGAAGCCGCGGTCGAGACTGCGCGGCCGCTCATCGATCTCAAGCATCACCATCTGATCATCAATTTGCCGCCGCGGCCGGTGCACATCGACGCGGATCGCCTGCGGCTGGCGCAGGTACTGGCGAACCTGCTCACCAATGCCGCGAAATACACCGACACCGCCGGCCGGATCACCATCGATGCGGAAGTGCAGGACAGCGAACTGATGATCCGCGTGACGGATAACGGAATCGGCATCCGTCCCGACGCGCTTGCCGAAGTGTTTCAGATGTTCACCCAGGTCAGGCCTTCGCATGAGCGCGCCGGCGGCGGACTCGGCATCGGCCTGGCGCTGGCCCGCGCGCTGGTGGAAATGCATGGCGGGACGATCGTGGCGAACAGCAGCGGCCCGGGACAGGGCAGCGAATTCGTCGTGCGCCTGCCGGTCCTCGCTGCCTGGGAAGCCGTCGCGGCGCCTGCCGCACCGGCCCACGCGGTACCGGCATCGGTGGCACCCTTGCGCATACTGGTCGCCGACGATAACCGCGACGGCGCCCAGACGCTCGCCACCTTCCTGCGCATGGATGGTCACGATGTCAGGGTCGGTTTCGACGGCGAGGAAGCGCTTGCGGCATTTTCCGATTTCCGGCCGCATGCGGTACTGCTCGATATCGGCATGCCGAAGCTCACGGGCGACCAGGTGGCGCGCCGCATCCGGGCGCTTCCCGAAGGCCGGGATGTAATGCTGATCGCCATTACCGGCTGGGGGCAGGACAAGGACAAGCAGCAGGCGCTGGATGCCGGCTTCGATCATCACCTGACCAAGCCGGTCGATCTGCATAAACTGGCCAGCCTCATTGCCACGGCAAGACCGGCCACGCCGGCATCCACCATTCACTGAAAGGCCAACCATGACGTCGTCTTCCTCCCTGTCCGCGATCAAGATACTGGCATTCGATGTCTTCGGCACGGTGGTCGACTGGCACAGCGGCATCGTTCGCGCGGTCGATGCGATGGGTCTGGGCGTCGACGGCAATGCGTTTGCCCTCGCATGGCGGGATGGTTACCAGCCGGCGATGGCAAGGGTGATGTCGGGAGAACTCGGCTGGACCCGGGTCGATGAGCTGCACAGGATGATTCTCGACCGGGTGCTGGAGGAATTCGGCGTCAATGCGTTGACGGAAGAGCAGAAGCGCCATCTCAACAAGGCCTGGCACCGGCTCGACGCCTGGCCCGATGCCATCGAAGGCATGACGCGACTGAAAACCCGCTACATGGTGTGCTCGCTGTCAAACGGCAATATCGGGCTGCTGGCCAACATGGCGAAATATGCCGGGCTGCCGTGGGACTGCATCCTCTCGGCGGAAGTGTTCCGCGCCTACAAGCCTGATCCGTCCACCTATCTCGGCGTCGCCGCCACGTTCGACGTGCAGCCGCACGAGGTGCTGATGGTAGCCACTCACAGGGATGATCTTGCCGCCGCGCGTGCCTGCGGATTGCAGGCTGCCTATATCGAGCGGCCGTTGGAATTCGGCGCTGGGCGGACGAAGGACGATTCGCCGCAGCCGGGCAATGCGCTGCATGTGAGCAGCGTCATCGAACTGGCCGAGAAGCTCGGCTGTGCCGGCTAGGGGCCGGCACCTGCATTACCTTTCCACTTACCAGGCCGCGCCCGGTTGCCGGCCGCCGCCTTCCTTGCGCGCCGCCGCATCGCCCTGGTAATCCTCGTCCATCAGCACATTCTCTTCTTCTGCCGCCGCCTGCGCATCGGGCGGCAGTTGCTCGTGCATCCTGGCGCGTTCCAGCAGGACGGCGACATTGCCGATCTTCTTCTCCACCGTCGCCGACAGGGTATCGATCGTCAGCGGACTGGGCAGCAGAAAGTCGCAATCGTTTGCCGCCGCCACGAGCGGATCATTCTCGCCAAGCGCGGTGCCTGCAGGCCGGCGATCGGACCGCAGGCGCTCGGAAAGACGGTGCAGTTTGTCGGATAGACCTTCCAGCTGGGAAACACTGATCGACATGTCTTGCTCCTCTAGAATCGGATGACATACGACCATATCACCGGCTTATCGAGCTGTCGTTGAGGTGGGTGAAACCGGGTGGCGATGAGAGCGGGATTTTGTGCGTTTTATTTCGCCATCGTGTGAACGATTGATGCGATGACGAATTCGATTCGGCATGCCGCATTGCAGCGGAAGCCGTGTTTTATTCGGAAAGATTGAGCAGCGCGACCGGGTCGTCACGGGACAGTCAGCGCTCCCAGTTTTACAGGGAGCACCCTCTACGGCTGCCGACTACAGGGAATGACCGTGCTCCCCACTGATCGCTCGGCGCATACCAAACAGGCGATGAATATGCCGGTATGGTTTATTCGGCATCATTGCCAGGTGGTTTTGGAATAGGCGGCATGGGCATGCCGCCACCGCCCGGGATAGTCAATGTGTTCTTAGCCATTTTTGCTCCTTTATCAAGTGGAACCAGTTAGGTGGTTGTGCATGCCGATGTTGCCGGCATACATTGATGAGTGAGCGTACTGTGGCGGCGGTTCCATAATTTATTTCGAGATGCCGATGGAAGTCCGCGGCAACGCTTTTCAACAGCCTGCTAGCGCCGCCTGTCGCCTGCCAGGTCGAACGTCAGGTTGCCCCAAAAGCTGTCCCAGTCGATATCCGGCGTGTCCGTGGTCGCGATCATGTGCACCGCGCTTACCATCCATGTGCCTGCGTAGGGCAGCGAGAAGGCCACCTTGCCTTGCGCGTCTGTGCGGGCACGGATGATCAGCGTCTGGTCATTTTTCGGCTTTCCGTCCTTCCTGTGCCAGGCTTTCACCAGAACGCCGGCGAGCGGCTTGCCGTCGAAGTAGAACTGAAAATCCAGTGTGCCGCCGGCGCGCTGCGCGAGCGGATCGGCCAGTGGCACGATCTCCAGCCGCTGGCCGGTGCGGGTTGCATAGGTGCGGTCGGATTTGCCGTCCGCATTGCTTCCCACCCGCAGCAGTGTCTTCACATGCCGCCGGTAGCGCTCCCGTCCTGGCGTCGCTGCGGTGCCATCGGCTTCGCGCCGCTTGATGATGTCGTCCAGGCCTTCCTCCCGCAGATAGGCATGGAACTTGTCGCCCGACAGCGCCACCTGATTCGGATGGCTGTTGAAAGCGATCAGGTGCGTACCGGCGGTCCGCGGAACGAGCTGCAGGCCGGGACGGTTCTCTTCGGTCGGCACCGTGCCCATCAGGTCCGTTGACTTGCCGCTGCTGTATTGCACCAGGCCGGCGACGTAAGGTCTGGTGAACGGAACCGGATCGCCTTCGAAGTATTCGCCGACATGCAGCGTAAGGCGCACCGGGCTGCCGGGTGCCGGGGAGAAACGGTCCGGCAGCATCCAGAATTCATGGGCTGCGGCGGGGACGGACAATAGGAGTGCAAACAGGGCGGGGAAAGCGCGGAACCGGTTCTTCATCGGAGCGGAGGTCCAGAAAGGGAAGTATGCCGCCGATTATAGCTTCGGCGCATGCTTCATCCCTTGGCCTGCCGCTTTGCGGCAAATGACCATGCCGGCGGCGCGCGCTTGCGATACAGTGGCGTTTTGAGATGAAAGGAGTTGGAGATGCAATGTCCCGTATGCAATCAGGTAGCCCTTGTCATGTCGGAGCGCCAGGGTATCGAAATCGATTACTGCCCGCAGTGCCGCGGCGTATGGCTGGATCGCGGTGAGCTCGACAAGATCATCGACCGTTCCGTCAGTACGCCGCAGGTCGCGGTGCCGCAGCAGCCGCCTTCCTATCCGCCGCAGCAGCCGTCCTACCCGCCCCAGCAGCAGGGTTATGGCGGTCACCAGCAACCGTATGACAGCCGGTATCACAAGAAGAAAAAGCGCGAGGGATTTCTCGGCGATCTGTTCGATTTCTGACGGTGACGGCTCAGCGTCCGCCGAGGCTGACATGACGAACGGGCGGCGCCGGCGGTGCAGAGGTCGAATCGCGGTGTTGATCTTCGACGACCTCGGTGCGGACCCTCGGCAGATATTCCGGAAATTCGCGCTGGATGAAATCGATCAATCCTTCGCGCACGAGGCAGCGCAATTCCCATGACCGTCCGGCATCGCCGGCGCTGACCAGGATGCGCAACTGCATCGCGCGATCCGTGGCATCCACCACCTGCGTCTGGCACAGTCTTCCATCCCATTGCGGCGCACTGCGGCAGATGCGCTCGGCTTCCTCGCGCACCGCCGCAACCGGCAGGCGGTAGTCGGCCCATACCAGCACCACGCCGAGAATCTCGGCGCTGGTGCGGGTCCAGTTCTGGAACGGGTTTTCGATGAACCATTGCAGCGGAACGATCATGCGGCGCTGGTCCCAGATCCGCACCACCACATAGCTGCCGGTGATTTCCTCGATGTGACCCCATTCGTTGTTCACGATCACGACGTCTTCCAGCCGGATTGGCTGCGATAGCGCGATCTGCAGGCCGGCCAGCAGGTTGCCCAGCACCGGCTTGGCGGCGAAGCCCACCACGAGTCCGGCCACGCCGGCAGAGGCCAGCAGGCTGGTGCCGATCTGGCGCAGCACCGGCAGGGTGGAACAGGCGGCACCGATGCCGATCAGAAGGATGATTCCCATGACGGAGCGCGCCAGTACCTTGGTCTGGGTTTGTATGCGGCGCGCATGCAGGTTGTCGGGCGAGTCCGCGGGATTGAGTTCGATGATGCTGTGGGAAATGGCCCGGACGCAGCGTATGCCCAGCCAGGTCAGCGATGCGATCAGGCACAGCGCGCCGATATGCAGCACTGCGGACACGCCCGGCAGCCGGTCCGGCGCGTTGCGCAGGATGATCTGCGCGATAAGGAAAAACATCGCAGCCCAGGCGGCACGGTGTCCGTATTGCACGAGCCGGCGCGAATACGGGAAAGGCTGCGCAATCGGTTCGAGGATGGAGGTCGCAATCCGGTGAATGATTACCGATGCGATGAAGCCGATAGCAAGCTGCACGATGACGCCGACCCAAGGCAATTCATTGAGCAGCACCATCCATGGCAAGGTTGCATAAAGCAATGTTTCGGCCCAGCCGGACACGAATTCTTTCATGGGGATCGAATGTGATATTGCGCCTCGGCATTAAAAGGCCGGGCGTTGTTTGAAGAGGCGATTGAAAGTCGCTGACGCCGCAAGCGACGGACCGATGCGTCAGCACACCGCCTTTGTGCTGATAGCGTTTAACCCGGCAAGTTCCGGAAATCCGGGCGCAGGGAAAACCTGATGGGTGGAGTTAAGCGCTGCGGAAAAAGAAATCGCGGTCATGCCGCGATTTCTTGTATTTCGTAATCCCGCCGAGGGATGTTTTTCAGAGCGCTTTGGCGTAATACAAGGCGGGGAAAGCCATCGCGGTCCAGAATTCGACCGAAGCGTTGATCAGATATTCGTTGTAGGACATGGCGCTTGTGTAGGGATACATCATGGTGACCTCCGTCAATGGAATTGCACTGTAACAAGCGTTAGACCACATTGGTTTGATAACGATCAATGAGATTGCGTAAGTGAAATTTTGCTAACTTTTAATCCGGTTTGCCAACGGCATGAAAACCAGTTCCGTAAAGAAATATCCGTCAACCCCCGACGGGCGCTATTTTGTCGTGCGCGGCCGATTATGGCGAAGCGCCAATCCGGCATTGACTGAGGAGGAACGGGTTCGGCTGACGCTCCGGCTGATGGCGGCACGGCGCGCAGTCGGCAAGGCGTTGCGGGACGATGACGCGGAAGCACTTAAATCAGCGCGAGCAGATGTGAACGCGGCGAAGATTGCCCTGGGAGAACGCGGCCCGGTATGGTGGGATGACGGCATGCCCGACTACAATCGCCATCTGGCAAAGAACACGCCCTATGCCGACTGGCATGCGCGCCTGACCGAAGACGCTTGAAAAATAATTCCGCCGCTGCAGGCGGCGCACACGACACAACTGGAGACAAACATGAACGCATTGAATTTCGCCGGGAAGCGCATCCTCGTCACGCAGTCGAACGACTTCATGGGCCCGGCCCTGTGCGAAGTGTTTCGTGAACTCGGTGCGGAACTCATCGCCGATCCGCGCCCTCTTCTCGATCCGGCGCTGCCGGCCGCGGTGATCGGTGAGGCGGGCCATGTCGATGTACTGGTCGCGAATCTTGCGGTGCCTGCGCCGAGCACTCCGGTGACCGCGGTCGATGACGCGGAATGGAGCCATGTGTTCGGGCATATGGTTGACCCGCTGCCGCGCCTGGTGCGCGCGGTATTGCCGCAAATGACCGCGCGCAGATCCGGCAAGATCCTGGTGATCGGCAGCGCATCGGCATTGCGCGGCATGAAGCGCACCTCCACCTACAGCGCCGCGCGCGGCGCACAGCTCGCCTATGTGCAGGCGGTGGGCGTCGAAGTCGCGCCGCACAATGTGCATGTCAATGCGATCGCCCAGAATTTCGTCGAGAACCCGACCTATTTCCCGCCGGAAGTGCAAGCGAACCCGGCCTTCCAGGAAAGACTGAAGCGCGAAGTGCCGCTTGGCCGGCTGGTCACGCAGAAGGAGGATGCGACGTTCGCCGCCTACCTGTGCAGCGATGCTGCCGGTTGTTTCGTCGGCCAGGTATTTCCGGTGTGCGGCGGCTGGGTGACCCGATAAGGAGCCGGCAGCCGCCGTTCATCGGCGGTAATCAGTAGCGGTTGCGCTGCGACATCCTGCCCAGTGCGATCGCCAGCGCGGCACCACCCAGGGCCTTCACCAGCTGGGGATTCTGCGCATAGAAGCCGCTCATCTTTTCGATGATGCCGGGGTTTTCCTGTTCGGCGCGGGCAGCCAGTTCCTGCACCTGCTCCGGACTCAGGTTCTGCACCTGCTCGGGGGTCAGCTCAACACGCTGGTCATCGCCGCCGCCCTGATTGAGCAGGCCGGCGAGCGCGCCCATCCCACTCATTCCACTCATGCCACCCATGCCTCTGCCGCCACCAAGCACCGAGGCCAGTACCGATGGTCCGACAGCACCCAGCAACTGGTTCAGCATACCGGTGCGCTGGTGCGTATCCGCCTGGCCGAACAGCTGTCCGACCATATGTCCGAATGGCGGCGTCTGGTCCGAGCGAAATGCTTCCGCCAGTCCATCCCGCATGTCTTCATGCTGCGCATGCTGTGCGATATGGTCAAAGTCCTGCTCGACCTGTTCCGGATATTGCGATGATGTTGCGCCGTTGTATTGTCCCAATATGCGACCGATATCGAAGCCTAAGCTCATGACGTTCTCCTGCAAGACTAAGGCCTCATGTGACGGCGCCGCCGGATCAAGGTTCCGCCGGCAGGCCGTATTCCAGCCTGGCAAGCGGGAAGGGCGCCATGCACGACATGCGACGGGCCCGTCCGGCTTGCAATCGATCCGGCGCGCGCCATAATGTTTGCCACTCTCCATTTCCAGACACCATGCCTGCCCGACCCGAGAACAATGATCCACGCCCTGTCGCCCCGCGGCGACCGGGAAACGACGAATGCTGCAGGAGCGGCTGCTCGCCCTGCATATTCGATCTGTACACGGAAGACCTGGCGCTTTACGAGACTGCGCTGCGTGCATGGGAAGAGAGACAGGCCTCACTAAAGACCGCGAAGACGCCACGCGCACGCAAAGGCCGGTAAACGCATCCGGGCATCAGACGCCGGACTGGCGCGACTGGCCCGTTTCCACCATCTTGCGGGCCTGCTCCGCAAACTCGCGCGCTTTGTCGCCGCCGGCCGTGCCGAGATCGAGAGAGGAGGGTGGCGTGATGATGCCTTTCCGGGCGGCGGGGCGCGCGCCGATGGTATCGAGCCAGCGCTTCAAATGAGGCAGGTCGTCGATCTCCACGCCCGACCAGCGATGCGTGCGCACCCATGCCCAGTTGGCGATGTCGGCGATCGAGTAGTCGCCGGCCAGGAATTCATGGTCCTTCAACCGTCCGTCGAGCACGCGGAACAGTCGCCTGGTTTCACCCTGGTAACGGTCGATCGCAGGCTGTATCTTCTCCGGAAAATACCGATAGAACACATTGGCCTGTCCCATCATGGGTCCCACGCCGCCCATCTGGAACATCAACCATTGCATCACCAGCGACCGGCCCCTGGCATCGCCCGGCATCAGACGGCCGGTCTTTTCCGCCAGGTATATCAGGATCGCCCCCGATTCGAAGACCGGAAAATTATCCGCATCCGTATCCACGATCGCCGGAATGCGGCCGTTGGGATTGATTGCCAGAAACCAGGGCTGCTTCTGTTCGTTGTCCGGCAGGCTCAGGGTGTGCAAGGTGTACGGCAGCGCGAGTTCTTCCAGTGCAATCGAGATTTTGTGGCCGTTCGGTGTGGCGGCGGTATAAAGGTCTATCATGTCTTTTCCTTTGTCGTTGCAGGCTTATTCCATCCCCTGCCGCGCGGCACGGGCAATCGGCCCGCCGCCCTCGGGTGCACCTATGGCGGCGGTATCAAGAGTCGATCTCCTGTCGAGGTGGTCGAAGTTTTCCGCCAGCCACGCGTCGGTGGCGCGGAAGCCGATGTCATGCAGATGGGTGAGGAACTCCCATTCGCTGTTGAGCTTGCTGGACACGCCCAGGTCCTGCAACTCCGCTTCGGCGCTAATGCGGTGCAGCCGCATGTCGGAGAAGCGCTCGAGTCCGAGGCTTTCGTCATCGACCAGCTTCTTCAGCAGGAGGATGCCGTTGATCTCTTTGATCAAACTGGCGTTGAAGGTGATTTCGTTCAGACGATTGACGATCTCGACCGCAGTGCGTGGCAATTCCTGGCGTGTGATCGGATTGATTTGAACGATGATTAAATCATGTGCGCTCGTTTCCTCGATCAGCGGCAGCAGCACGGGATTGCCCATGTAACCGCCGTCCCAGTAGGCTTCGCCATCGATTTCGACGGCGCGGAAAAGCTGGGGCAGGCAGGCCGACGCCATCACCGCATCCAGCGTGATTTCCGGCCTGCGGAACGTCTTTGCCCGGCCCGTGCGCACATTGGTGGCGGAGATAAACAGCTTCAACGCATCGCATGCCCGCACGCGCTCGAAATCCACCTGTTCCGCCACGAGGTCGCGCAGCGGATTGATGTCGAGTGGATTGAATTCGTAGGGGGACCATAGATTGGAGGCGAATCCGAACAGCAGATAACCGGGGGAATTGTCCAGCGACCAGCGGCCCAGCATGCGGTCCAGCGGCGATCGCCGGATGGGGCTGAAGCGCCCGGCATCGCTGACCGCCTTCCAGAATTTGTGCAATGCGTCGCGCGCGCCCTCCCTGCCGCCGCCGCGTGAGAGACCGTCGGCCAGCACCACCGCATTCATCGCGCCGGCACTGGTGCCGCTGATGCCATCGATGTCGAGCCGCTCGTCGGCCAGGATGCGGTCTAGCACGCCCCAGGTGAACGCACCATGCGAGCCGCCGCCCTGCAGCGCGAGGTCGATCGATTTGGTGTTTTGATCCGGCAAGGTACCTCCGTTGTATTAATGCCGCACTGCGGGATGAATGCAGGCGTCAGGATAACGCAGGGAGCGCACGTCTATCCCATGCGCCCATCTAACATCTATATCGAATTTTTCTATAACCGCAACGGCATGGGATGGGGGTACTTGAACCTATAATAAGTTCCCTGAGAAATCAGGAACGGTATCGATGCCGGCGCGTCAAAATGCGCATGAGGAACATTGGCATGCATCACGGCAACAACCAGCGAACCGGCATCCAGCAGGCACATCACGAGCACACAACATCCACCACGGCGGTACCGGAAACAAGGCGCCTTATATGAGCGAACAGCACAGAACTATCGCTGCTGGATTGGAAAAACACAAAGAACTGGAAATCTATCGGCGCATCTTTTATGCGTCTCCCGATTACATCGCCTTCAGCCGCCTGTCGGATGGAACGTACATCGACGTCAATCCCGGCTTTGAGCGCCTGCTCGGCTACCAACGCGCCGATGTCATCGGCCGAACGTCAGCCGAAGTCGGCATCTGGCCCGACGAAGATCCGAAGCAGCGGGCGGTGTATGTCGAAACGCTGCGGCGGGACGGCATGGTGCGCAACTATCCCGGCCGGCTGCGTACCGCCGCCGGCGACATCATCGATGTCGAAGCATCGGCCAATGTGGTGGAGATCGATGGCGAACAGATCCTGGTGGTGATCGTGCGCGACGTCACCGAGCGCAAGCGGGCGGAAAAGATATCGCAGGACAATGCGGCTGCGCTGCGCGAACTCAACGATACGCTGGAACAAAGGGTGCGGGAGCGCACCGCGCAATTGCAGGCAAGCGAAGCGCGCATTCGTTCCATCTTCGAAACCAGTTATCAGTTCATGGGCCTGCTCACGCCGGAAGGCGCGCTGCTCGACGCCAACCGGACGTCGCTGGAAATCATCAACTGCCCGATCGAGAAACTGGTCGGCCGCCCGTTCTGGGAAACGCCGTGGTTCAAGACCATGCCCGACATGCCGGAAAAAGTGCGCGAGGCGGTCATGGCTGCCGCCCGGGGTCAAACCACGCGCCAGGAGATCGCGGTCGATCTGCCGGAAGGACGCCGCACGTTCGACTTCTCGATGCGGCCGATTCTCGATACCGCAGGCCGTGTAACCGCCATCGTGCCGGAAGCGATGGAGATTACCGAGCGCAGGCTTGCGGAAGAAGCGCTGCGCCAGGCACAGAAGATGGAAGCGGTCGGCCAGCTGACCGGCGGACTGGCGCATGACTTCAACAATCTCCTCGCGGGCATCGTCGGCAATCTGCAACTGCTGCGCGTGCGGATTGCGCAAGGCAGCACCGAATCGCTGGGTCGCTATGTAGACGCCGCCGAATCCGTCGCCGATCGCGCGGCGACGCTGACGCACAGGCTGCTCGCCTTTTCGCGCCGCCAAACACTCGATCCGCGCGTCACCAATGTCAACGACCTGGTGGAATCGATGTCCGAACTGATCCGCCGCACGGTCGAGCCTGCGGTGCAGGTCGATATCCTTCCCGCCGAAGACGCGTGGAATACCTTATGCGATCCGCATCAGCTGGAAAGCGCGCTGCTCAATCTGGCAATCAATGCACGGGATGCGATGCCGGGCGGCGGGCGGCTCACCATCGCCACCAGCAATGAAGTGCTGTACCGCTCGCAGGCCGCCGCGCATGAAGGCGTTTCGCCCGGCGAGTACGTCACCATCAGCGTCATCGATACCGGCACCGGCATGTCGCCGGAGGTTGCGGCGCGCGCCTTCGACCCGTTCTTTACCACCAAGCCGATCGGGCAGGGGACGGGGCTCGGGCTATCGATGATCTTCGGATTCATCAAGCAGTCCGGCGGGCACGTGCGGCTGCATTCGGAGCCTGGTGCGGGAACCACCATACGCCTGCATTTGCCGCGCCATGCCGGCCCCGCGCAACCGATTGCGACCGCCGCGCCATTGACGGCGTCCGTGCCGGCGCCGCACCGCGGCACCGTGCTGGTGGTCGACGATGAAGCGCCGCTGCGCGCGATCCTGACCGAGATGCTGGCCGATGCGGGGTACATCGCGCTGGAAGCATCGGATGCGCCGTCCGCACTGCGGATACTGGAATCGCCGCAGCATATCGACCTGCTGGTCAGCGATGTCGGCCTGCCGGGAAACATGAACGGTTTCCAGATGGTGGATGCCGCGCGTCGCATCCGCCCCGATCTGAAAGCGCTCTACATCACCGGTTATGCGGAATATGCCGCAGCGGCGGACAGCCTCAGGCAGCCGGGCACAGAGCTGTTGTCCAAGCCGTTCGCATTGGCTGAGTTCGGGGAGCGGGTGGCAGGAATGCTGGCTGCCGAGGTGGAAGTGAAAAGCGAGTGAGAGCCACGTCAGCTTTTCCGCTTTATCTTCATGCTGTCGTACTGTCTGCGCTGCGCCTGCTGCCGTTTTTCTTAGATCAGCTCGTATGCCGCCTTACCGCATACGGCTATTGCTGGGTTCAATTGGCTGCGTTCTCTTTCACTGTATGTCGTGTGGCTGGTGCTAAATTTTTTGCGTTGGTAGCCCGGCGGTGTGTGCGGTTCAAGCGCTGTTGATTTGAAACTTGATTTGGCCCTCCCTTTAGTTGAATTGCGGGTGACGAACTGCTCGTTGATGTCCTGCACATGCTTGCGGGTGTTGTCAGAAGCATGGTTTATCCATACGCTCCCTAAGTCGCTTAAATCACAATGATCAGACCGTGCCCAGCCTTTGAGAATTCGGTTACTTGGGATTCTTAACGTTCTTTAACCGCTCTCGCAAGTTATATTCTGCAACGGAAGCCACGCTTTCAATAGAATCAGTGGTTAAACTCCTTACAAGTTCGAGAGGAATTTTTTGATTAGCGGCAATTGCTATGCGCACCGTCTCGTCTTGGTCTCTTGCAAGTAGCGGGAACAAGTCGGGAACTAACCGTCGCTTTTGTGCAATTAGCGAACGCACAGTCGCATCATCAAAAGAAGCGAGAATCTGCATAACTTCCTCTGGAATTGTTCGATTTTGCGCAACGTCAATTCGTCTTTCCGGATAGTTTTCGATGACTTCAACCCATATCTCGAGTGCTGCATTATCCGATAAAGTTTTGTTAATTT
>NZ_DASZBA010000172.1:0-4969 GCF_035944575.1 Noviherbaspirillum sp.
CGACGCGGCGGCGTCCCGGCGTTCCTGGGCAAGCTGCAATGCCGCCTGCTGCAGAGCCGTCATGCCTTCATCCTCGGATGCCGCCCGCGCGACTGGGGCCAATGTCGACCCCGACAACACTTCCCAGTCGCGGGCGGCTCCCAGCTGGTTCGCCGTCCATTTGATTTCTTCCAGCAGCGCCGGCGGACAAGGTGCAAGCTCCTTGAAAATTCCCAGTGCCGAGCGCAGTCGCCGCATGCCGACGCGCATCTGATGCACGCTTTCCGGATCATGGGTTTGCACGACGCCGGTTTCATTTTCCTGGATCTGCAAAAGGCAGTTGCCGATGATGGATTGCAAGCCCTGCCCCACCGTCATGTCTTTCGACAAGGACAGCTTTGCCGCCTTGACTGCAGAGCGCTGTCGCGGCATGCAAAGGGCATAACCGCGCTCCGCCTTGCTTTGATTTCCGATGCGCATGGGCACGTCGTCCAGCAGTTTCAGCGCAAAATCGAAAAGCTGCTGGGGACTGCCTGCTTTGAGCTCAAGCTCGACTTCGCTGATCGGCAGCTTTACGTCGTTGCGCTCCAGAACGCCTTCGTCGAGTGCGAATTCGATCTCGGTGCTTGCGGCCGCGTTGTCGTCACCGTCTTCCTCCTTCAGGGCAAGCTTCCATACGGTACGGGTGACGCGCGAGGTGAACATCGGTAGAAGCCGCTCGGACAGCGCCGGTGTTTGCAGCAAGGCATACCACTGTGTGCCCGGTTCCACCAGATCGCGCAGTGCGGCAAGGTCCGGCGCGGCGCTTTCGACACGGCATTCCCATTCGTTATTCTGATGAAGGCCGGCTTCCACCTTGCCGCCCCCCTTCAGCGTTTGTATCCAGTTGTCGCCATTCACTTGCCGCACACGCAGCGCCGCATCGCAACGCCGTATTTCAAAGGTTGGTGTATCAAAATAGGTACTGACGAGTTCCTGTACCCGAGGATTTTTAACGGCATGCTTTTCCAGTAATGGATGCTTGCGCAGCGTTTCCACGTGCTCGGGGCTAATCAACAGTTTCAATTCGATTTCCATGGGCACTGCCTCCAAGTTACAGCTTGTCGGTTCATCAAAATGGTATAAAAATTAAGTCTGCATATGACACGTCACTTTCAGCGCGGTCCTATCAAGGCAGAATGCGATGGCAGATGAAAGTTCAATTTTTGCAAGTGTTTTCAACCCGACCGGATCGCGATGAAACTGATCACATGGAATATTCAATGGGGACGTGGTGTCGATGGCCGTGTCGACATCAAGCGCATCCTGGATCACGCGCGCCAGCTGGCTGATTTCGATGTCCTCTGCCTGCAGGAGGTGTCGTCAGGATACGGCGCTGCCGAGCTTGCCGCCAATGACCGCAGCGATCAGTTTGCGAGCATTGCGTCTGGTTTGCCGGACTTTATGGCAATCCAGGGCATCGGAACCGATGTGCCGGATACGGAGGGAGGGCGGCGGCGGTTCGGCAACATGATTCTTTCGCGGTATCCCGTCATGCAGGTATTCCGGCATTTGCTGCCGTGGCCTGCGGATCCGGGGGTGCTGAGCATGCAAAGGATCGCACTCGAGGCAACTCTGGATACGCCGCTTGGCCTGATTCGGGTCACCACCACGCATCTTGAATACTATTCTGCGATACAGCGCCATGCGCAGATCGAGCGACTGAGGCAGTTGCATGCCGAAGCGGTCGGACACGCCCGGACAATACCGGACGGGGAACCGTCGGACGGCCCATTCTTCCATCCGCGGCGCGGGGCAGCGGCGATATTAACCGGCGATTGCAATTTTCTACCAGAATCAGAAGACCGGCAGCTCCTGATGAAGCCGATTGATGGTGTTACGCCGCCATACCGTGATGCCTGGGAATGCCTGCGTCCTGGTATTCCGCATGCACCGACCGTCGGTCTGTATGAAAAGACGCTGTGGCCGGGGCCGCCGTTCACCTTCGATTTTGTGTTTGTGAGCGACGATCTGAAGCCCAGATTGCGCGATATCCGCGTCGATACACGAAGCGACGCGTCCGATCACCAGCCGGTGCTGATCGAACTCGGCTGACCGATCCAGGCTGAGGGGGTCAGGAAGCTTTTTCCAGAATTGCCGTGGCTACCCGGCGTGCGCTCGGCAGGAAGCGGGCAATGGTTGCAAGCAATTCATCTTCGGTGACCGGCTTGCCGAGATAAGCATTGCAGCCGGCCCAGCTTCCGCGGAACTTATCGAACGAAGAGGATTTGCTGCTCAGCATGACAACCGCCACATCCTTGGTTGCAGGGCTGGACTTGATGCGTTTGCAGACTTGGTAGCCATCGATGCCGGGCATCATGATGTCGAGGAAAATACAGGTGTACTGCTTGGACTGGGCCATATCGATTGCTGTCTCGCCATTTTCCGCATAGTCGACATCGAAACGGAAAGGCGCAAGCTTTGCGCGCATGAAAGCCCGGACGGTCGCGCTGTCGTCTACGACGAGAACCGAATCGGTCGGCCGGGTTTCCACGCCAGCCAGGACCGGCGGCGCATTCCTGTCGACCGCACGCCGGAACGTATGACCATCCCAGTCGCCCATCTCTGTCTGCACTCTACGGGCGCGCTGCTGCAATGCCGCGCGCATGACGGCATCGAGCTGTTCGAACAGCCTCATCCATCGCACCGGTTTTTCTACCACCGGCCAGGACGAAGGGGCGGAAATCTTGCCGATCAGAACGGCGGGTGCGTGAACATTGGGTGATCGGGCCTGGAGTTGTGCAAGCGCAGCTGGATTGTCGGCATTGACGAGATATACGTCACTGCGATCTGCCGGCGATGCCGGTTCATTGTAGGTAAAGACGCGGCGGCTGGTAAGGCGGAAGGTCGATGCGAGCATTTCCTTCTCGGGACCGGAGAAACCCAGCATTTCCAGGACGAAACTGCGTGGGGATTGATCGGTGTTTTCGGATGCAAGCACTTGAGTCATCTCGAGCCCCAGAAAGTTGTGGAACGTTGTTGGCCAAATGATAACAGATGATATTCCTGCGTGAAACAGCCCGGATCGTTGCACAGAAGAAAAACGACACTATCGAATCATATTCCCGTTCATTGCGCTTAGCCGAACTTCTCAAAAGAAAAAGGCTGCAACGGATGAGGTTGCAGCCTTTTCATCATGCGACCGGCTTTTACCAGCCGTACCCTACGCCGATGCCGCCGCCGGCCCGGCCACCCCAGCTTCCGATGCCGATTCCGAGATTGACGCCGCGCCGTCCATACGGATCGGCCGGCATATTGCTCGGTGCCTGCTGAGCGACCGGCTGGGTCGCGTCATCGCTCGCCGGCAGGGTGGTGGTTGCGCATCCGCCAAGAACAGCGGCGCATATGCCTATTGTGATGAGGTAAGAAAAGCGTTTCATTGCAACTCCGAAGAACAGGTTAATGCTCTTAGATGTGTAGCAATTTTTACAGTTCAGCTGCCGCCGCTGACCATGACAAAAATAGTCAGGTCAGCGCCGACGTAACTTTCAGTACCTCGTCCGCGGTTGTGACCCCTTCAGCAATTTTCAGGGCCCCCGCAATGCGCAGGGGTTTCATGCCATCCCGAATGCTTTGCTGCTTGAGGGCATGAATGTCGGTTTCCTGCTTGATCATCTTGGAGAAAGTCTGCGTCACGGTCAGCAGCTCGTACAAGCCGACACGCCCGCGGAAGCCGGTCTGCCGGCATTCCGGGCAGCCTACAGGCCGATAGATTTTCGCCGGTTTCGGAATGTCCCGGCCGTCGACCAGGCTTTCCCAGATATCGTCGCCCAGATTGCCGTCCGGCGACTTGCAGGATTGGCAAAGAGTGCGCACCAGGCGCTGCGCCATGATGCCGATCAGCGTGGCTTCCAGGAGGTAGTACGGCACGCCAAGTTCCAGCAGGCGCATGACCGCCGAAGGCGCATCGTTGGTATGCAATGTCGACAGCACCAGGTGGCCGGTAAGAGCAGCCTGTATGGCCATCTCGGCCGTTTCCAGGTCCCGGATTTCGCCGATCATGATGATGTCTGGGTCCTGCCGCATCAGGGCGCGCACGCCATCCGCGAAGGACAGGTCGATGCCGTGCTGCACCTGCATCTGGTTGAAGGACGCTTCCACCATTTCGATCGGGTCTTCGACCGTGCAGACGTTGACCTCCGACGTGGCCAGCGCCTTGAGCGTGGTGTACAGGGTCGTGGTTTTGCCGGAGCCGGTCGGGCCGGTGACGAGGACGATGCCGTGCGGCCGGGCGGTCAGGGCGTCCCAGCGCATCGCGTCATCGGGCGGGAAGCCGAGTTCCGGAAGCGTCTTGACGATGACTTCCGGATCGAAAATCCGCATGACCAGTTTCTCGCCGAAGGCGGTCGGCAGGGTTGAGAGGCGCAGTTCGATTTCCTGGCCGGCCGCGGTGCGGGTCTTGATGCGGCCGTCCTGGGGACGGCGTTTCTCGATCACGTCCATCCGGCCAAGAAGCTTGATGCGCGCGGTCATCGCGATCATCACCGTTGCGGGCACCTGGTACACCTGGTGCAGGATGCCGTCGATGCGGAAGCGGATGGCACTGAAGTCGCGTTTCGGCTCCAGGTGGATATCCGATGCGCGCTGTTCGAAGGCGTACTGCCACAGCCAGTCGACGATATTGATGATGTGCTGGTCGTTCGCGTCGACCTGTTTGTTGCTGTTGCCGAGCTCGACCAGTTGCTCGAAGTTGTTGCGCAGCGCAAGGTCCTGGCCGTTCAGCTTGTGCGCGCCCTTGATGGATTTGGCAAGTGTAAAAAACTGGGCGGTGTACTGCGCGATATCGAGCGGATTGGCAATGACAAGCTTGATGTTGCGACGGGTGATCTTGGAGATCTCCGCTTCCCACTCACCGATGAACGGCTCGGTCGAGGCGATGACGATGTCGGTCGGCGTGAGTTCGATCGGCAGGATGTTGAAGCGTGCCGCATAGGTCGCCGACATGACGTCG